>NZ_CP079863.1:314661-629323 GCF_025263485.1 Mycobacterium sp. SMC-2
GAATCGCCAACTCGCGCAGCGGAAACCGACGATCGGGCGCGACGGTGGAGACTGATATCGTCGTCGACATCGACAATCCCGACGACATCGTCGAAGCGCGCAAAGCAGGACACCAACTCGCCCTCGATCTGGGCTTCTCCCTCACCGACGTCACGATGATCGCCACGGCGATCTCCGAGGTCGCGCGAAATATCACCAGCTACGCCGGCCGAGGCGCCATCCGGGTTTTCGTGGCCGACCGGGACGGCCGCAAGGCCCTGGTGGTGCGCGCCGAGGACCAGGGACCGGGCATCGCCGACGTCGACCGGGCCATGGAGGACGGATATTCGACCGGCCGCGGGTTGGGAATGGGTCTCCCCGGCTCTCGCCGCCTGATGGACAAGTTGTTCGTGGAGTCGGAGCTCGGCCGGGGAACGGTCGTCGAAATGTGGAAATGGGTCCCGCCCCATGTATGAGAACGGTCGCTACGGGCCAATCGAGTGGGCAAGGGCGGGGCGCCCTCTGCCCAGCGAGTACATCTCGGGTGACCGGGCTATCGCCGTCGACATCGACCGCGAAGCTGCTCTGTTCGGAGTGGTGGATGGCCTCGGCCACGGTCCGGAAGCCGCAACCGCCGCGCTGCGCGCCATCGAAGCGGTCAAGCGCTCCAGCTCTGAGCGGCTCGAAGTCTTGATCCAGCTCTGCCACCGAGTGCTGGAGGGCACCAGAGGAGTCGCGATGACTTTGGCGCGGGTGGACTTCGCGGCCAACACGCTGACTTGGACGGGTGTCGGCAACGTCACCGCCGACCTGGTGGCCAAGTCCCCGACCGGGGCCCAAATCCGATCCAGTGCGCGGCTGACCGCGGGAATCGTCGGCTACCGCATACCGGAAATCAAACCGGCGCAAGTCATTTCGATCCGCCCCGGTGACCTGCTCGTGATAAGTACCGACGGAATTGCCGAAAGTTACCTGCAGCACATCGACTTCTCGGCCACCGCTGTCGTGATCGCCGAAGAACTCCTCGGTAAGGACGCCAAGGAAACCGACGATGCCATGGTGCTGACCGCTCGCCATCGGGGGTCCTCGACATGAGCGACCACGACGAGTTCCACGCCCAGTACGCCGCGGCGTTGCGCAGCTATCTTCGGGAGCGTGACCAGGACAGCCTGGCCGTCGCGTACGAGCTCGGGCGCCGGGCCCTGCAAGAGCAGGTCAGCCTGCTCGAGATCGTCGAGCGCCACGTCCACCTGATCCTCGCCCTGTCGCAAGACGTGCGAATCGACGCACCGATCGGGCTGGAATTCCTGCTGCAGATGCTGGTCCCGCTCGACATCGCCACTCGCGGCTTCCTGGACGGCACCAAACGATTCGCGCGCGAGCGCGCCCGCGCCGAGGGGCTGGCCGACCGCGACAAATTCCGCACCGCACTGGTCAATTCGTTACAGGAGGGGTTCTTCGTCGCCGACCACGAGGGCACCGTGATCGAGATGAACAACGCCCTGATCGAGATCCTCGGCTATCCCGCCGAAGGTCTGCCCTACCGGTGGCCGCACCCGTGGTTGGTCGACCAAAAGGGCGCCCGCCAGCAGCAGGGGCTGGTCCGGAGCATCGGCGCCTCCGCCTACGAGACGCCCATTCGGCATCGCGACGGGCACCTGGTTTGGGTGACGGTCAGCATCAACGCGGTCCAGGGGAGCGGCAGCGACCAAGACGTGTTCGTGGGGACGATGCGCGACATCACCGCCGAACGGGCCTTCGCCGCAAGGGAAAACGCGGTCCTGCGCCTGGCAACGGCGGTTGCGGTGGCCAAGAGCGTGGACGAGCTGCTGTCCATCACCCTCGACGAGTGCAGCGCCGCGATCGACGTACAACGCGTGGTTGCCATCACCTGGCCGGCCGGGGAGGGAGAACCGACCGTTCAGGTGGCGGGCGAGCCGTCCGAAATACACTGGCGCAGAATGGATCCGTGGTTGCGTCATACTTTCCAGCAGGCCCGCCATCAGCTGCCGCTGACGGCCAAAACGGTCGAGCGGCCCGACGACCCCGGCAAGGCACAGGGATTGGTGGCGGTGCTCTCCGGCGCGGGCGATTTGGCGTTGTGGCTTCAGTTGCGCACGCCGCGCTGGGTCAGCGCCGAAGACCGGCTGCTGGTCACGGTCCTCATCGGCCACCTCAGTCTGGCGATGCAACATGTCCGCCAATTCGAGAGCGCCCGCGAAACATCGCTGACGCTGCAGCGCGCCCTGCTGCCGACTTTAAAGCCGCCGCCGGGCTTCGCGGTGCGCTACGAACCCGCCGTCCCGCCACTGGAAATCGGCGGCGACTGGTATGACGTGCTGCCCATCGGCGATCACCGCATCGGCATCGTCGTCGGTGACTGCGTCGGCCGTGGCCTGCCGGCGGCCGCGGTCATGGGTCAGCTGCGCAGCTCGGCGCGAGCGCTGCTGATCAACGGGGCCGAGCCCGCACTGTTGCTCGAGCAGCTCGACTCGGCGGCCTCGCTCATCCCGAATGCCTACTGCACCACCGTGTTTCTGGCGATCCTCGATACCGAGTCCGGTGTCCTGCAGTACAGCAACGCCGGCCACATGCCCGCCGTGCTGGTCGGCTCCGAACCCGGCACGACGGCGATGTTGACCGACGCCGCGTCGGTGCCGCTCGCAGTCCGTCGCACCGAACCTCGCCCGCAGTCCAGCCGCGTGTTGCCGCGCGGCTCCACCCTGATGCTGTTCACCGACGGGCTGGTCGAGCGCAAGCACGAGTCCATCGACGACGGAATCGACCGCGCGGCTGCGGTTCTGGCAAAGACGACGACGTTGCCGTTGGATTCGGTCGCCGATGCGGTCCTGCGCGAGCTGGCCCCCGCGGCGGGGTATGACGACGATGTGGCGATGGTGATCTACCGGCATCAGCAGTCACCGCTCCGGATCGAAACCGAGGCCAGCGCAGAACGATTGGTCGGGATCCGGCATCGGTTGGCCGATTGGCTGGACAGCGCCGGCCTGCCCGACGAGTTGGTCGCCGACATCGTGTTGGTCGTCAACGAGGCCTGCACGAACTGCGCCGTGCACGCGTATTCCGGGCATGCCCCGGGCACGATGTTGCTCGACCTCGAACTCGCAGACGGCGAGATCCACGCCCGGATCACCGACCGGGGCTCCTGGAAGACACCGGAGGCCAACCCGGACAAAGGTGGACGGGGCTTGTTGCTGATGAGGGCGCTCAGCAACACGCTGGAACTCGACTGCACGCCGACCGGCACGACGGCCGACATCACCTTTCGAGTGCCCGGTGAGGACGGGCAGGGATGACGCCACACCGTTTGTGGGCCCGGGATTGCGGGTAGTCGTGGACGTGACCCGCGCATCAATCACGACCGAACCCGCCCTGCCGGAGGCACACGGGCCGCTGTCGACCGCCGTTCGCCGCGCCCTGTCGGGGCCGCCGTCACACGACCACCTGACCCGTATCGGTGCGTCCGTCCGCGACTCGGATCCCTACGGTCTGGATCTGCAGCTGGCACTGTGCATGTGCTACGAGCTGCACTACCGGGGCTTCGCGGGCGTCGACCCCGGCTGGGAGTGGAATCCGGCGCTGCTGGCACTGCGCGGCGAGCTGGAACGCGTCTTCCTGGCGGGCGTGCGGCGCGACGTCGGGCCCATCGCGCCGGATCGGACGGCGGCCGCCGAGATGGACGCCATCTCGGTCGAGCCGGTCGACGGCACCGGCCCGTCGTATTACCTGCGTGACACCGGAACCTGGCAGCAGATGCGCGAATACTTCGTGCACCGGTCGGTGTATCACCTCAAAGAGGGCGATCCGCACGCCTGGGCAATTCCGCGGCTGATGGGTGTCGCCAAAGCCGCCTTCGTGGCAATCGAATTCGACGAGTACGGCGCCGGGCAGGGTCCCCGCCTGCACCAGCAGCTCTTCGCCGATCTGATGGCGGCCGCGGGCCTGGACACGACGTATCTGGCCTACATGGACGTCGTCCCGGCCGAAGCGCTTGCGGCGGTCAACCTGATGTCTCTGTTCGGGCTGCACCGCGAACTGCGCGGTGCCGCGATCGGGCACTTCGCCTCGACCGAGATCACCTCCCCGCCGGGATCGCAGCGGATGGTGCAGGCCCTGCAGCGGATGGGTGCACCGTCGGCCTGCATCGAGTTCTATGCCGAGCACGTCGAGGCGGACGCGGTGCACGAGCACGTCGTGCGCATCGACGTGGTAGGCGACCTCGTCGCCCGGGAGCCGCAGCTCGACCGCGACATCGTGTTCGGGATCCGCGCGCACGCCGCGATCGAAAACCGGTTGGCCGACGCGGTTATGGCGTCGTGGCAGCAGGATCGGACGTCGTTGCGGGTGGCGCTGGACTAGCGGTCTTGCGCCCCACGTTCCGGCAGCGCCGATGGCTGGTGTCGCACAACGGGTAGTTACCGCTGCGCCGGCACGTGCAGATCGCCACCATGAAGCGGTCGGACTCGACGACCTGCCCGTTCGGCATCTCGATGCGCACCGGGCCGGACACCAGCACCGGCCCGCCCGCAACCACCTGAACCCGGGTGGTGCTCAACGCTTGTCCGCCCGGATCACGACCAGTTCCTCTTCCCGGCGTCCCCGGGGTATCAGGCCGACGCTCTCCAGCCATTTCGCCCTCGCTGTCATCACGGGGCCGAACGGTATCCATTTCGACGCAATGACTTTCGCGTCCATGCCGGCCCACTTCAGGGAATCCAGCGATTGTCGCACACCGGACAGCGCCGAATGCACCAGCAGCAGGGTTCCGCCGTCGCACAGCAACTTTGGCGCCGCTTCGCACAGCGGATCCAATACCATCCGCCCGTCCGGTCCAGCGTTCCAGGCCCACGACGGCCCCGCGCTGGGGCTGATCGGTTCGTTGTCGCCGTCCGGGGGTGTAGGCACGTACGGGGGATTCGACACGACGACGTCGAACGGCGCGCAGTCAAGTGCTTCGCTCCAGGTGCCCTTCCGGATATCGACCTTCACGCCGGCGGCGGCCGCGTTGCCACGGGAACAACCCACGGCGTGCGGGCAGATGTCGAAGGCCGTGACGTCCTCGCCCCCCATCTCCGCCGCGGCGATCGCGACGAATCCGCTCCCCGTGCACAGGTCGAGAACGCGCCGTCCGGGAATGAGCGCGCTTTCTCCCATCACATCCACCAGCAACCGGGAATCGTCCTGCGGCTGATAGACGTTCGAAGCAGCCGAGACAGCGGGTCCTGCACATGTTGTGGTCAACTTTGGCCTTTCGACAGATCGCCGCGGCGATCACTGCTTGGCCTGTTTAATGCCCGCAAACCGGCGGGTTCAAACAGCGTGCGCATTCGCCGGGCTAACCCGCGTGCGCGAATTGCCGGAGAATGGTAGAGCAGAATGCCGGCAGGTCCCTCGGTGAGCGACTGGTGATCAAATTGCCGTCGACGACGACCTCCTCGTCGACCACGTTCGCGCCCGCGTTGCGCAAATCGGTGCGAATGGACGGATACGACGTCAGCGTCCGGCCCTCGGCCACACCGGCTTCCACCAGCGTCCACGGACCATGACAGATCGCCGCGACCGGCTTTCCGGAAGCGACGAAGTCACGCACGAAGGAAACCGCGGAGCTGTCCATCCGCAACTTGTCCGGGTTCACCGTGCCGCCGGGAAGGACCAGGCCGTCGAATTCGGATGGCGACGCCTCCGACACCGCGCGGTCGACTTTGAAGGTTCCGGCCGGCTCGAGATCGTGGTTGCGGGCCTGGATTTCTCCGGTCTTCAGGGAAAGGAGCTCGACTTTGGCGCCCGCCTCTTCGAGGATTGCGCGCGGTTGTTCGAGTTCCACCTTCTCCACGCCGTCGGCCGCGAGAATCGCGACTTTCTTGCCCTGCAATTCATTTCCCATGACTATTGCCCTTCACCAATCTCTTCATTACGTCGGATTCAGGATGACTTTGGTGCAGCGGTCCTCTTTGTTTTTGAAGATCTCGTAGCCGTGGGGCGCTTGGTCGAGGGTCAGGTGGTGGCTGACGACGATCGTCGGGTCGATGTCACCGTCGCGGATCCGGTCGAGCAGCGGGCGCATGTAGCGGTGCACGTGACATTGACCGGTCTTGATGGTCAGCGATCGGTTCATGACCGCCCCGATGGGAAACTTGTCCATCAGGCCGCCGTACACCCCGACGATCGAAATGGTGCCGCCGTTGCGGCAGCTCATGGCCGCCTCCCGAATGGCATGCGGGCGTTCGGTTTCCAGCCGGGCCGCCTGCTTGACGCGGTCGTAGGCGTCCACCGGGGCCGACCCGCTGCGCGCTTCCATGCCGGCCGCGTCGATGCAGTGGTCGGGTCCCCGACCGGCGGTGAGATCCCGCAGCTCCTCGAGCACCGACGTCTCGGCGAAGTTGATCGGCGTGGCGCCGATCTTCTCCGCCAGCTCCAGTCGATACGGAACCCGATCGACAGCAATCACTTTCGATGCGCCGAGCAGGTACGCGCTCATGATCGCGAACAGGCCGACCGGGCCGGCGCCCCACACCGCGACCACGTCGCCCGGGGTGATGTCGCACATCTCCGCGCCCATGTAGCCGGTCGGCAAGATGTCCGACAGGAACAGGACCTGCTCGTCGGTCAGGTCGTCCTCGATCTTGAGCGGGCCCACATCGGCGAACGGCACCCGCGCGTATTCGGCCTGGCCGCCGGCGAACCCGCCCAGCATGTGGGAATAGCCGAACAGCCCCGCGGGGGAGTGACCCATGAATTTCTCGGCGATGCCGGCGTTCGGGTTGGAGTTCTCGCACAGCGAATACAGGTCACGCTGACAGGCGGAACACGCCCCGCACGCGATCGGGAAGGGCACCACCACGCGGTCACCCACGGCCAGGTTGTTGACCGCCCTGCCGACTTCGACCACCTCGCCCATGAATTCGTGGCCGAGCACGTCGCCGTGCTTCATGGTGGGAATGTAACCGTCGTACAGGTGAAGGTCCGAACCGCAGATCGCCGTCGAGGTGATGCGGACGATTGCGTCGCGATCGTTGAGGATCTTGGGATCCGGAACCGACTCCACCTGAACGCTGTTGCGACCCGCCCAGACGGTGGCCCTCATACGCTAGCTCCTTTGTTCGGTTGAGCGGGCTGCTGATGCATCTGCCGGACCGCCGCCGTCCCCCCGGGAGATCCGTCCGAACGGAGCACCTGGCCGGTTTCCAGAATCTGCTTGAAACGGCGGAGGTCGTCGTTGACTTGTTGCTCGGGGGACTCACCGAACAGGCTCGCCGCCGCCTTGCCGAACACGCCACCCGGGATGTGGTAGCCGATCCTGACGCGGACTTCGGTGCCGTCACCGGTGGCGGTGGGCGTGAACTCGACGCTGCCGCCGTTCTCGATCGCCGAGCCGGGCAGCGACTGCCACGCGATCCGCCGGTTGGTGTCGTCCTCGGTGATCTGGGCGTCCCACTGCGCCGACTGTCCGGCCGGGGCGTTGGCCACCCAGTGCGACTGTCCGTCGGAACCGGGGGTGACGGACTTCAGGTGTTGCATGAAGCTGGGCAGGTTTTCCAGGTCGCGCCAGAAGCGGTACACCTCCTCGGTGGGGCGCTGCACGGTGACCGCGGCGCGCAGGGTGCGATGTCTGGCCCCGCTGACGTGCCGGCCGCCGCCGTCAACCGTGCGCAAGGCCGCATAGAGGTCGAGTCCCCCGATGCCGGTGAGCAGCATGGCCGAGACGGTGCCCCGGCGACGCCGTCCCGGACCGCGGGCGGCCACCCCGGCCACCAGCAGCGCGATGTCCAGGACGTCACCGGCCACCCGGGTCCACACCAGCTTGTCGGGACCGACCAACAGCGCCGCGCCGTGGCCGCATTCCCGCGCGCCCAGCGCGCGGATGACCCGTCGCGACCGGTCGGTGTCGTCGACACCGGCCACGGCAGCAACTTTGTCGGGGACCAGCAACTCGCTCAGACCCAGCCCGAAACTGGCGCCGCTGAGCACCTTGACCAATGCGGAGGTGGTGCTGGCGGATCGATCGCCCATCGTCAACTCTCCTTGCCTTTCGGCGAACGCACGTCGGGGCAAAGTTGCTGCAAGAGAGCCGCTTTGCAGGTCAACAAGTGGTCGGCGCTGCTAGCCGGTGTTCGCGCGCCGCACCGACCCGTACGGCCGGGGGCGCGCGACTGAAGCCGGATACCCGGGCAGCTACCGCCCAAACCTGGATCAGTTTGCCGCGTTACGCAGCGCGGCAAGCAAAGGTTCGGCGGCTTCCTTCAAAAAAAGATCCTGCGATTCGCCGCCGACCTGAACCAACGCCACGTCGGTGAACCCCGCCTCCCAATAAGGCCGGACGGCCTCGACGATCGCGTCGAGGTCCGGGCCGCAAGGAATGGAATCGGCGACGTCTCCGGGGCGGACGAACTGGGTCGCGCCGGCGAAACCGGCCGGCGTCGGCAGGTCGGCGTTGACCTTCCAGCCCCCGGCGAACCAACGGAACTGGTCGTGGGCGCGCTCGATGGCGGTGTCGCGGTCGGGGTCCCAGCACACCGGGATCTGGCCGACCACGCGGCCGCCGCCCGCCAGGTTGGCGGCCTGACGCGCGGCGTGCCAGGCGTCGACGAGTTCGCCGTCCGGCTCCACGGCGACGAAATGGTCGGCCAGCCGGCCGAATCTCTCGATGGCCTTGGTGCCGCCCATCGCCACCGCGATGCCGACTGGGACCTCGGGCACGTCCCACAGGCGCGCGGAGTCCACCTGGAAGTAGTCGCCGCGGAAGTTCACCAGCTGACCGCCGAACAACTCGCGGATGATCTTGATGGCCTCGCGGAGCATGTCCTGCCGGCGCTCGACGGTCGGCCAGCCCTGGCCGACGATGTGCTCGTTGAGGTTCTCGCCGGTGCCCAGACCGAGGGTGAACCGGCCGTCCGACAGAATCTGCACCGTGGCGGCCTGCTGAGCGACGACGGCCGGGTGATACCGCATCGTCGGGCACGTCACGTAGGTGTAGAGATCCACCCGCTCAGTGGCGTGTGCCACCGCGCCCAGCACGGTCCACGCGTTGGGCGCGTGCCCCTGCGACGTCAGCCAGGGCGAGAAGTGGTCGCTGCACACCTCGAAGTCAAAACCACGCTCTTCGGCTGAAACGGCTTGCCGGACAAGGTCTTTGGGTCCACTCTGCTCGGTCATCAGAGTGTAGCCGAAATGCGTCATAGTCGTATGGATACCCGGGCGCCCGCGAGCGTAACGCCAGTGCGAGAAATCGGACCGAAAAGCGCCGTGGCGTTAGCTCGGGACGCCGATCAGCCGGCGGTGGTGATCGAGTCCCCCGTGACGCCGGCCGCGCGACGGGCCGCGAGCCGGCGTTTCTGCGGTTCGATCGTGTAGCGGGGGTGACGGGCCGATTCCAGCCCCGCCTCGAACACGCCGAACCGGGTCAGCGCCGACGCCGTCGCCAGGGCCAGGCCGGCCACCGCCGCGATGCCGCGGCTGCGGCCCCCGAGCAGCGTTCCCAGCCCGCCGGCGATCACGAGCCGTTGGCTCCACCGCAGCATCCTTCCCGGGTTGCCGTGACGCAGCGGCTCGGCGGCGACCGGATCCATCCGTCGTTCCATCAGTTTCGTGGCGGCCAGGTCCCCGAGAACGCCGAGGACCGCCAGTGTCCGGGCCGGGCCGGCCTCGTGCACCGGCGTGGTGACCATGGCCAACCCCGAGGCGGCCAGGCTCGCCGAGCTGACGAACACGAACGGCAGATCCTCGTGGGCCGCGTTCCACGTCGGGGTCGCGGTATCGGAGAGCAGCACGGCGGTGTAGACGGCAAGCGGCGGGGCGAGAAGCGCCGCCTCCAGGCCGGCCGGCCCCTCCACGGCGCGCAACACCGGCCGCAGCGGCCCGAGCGGCAGACGCTCCCCCGTCAAGCGGTCGACCTCAGACGCGGCCGCCACCCCGATCCCCGCGCTGAAGGAGCTGAGGATCCACGAGCCGAGGTTCATCGGCGAGGTGAGCTTGAACGTCCGCAACATGTGCAGGAAGCGCTCGGGCCGTCCCAAGTCCTTCACCAGCGCGACGAGGCTCAGCAACACGGCCGCCAACCCGGTCAGGCGGGCGTTGCGGCGCAGCTTCGCGCGGCCGGTGAGCTGGGCGCCGGCCGCCAGCAGTCCGGACCCGCCGGCGACGCCGCCGAGAAACAGGTACGCGGCCACCTCCGACTCCCACGGCGGCGGCTTGACCACCGGGCGCCCGTAGTACGAGCTGAACTCGGCCTCCGGAACCATCGGCATCTCGCGCGACCCGTCGCCCCCGCCGCGGCGGCCCCCGCGCTTACCCCTTCGGCGCCTGCCGCCCTCGGGTTCCGGCGGACGAAGGCTGTCGAATTCGGAAGTGGTCACCGGCTCCTCCAAAAGGCCAGCGCCGCGGCGGCGAACATCCCCGCCGCGGCCGCGCCCGCGCGTTTGAACATCTGCGGCAGGTCGGCGGTGCACACGCGCGGGTCGGGCGGCAGGCCGTACACCTCCGGCTCGTCGAGCAGCAGGAAGATCGACCCGGTGCCGCCCACGCCGTCGTGCTCGTTGGCGCCGTAGAGTCGGGCCTCCGTCAGACCCAGGGCGTGCAGCTGGGCGACCCGCTCCCGGGCCTTGGCCACCAGGTCGTCGTGGTCGCCGAACTTGATCGACGTCGTCGGGCAGGTCTGGGCGCAGGCCGGGATCTGGTCTTCGACGAGCCGGTCGTAGCACAGGGTGCACTTCTGGGCCACCCCCGAGGCGGGCGTCTCGGCCGGGCGACCCGGTCGCTGCGCCGGCGTGGTGAAGGTGCCGTCGCTGCGCCGCTCCACCACGCCGAACGGGCACCCGGCCACGCAGGTGCCGCAGCCGTTGCAGACGTCGGCCTGCACGACGACCGTGCCGAACTCGGTGCGGAACAAGGCGCCCGTCGGGCAGACGTCCAGGCAGCCGGCGTGCGTGCAGTGCTTGCACACGTCCGACGACATCAGCCAGCGGAACTCCGGGGTGTCCGGCGGCGTGACGTCCGCGGCGCCGGGGACCGCGGGCATCCCCAAATCGGTGAGGGCGCGCCCGGATTCGCGCGCCTCCTCGATCCGGTCGCGGCCCTGCTCGATGAACGCCACGTGCCGCCAGGTGCTGGCGCCCAGCGCGCCGGTGTTGTCGTAGGACGAACCCAGCAGTTCGAGGTCGCCGTCGCGCGGGTTGCGGTTCCACTCCTTGCACGCGACCTCGCAGGCCTTGCACCCGATGCAGATCGAGGTGTCGGTGAAAAACCCCTTGCGCGGCTTGTGCTCGGCCCAGCCGGCGTCACTCGTCGGGTCGGTCGGTCCGCTCAGCTGACCCATCGGCTCCCCCTTTCCACACCCCGTCGCTGATCCGCGCGTTGCCGGTCTCGGTGGTGGCACCCGAGCGGGACTGGTACTCGCCGATCAGGCGCAGCAGGTCCTCGCCCTGCGGCCGCCGCCCCGGCCGGATGTCGCACGAGCCGGCCTTCGATTCCTGGATCTGCACGTTGGGGTCCAGCGTCACGCCGAGCAGGTCGTTGGCCGCGTCCCCGCTGACCACCGCGTCGCTGCCGACGCCCCAGTGGTACGGCAGCCCGACCTGGTGCACGGTGTGGCCGTTGATCACCAGCGGGGCAACACGTTTGGTGACCAGCACCCGGGCCTCGATCGCCGCGCGGGGCGAGATGATGGTGGCCCACCCGTAGGGCTCGAGGCCACGTTCGGCGGCCAGCTCCTCCGATACCTCGCAGAACATCTCCGGCTGCAGCTCCGAGAGGTAGGGCAGCCAGCGACTCATCCCGCCGGCGGTGTGATGCTCGGTCAGCCGGTAGGTGGTGAACACGTAGGGATACACGTCGGCGCCGGGCTCCCCGGCGCTGGGCGCGCTCAGATTGTCCTTGCGCGGGAACGTGATTCGCGCCGGGTTCCGCTGTTGCGGATACAACGCGTTGGCGACCGGGGACTCCTGCGGCTCGTAGTGCGTCGGCAGCGGCCCGTCGACCATCCCCTTGGGGGCGAACAGCCAGCCCTTGCCGTCGGCCTGCATGATGAACGGGTCGTCGCCGGCCAGCGCGTCGGGCCCGCCGACGTCGGGATCGGGCCGGCTGCCCGGCGCCCGGTCCGCCACGAAGTCGGGCACGTCGTAACCCACCCACCGCCGCTGGTCTGGGTCCCACCACACGTACCGCTTGCGTTCGCTCCACGGCTTGCCGTCCGGGTCGGCCGAGGCGCGGTTGTAGAGGATCCTGCGGTCGGCCGGCCACGCCCAGCCCCACTCGTGCTGGCTGCGCGACGGTCCGCCCTGCGGGACGCGGCGCGCGGCCTGGTTGGCGGCGTTGGCGTAGACGCCGGTGTAGATCCAGCAGCCCGCGGCGGTCGCCCCGTCGGCGCGCAACTCGGTGTACGAGGACAACGGGTCGCGCCCGGCGACGTGATAGCCGTTGATTTCGGCCAGCACCGCCTCGCCGTCCGGGTCGCCGTGCTCGTCGGCGGGGTAGTCCCACGTCAGATCCAGCAGGGGCCGGTCGCGCTCGTCGGCGGAGCCGGCCAGCCGCTGGCGGATGCGCCTGCCCAGCTCGTAGAAGAAGGCCAGTTCGCTCTGGCAGTCGCCCGGCGGCGCGACGGCCTTGTGCCGCCACTGCAGCAGCCGCTGCGTCTGGGTGAACGAGCCGGCCTTCTCCACGTGCGAGGCCGCGGGCAGGAAGAACACCTCGGTCTCGATGTCCTCGGTTTTCAGTTCGCCCGAGGCGATCTCGGGACCGTCCTTCCACCAGGTGGCCGACTCGATGAGGTTGAGGTCGCGGACCACCAGCCACTTGAGGTGGGACATGCCGAGCCGCTGCATGCGGCCGTGCGCCGAGCCGACCGCGGGGTTCTGGCCCAGCAGGAAGTAGCCCTCGACCTCGTCGGCCAACATCCCCATCACGGTCTGATAGGTGCCGTGCGGACCGGACAGCCGCGGCAGGTAGTCGTAGGCCCAGTCGTTGTCCTCGGTGGCCGCGTCGCCCCACCACGCCTTGAGCAGGCTGATCGTGTAGGCGTCCGCGTTGGCCCAGAAGCCTTTCTGTTGCTTCGATCCGACCGCGTCGAGATAGTCGGCCAGGCTGTCGTGCATGCCGGCCTTGGGCATCGGCAGGTAGCCGGGCAGCAGGTTGAACAGCGTCGGGATGTCGGTGGAGCCCTGGATGCTGGCGTGGCCGCGCAGCGCCATGATGCCGCTGCCCGGGCGGCCGACGTTTCCCATCAGCAGCTGCAGAATCGTTGCGGTGCGGATGAATTGGGCCCCCAGGGTGTGCTGCGTCCATCCGACGGCGTACGCGAAGCAGGTGGTGCGCTCGCGCCCCGAGTTCTCCACGATGGAGCGGGCGAGGTAGTCGAAATCCTCCCGGCCGATGCCGCAGACGTCGGCGACCATCTCCGGGGTGTAGCGGGCGTAGTGCCGCTTGAGGATCTGGAATACCGTGCGCGGGTGCTGCAGGGTCTCGTCCCGCTTCACCCTGGCGTGCGCGAGCGGCGGTCCCCCGCTGCCGTGTTCGTCGCCCGCCGCGCGCGCCGAGGCCTCGGCGCCGTGCTCCGCGCCGCCGGGGCTTGACCCGTCCGGGTCGGCGTACGCCCACGTGGACATGTCGTAGTGGCCGGACTCGGGGTCGAAGCCGGAGAACAAGCCGTTCAGATCTTCGGTGTCCCTGAACTTTTCGTTGATCAGCGTGGCGGCGTTGGTGTAGGCGACGACGTACTCCTTGAACCACAGATCGTTGGCCAGCACGTGGTTGATGAGGGCGCCGAGCAGCACCACGTCCGAACCGGCCCGGATCGGGATGTGCCGGTCCGACACCGCGGACGTGCGGGTGAATCGGGGGTCGACGTGGATCACCCGCGCGCCGCGGGCCCGGGCCTCCTCGACCCACTGATACCCCACCGGATGACACTCGGCCATGTTGGAGCCCTGGATCACGATGCAATCGGCGTTGGCCATGTCCTGCAGTGTCTGGGTGGCGCCGCCGCGCCCGAAGGAGGCTCCCAGACCGGGAACCGTGGCGGAGTGTCAAATACGGGCTTGGTTCTCGATCTGGATGGCGCCCGCCGCGGTGAAGAGCTTCTTGATGAGATAGTTCTCTTCGTTGTCCAGGGTGGCCCCGCCGAGTGCGGCGATACCCATGGTGCGACGCAACAGGTTGCCCTTCTTGTCGATGTCCTGCCAGGTGTGGCGGCGGGATTCGACGAAGCGGTCGGCGATCATGTCGATCGCGGTGTCCAGCGCCAGCGGCTGCCATTCAGTGGCCCGCGGCGGACGGTAGAGCACCTGCAGCTGCCGGCCCGGGGAGTTCACCAGCTGTTCGCTGGCAGCGCCCTTGGGGCACAAGCGGCCTCGCGAGATCGGCGAGTCCGGGTCCCCCTCGATCTGGACGACGCGCTCGTCCTTGACGTACACCCGCTGCCCGCAACCGACCGCGCAATACGGACAGATGCTTTGCACCACCCGGTCGGCCGTCGTCGTGCGCGGCATGACGGCGCGGGTCTGCCTCGAGGTGACGGCCGACCCGCGGCCGAGCTTGTCTCCCGAACGCAACTGACGCACGACGGGCCATTCCAGGAAAAGCTTGCGCATAGCCATGGCCTTTACCCTAGTGCGGGCTGCCGAAACCCCGCCGGATTCAGCGCACCACGATCGTGTGCTCACCGCGCGGCACCAGCTCCCCGATCACGGGCGCGCCCGGGATCTCGCCGGCGATCAGCAGCCCGCCGGAGGTCTGCGCGTCGGCCAGCAACAGGGCCTCGTCCTCGCCGACCGCGGACAGGTCGACGTGGGGAGCGACCCAGTCGAGGTTGCGCCGCGTGCCCCCGCTGACGTAGCCGGCCGCCAGCGCCTCCCGCGCGCCCTCCAGGTAGGGCACCGCCGCCGCGTCGACGATCGCCGTCACGCCGCTGGCCCGCGCCAGCTTGTGCAGGTGCCCGAGCAGCCCGAAACCGGTTATGTCCGTTGCGCATTCGACGCCTGCCGCCAGCGCCGCGGCGGCCGCGGCGGCGTTCAACGTGGTCATCGCCTCGATCGCGTGCTCGAAGCGCTCGCCGGTGGCCTTGTGCCTGCTGTTGAGCACGCCGACGCCGAGCGGCTTGGTCAACGACAGCGGCGCGCCGGGCTTGCCGGAGTCGTTGCGCAACAACCGATTCGGATCCGCGATCCCGGTGACGGCCAACCCGTACTTGGGCTCCGGGTCGTCGACGCTGTGCCCGCCGGCGAGGTGGCAGCCGGCCAGGCCGCAGACGTCCAGTCCGCCGCGCAGCGTCTCGGCCGCCAACTCGAAGGGCAGCACGTCACGCGGCCAGCCCAGCAGGTTCACCGCCACCACCGGACGCCCGCCCATCGCGTAGACGTCGGACAGGGCGTTGGTGGCCGCGATGCGTCCCCAGTCGTAGGCGTCGTCCACCACCGGGGTGAAGAAGTCCGTCGTCGCGATCAGCGCCGTGCCGCCCTCGATGCGCACCGCCGCCGCGTCGTCGCCGTGCTCCAGCCCGACCAGCAGCTCGCCGGCCGGGTCGCGCGGGGCCCCCACCCCCAACCCGCGGACGACGTCCTCCAGCTCGCCGGGCGGGATCTTGCATGCGCAGCCGCCGCCGTGGGCGTACTGGGTCAGTCGATAGGTCACGGATACATAATCGTTGGCATGGTCCGAGGAGGCGTGTCCGGTCTGGTGACCGGCGCGGTCTTCAAAACCGTCGAACGGCAGACGCTGCCGCTGGCGGGTTCGATTCCCGTCCGCCTCCGCCATACTTCGTCGGGCCTGACGTGAGCGACCCGCGCCGGCGGGTGCCGCGCACCGACACACTGCTCGCCGATCCGCGCCTCGCCCAGGCCGAGCGGGTGCTGGGCCGCGCGCTGGTGAAGTCGGTGATCGCCGAGGCGCAGCAGCGGGCGCGCGCCGGGGA
The DNA here is from genome assembly GCF_025263485.1 of Mycobacterium sp. SMC-2. Taxonomy (NCBI): domain Bacteria; kingdom Bacillati; phylum Actinomycetota; class Actinomycetes; order Mycobacteriales; family Mycobacteriaceae; genus Mycobacterium; species Mycobacterium sp. SMC-2. The sequence goes on from NZ_CP079863.1 coordinate 330,557, forward strand.
GATCGAGCCCGAGCGCGTCGCCGAATGCGCGGTCGCCGCGCTTCCCGGCACGGCGTCGAGCCTGCGGCCCGTCATCAACGCCACCGGCGTGGTGGTGCACACCAATCTGGGCCGGGCGCCGCTGTCGCGGGCCGCCGTCGACGCGGTGGTCGCCGCGGCCGGGACCACGGATGTCGAGTTGGACCTGGCGACGGGCCGCCGCGGCCGCCGCGGCCAGGCCGCGCTCGCCGCGCTGTCACGGGCGGTGCCGACGGCCGGGGGCGTGCACGTGGTCAACAACAACGCCGCCGCGCTGCTGCTGGCGGCCCTCACGCTGGCTGGGGGCAAGGAGATCGTGCTCAGCCGCGGCGAGCTGGTCGAGATCGGCGACGGATTCCGCATTCCCGAGCTGCTGGCGTCCACCGGGTCGCGGCTGCGCGAGGTCGGCACCACCAACCGCACCAGCCTGCGCGACTACGCCGAGGCGATCGGGCCGCAGACCGGTTTCGTCCTGAAGGTCCATCCGTCCAACTTCCACGTCACCGGGTTCACCTCGGCGGTCGGCGTGGCGGAATTGGCCCAGGAATTGGCCAAGCTGGGGGTCCCCTTGGTGGTCGACATCGGCTCCGGGTTGCTGTCCCCACACCCTCTGCTGCCCGACGAGCCCGACGCGACGTCGACCCTGCGCGACGGCGCGGACCTGGTCACCGCGAGCGGCGACAAACTGCTCGGCGGCCCCCAGGCCGGTCTGCTGCTGGGCGAGGCCGGGCTGATCGAACGGCTGCGCCGCCACCCGGCGGCGCGCGCGCTGCGCGTCGACAAACTCACCCTCGCCGCGCTGGAGGCGACCCTGACGGGCCCGCCCCCACCGGTGGCCGAGGCGTTGGCCGCCGACGTGGCGGAGCTGCGGGCCCGCGCCGAGTCGCTGGCCGCCGCGCTGCCGGGCGCCGAGGCGGTGGATTGCGTCGCGGCCGTCGGCGGCGGCGGAGCCCCGGGCGTCGAACTGCCCAGCGCCGCCGTGAGCCTGCCCGAGCCCTACGCCGCCGCGCTGCGCGCCGCCAGCCCACCGGTCGTCGGCCGCCTCGAGGCGGGCCGCTGCCTGCTCGACCTGCGCACGGTGGCCCCGCAGGACGACGCGCTGCTGGCCGCGGCGGTGCGGGCATGTTCGTCATAGCCACCGCCGGGCACGTCGACCACGGCAAGTCGACGCTGCTGCACCGGCTCACCGGCATGTGGCCGGACCGGCTCGCCGAGGAGCGGCGCCGGGGGCTGACCATCGACCTGGGCTTCGCGTGGACCGAGCTCGCCGGCCGCCAGCTGGCGTTCGTGGACGTGCCCGGCCACGAACGGTTCGTGGCCAACATGCTTGCGGGGGTGGGCGCGGTTCCGGCGGTGATGTTCGTCGTCGCCGCCACCGAGGGCTGGATGCCGCAGTCCGACGAGCACCTCGCGGCGCTGGACGCCCTCGGGGTCCGCCACGGGCTGCTGGTCATCAGCAAGGCCGACCTCGCCGATCCGGGTCCGGCCATCGAGCAGGCGCGCCAACGGTTCGCCGTGACGTCGCTGGCCGACGCCCCCGTCGCGATCGGCGCCGACCTGGAGCGGGTACGCGCGGAACTGGTGGCGCTGACCGACCGGCTGCCGGTCCCGGATCCGGACGCCGACGTGCGGCTCTGGGTCGACCGCAGCTTCACCGTCCGGGGGGCGGGCACGGTGGTGACCGGCACGCTGGCGGGCGGGACGATCCGGGTGGGCGACGAGCTGGACCACGCCGGCCGGCGCGTCACGGTTCGCGGGCTGCAATCGCTGGGCCGCGACCAGGCGGCGGTCGGTGCGGTGGCGCGCGTCGCGCTGAACCTGCGCGGCGTGGACCGCCGGCACATCGGTCGCGGTGACGCCGTCCGGACGCCGGGCGCGTGGCTCGACACCGCCGAGATCGATGTCGCCCTGCGGTCGGCGGACGCGCTGCACCGCCAGCTGGTCCTGCACGTCGGGTCCGCGGCCGTGCCGGTGCGGGTGCGTCAGCTGGGGGAGGCGGCGGCCCGGCTGCGGCTGGCGCGGCAGCTGCCGCTGCGTGTCGGAGACGTCGGGCTGCTGCGCGATCCCGGGGAACACCGTATCGCCGCGGGGATCGAAGTGCTCGACGTCGCCCCGCCGGCGCTGCGCCGCAGGGGCGCGGCGCGGGATCGTGCCGCGGAGCTGGCGACCGGCCGGGTCCGGCCGCCCGATTGCGCCCGGGCGGCCGAACTGCGAGCGATGGGCCTGCCGCTTGCCGGGCAGCGGGTGGGCGACTGGGTGGTGGGCCCCGACTGGTGGGCCGGGCGGCGGGAGTGCGCGACCGCGGCGGTGCGGAGCTGGGCGGACGACCACGATGTCGCGGCGGGGATGCCGCTGGAAACGCTGCGGCAGCGGGTCGGGCTGCCCGCCGCCGAACTACTGCCGGCGCTGCTCGCGGGCACGGGCCTTCAGGTGGTCGACGGGCTGGTCCGCTCGCCGGGCGCGGGCCTGCCGGCCCGCGTCGACAAGGCGGTGCGCACCATCGAGGAGTGGCTGGCCGCCGAGCCTTTTCGGGCGCCGGAGGCCGATGAGCTGGCCGAGCTCAAGCTCGGGCCCCGGGAGCTGGCCGCGGCGGTGCGCGCCGGGCGGCTGACGCGGATCGCCGACGGCGTCGTGCTGGGATCCGGCGCGCTGGACCGGGCGGCCACCGTCCTCGCCGCGTTGCCGCAGCCGTTCACCGTCAGCGACGCGCGCCGCGCGCTGGGCACCAGCCGGCGGGTCGCCGTCCCGCTGCTGGAGCAGCTCGACGCCCGGCGCGTCACCAGGCGGGCCCCGGACGGCACCCGGGTCGTGCTCGCTACAGCCGCTCCTTGACGGCCGCCGACAACCGGGCCCCGTCGGCCTTGCCGGCCGCGATCGCGGTGGCCGCCTTCATCACCATGCCCATCTGCTTCATGCTCGGGCGCTCGCCGATCTCCTCGGCGACCTGGGCGATGGCGGTGTCGGCGACATCGGCCACTTCGGCCTCGGTGAGCGGCGTCGGCAAATACTCGTCGATGATCCGCGCCTCGGCGTGTTCGTTGGCGGCGAGCTCGCCGCGGCCGTTCTGGGTGTAGATCTCCGCCGACTCGGCACGCTTGCGGGACTCCCGCGCCAGCACCTTGATCACTTCGTCGTCGGAGAGTTCCCTGGCCTGTTTGCCGGAGACCTCCTCGGTTTGAATCGCAGCGAGCAGTAGGCGCAGGGTCGCCGTGCGCAGCTTGTCCTTGCTCTTCATCGCATCGGTCAGGTCGGCCCGCAGCCGGGACTTGAGTTCGGCCATGCCAGAGACGCTACGCGCCGACAGTCTGGCCATGATTGAGAAATGCCCGGACCACCGACAGGATGGAGCCCATGACGACTGACGGGCCCGCCCGCAAACACCGCGGAACACGGTGACCGCGCCGCCGCCCGGCTATCCGGTTGGCCCGCCACCCGGCTACGGCCCGCCACCCGGCTACGGCCCCCCACCCGGCTACGGCCCGCCACCCGGCTACGGCCCCCCACCCGGCTACGGTCCTCCTGCGGGATACGGTCCCCCTGCGGGATACGGACCGCCGCCGGGGTGGCAAAACGGCCCGCCGCAACTGATTCCGGGAGCGATCAAGCCCGGCATCATCCCGCTGCGACCGCTGACCCTTGGCGACATCTTCAACGGCGCGGTCGGCTACGTCCGGGCCAATCCCAAGGCGACGCTCGGGCTGACCGCCATCGTGGTGGTGGCCATCCAGATCGTCACCAAGGTCGCCTTTTTCGGACCGCTGGCGTCCTACAGCAGGTTTACGACCGGCCAGGCCGACGAGCTGACCACGGGAGTTATCGGCGCGTGGTTGACGTCGGTGGGCGCCGGCGCCTTGGTGGCCTGGCTCGGCGGCGTGCTGCTGTCGGGAATGCTCACCGTCATCGTCGGGCGTGCGGTGTTCGGCTCGCCGATCACCATCGGTGAAACCTGGGTCAAGATCCGTGGCCGGCTGCTGCCCCTGCTCGGGCTGGCGCTGCTGGAAGGCGGCGCGGTAGCGGTTATCGCCGGCCTGGTCGCGGTGATCATCGCGGTGCTGGCGGCCATCGGCAGCCCGGCGGCGGCGGTGGTCTTGGGTCTGCCTCTGGCGCTGGCTGTGATCGCGTTGCTGGTCTACCTGTACACGGTCCTGTCGTTCGCGCCCGTGCTGATCGTGCTGGAGCGCCTGCCCGTCCTGGCTGCCATCACCCGATCGTTTGCGCTGGTCCGCAACGGCTTTTGGCGGGTGCTCGGCATCCGGCTGCTGACGGTTCTGGTGACATCGGTTGTCGCGGGCGCGGTCGCGGTGCCGTTCAACATCGTCAGCCAGATCTTCCTCGTCACCCCGTCCACCGGGGCCTTCTTGGTCAGCACCGCGGTCACGTCGGTAGGCGCCGCGATCGGCGAGATCATCACCGCCCCGTTCAACGCCGGAGTCATCACGCTGCTCTATACCGACCGCCGAATGCGCGCCGAGGCTTTCGATCTAGTGCTGCAGACCGGCGCCGCAGGCGGGCCATACGGGACGGCGTCCACCGACAATCTCTGGCTGACGCGGCCGGTCTGAGGACGAGTAAGACAGTGCCCTCCATCGACATCGACCGCGATGCCGCGCACCAGGCCGCGCAGGACGAGCTGAACAAACCGATCTACTCCAAGGGCTCGGCGGGTGAACAGGTAGCCGAGTGGATCAACGAGATGATCTACCGGTTGCTGCAGAAGACCGCCTCGTTTCCCGGTGGGTGGCTCACGGCGACGGTGCTTTTCATCATGCTGGCGATCGCGCTGGCGGCCGCCATCCACATCGCGCGGCGCACCATGCGCACCAACCGGGGCGGCGACTACCAGCTGTTCGAAGCCGCACAGCTCACCGCGGCCCAGCATCGGGCGACCGCCGAAAACTATGCGGCGCAAGGTGACTGGGCCGCAGCGATTCGTCACCGACTGCGCGCGGTCGCCCGCCAGCTCGAGGAGACGGGCGTGCTGGACCCGGCGCCCGGCCGTACCGCCAACGAGCTGGCCTTTCATGCCGGCGCCGCCTTGCCCCATCTCGCTGACGAGTTGTCCCGTGCGGCAACGGCTTTCAACGATGTCACCTACGGTGAGCAACCCGGAACGCAGAGCGCATACCGGATGATCGCCGACCTCGACGATCACCTGCGGTCACGCTCGGCGGCCGTCCCCGCAGCGCCCGGACATCGCGCCGCGTCCGACTCGTGGGCGCAGGTGCGGTGATGGCGACCATCGGGCGTCCCGAAGCCGCCGGCCCGACGGCGGTGCAGCGCTGGCGGTCGTGGCGCTGGGTGATCCTCACCGTGGTGGTGCTCGCCGTCATCGCCGGCGTCGACGCCTATCTGACCGCGCCGCGGCCCGGCGCCCGCATGGATCCGGCGTCGACGGGTCCCGACGGTGCCCATGCGCTGGTGGCGCTGCTGCGCGGCGGCGGCGTAGACGTCGTGGTCGCCGACGGCATCGGCGACGTCGAACGGGCGGCACGTCCCGACGCGCTGATCCTGGTGGCGCAGAGCCAGTACTTGACCGGCCCGCTGTTGGACCGGCTGGCGAATGCGCCCGGTGATCTGCTGTTGGTGGAACCGACGGCACGCACCCGCGAGGCGCTGATGCCCGGCCTGCGTGTCTCGCCGGCCGGGACGTTCGAAGACACCGATCCGGAGTGCACTCTGCGCGAGGCGACCCGGGCCGGGCCGGTTCGATTCGGGCCCAGCGACAGCTACCGCGCCACCGACGGCCGGGAGATGACTCGCTGCTACGGTGGCGCGCTGATCCGCTTCCGGGACGGCGGGCGGACCATCACCGCGGTCGGCAGCACCGACTTCCTGACCAACGGCGCCCTGTTGCAGGAGGGCAACGCCGCCCTGGCGATGAACCTCGCCGGCGCCCGGCCCCGGCTGGTCTGGTACGCGCCGCACCGCGTCGAGGGTGAACCGGCGCCGCCCGGCTCGATTTTTGACCTCATCCCGCAGAACGTGACGTGGATCGTCTGGCAGCTGTGCCTGGTGGTGCTGCTCGTCGCTCTGTGGCGCGGCCGGCGCCCCGGCCCGCTGGTGGCCGAGGAGTTGCCCGTCGTGGTGCGCGCGTCCGAGACGGTCGAGGGCCGCGGCCGGCTTTACCGTTCCCGCCGGGCGCGCGACCGCGCCGCCGCGGCACTGCGCACCGCCACACTGCAGCGGCTGCTGCCCCGGCTCGGCCTGAGCATCGGGGCCTCGGCCCCCGCGGTGGCCGCCGCGGTGGCCGGACGCAGCGGGGCCGACCCGGCCTTCGTCTCCTACCAGCTGTACGGCCCGCCCCCGGCGACCGACCACGACCTGCTACAACTTGCCCGTGCGCTCGACGACATCGAAAGGCAGGTCACACGGACGTGACACAGTCCTCCTCTCCCGCAGAGACCACCCCCACCGCTGAGTCGGCACGAGGCGCGCTGCTGGCGTTGCGCAGCGAGCTCGCGAAGGCCGTCGTCGGGCAGGAGGGGGTGGTCAGCGGCCTGGTGATCGCGCTGCTATGCCGCGGTCATGTGCTGCTGGAAGGTGTTCCGGGAGTGGCGAAGACGCTGCTGGTGCGGGCGCTGGCGGCCGCGCTGCGACTGGAGTTCAAACGGGTGCAATTCACCCCCGACCTGATGCCCGGCGACGTCACCGGTTCGCTGGTGTACGACGCGCGCACCGCCGCGTTCGCCTTCCGGCCCGGCCCGGTGTTCACCAACCTGCTGCTGGCCGACGAGATCAACCGGACCCCGCCGAAGACCCAGGCCGCCCTGCTCGAGGCGATGGAAGAGCGCCAGGTCAGTGTGGAGGGCGTGGCCCAGCCGCTGCCCGACCCGTTCATCGTCGCCGCGACCCAGAACCCCGTCGAATACGAGGGCACCTATCAACTGCCCGAAGCGCAGCTGGACCGCTTCCTGCTCAAGCTCAATGTGATGCTGCCGCCCCGCGATTCGGAGATCACCATCCTCGGCCGGCACGCCCACGGCTTCGATCCCCGCGACCTGTCGGCGATCAAACCGGTGGCCGGGCCCGCCGAACTGGCGGCCGGGCGCGACGCCGTGGGGCACGTGCTGGTCGCCGACGAGGTACTGGGCTACATCGTCGACATCGTCGGCGCCACCCGCTCCTCGCCGGCACTGCAGCTTGGCGTCTCGCCGCGCGGGGCGACGGCGCTGCTCGCCACGGCCCGTTCCTGGGCGTGGCTGTCCGGCCGCAACTACGTCACCCCTGACGACGTGAAGGCCATGGCCCGCCCGACCCTGCGGCACCGGGTGATGCTGCGCCCCGAGGCCGAGCTGGAAGGCGCCACCCCCGACGGCGTGCTGGACGGCGTCTTGGCGTCCGTTCCGGTGCCCCGCTAGTGATCCTGACCGGACGCACCGGGCTGGTCGCGCTCGTGTGCGTCCTGCCCATCGCGCTGTCCCCTTGGCCGGCAAGGACTTTCGTTTTTCTGCTGGTTACGCTGACGATCCTGGTGATCGTGGACATCGCGCTGGCGGCCAGCACCCGCAAAATGCGCTACATCCGTTCGCCGGATCGCTCCGCCCGCCTGGCGCAGCAGGTGGACATCGGGCTGCTGATTCACAACGACGGTCGGCGCCGGTTCCGCGGCCAGGTTCGCGACGCCTGGCCGCCCAGTGCAAACGCGCGGCCCCGCGTCCATCCCGTCAACATCCCCGCCCGGCAGCATCAGCACGTCCAGTCGCAGCTGCGGCCGGTCCGCCGCGGCGAGCAGCGCGCGGCGCTGGTCACCGCCCGTTCGATCGGACCGCTGGGGCTGGCGGGACGCCAAGGGTCACAGGCGGTCCCCGGCCTGCTGCGGGTGCTGCCGCCCTTCCTGTCCCGCAAGCACCTGCCGGCGCGACTGGCCAAGCTGCGCGAGATCGACGGGCTGCTGCCGACGCTGATCCGCGGACAGGGAACGGAATTCGACTCGCTGCGCGAGTACGTCGTCGGTGACGACGTGCGATCGATCGACTGGCGCGCGACCGCGCGGCGCGCCGACGTCGTCGTCCGCACCTGGCGCCCCGAACGCGACCGGCGCGTGCTGATCGTGCTGGACACGGGGCGCACCTCGGCGGGCCGGGTGGGCGTCGACCCGACCGCCGCCGACCCCGCCGGCTGGCCCCGGCTGGACTGGTCGATGGACGCCGCGCTGCTGTTGGCGGCGCTCGCGTCGCGGGCCGGCGACCATGTCGACTTCCTCGCCCACGACCGGGTCACCCGGGCCGGCGTGTTCGGCGCGTCGCGCACCGAACTGCTCGCCCATCTCGTCGAGGCGATGGCCCCGCTGCAACCGGCGCTGCTCGAACCGGATTGGACCGCAATGGTTTCCGCCATCGCGCGGCGGGCCCGCCGGCGGGCACTCGTGGTGCTGCTGACCGATCTCAACGCGACCGCTCTCGACGAGGGCCTGTTGCCGGTGCTGCCTCAGTTGTCGGCGAAACACCACCTGATGCTCGCCGCGGTCGCCGACCCTCGGGTCGACCAAATGGCCGCCGGGCGCTCGGATCCGGCCGCCGTCTACGACGCGGCGGCCGCCGAACGGTCCCGCAACGACCGCCGCGCGATCGCCACGCGGCTGCGCCGTAGCGGGGTGGAGGTCGTCGACGCCCCGCCCACCGAGCTGGCCCCCGCCTTGGCCGACCGCTACCTGGCGATGAAAGCCACCGGCCGGCTTTAGCGGGCCGCGAAAGTGCAACTACCGACGGCCTCACCCGGGAAACGTGTCGGTACTTGCACCTTCGCGGCGCAACTAGCCGGTAGGGATCACGTCGGGCGCGTCCTCGATGTCGCCGGTCTCGCCGGCCCTCACCGCGCGGCGACCGAAATACACGATGTAGGTCAGGAACGCGGCCTCGGCGACGATCCCGATGCCCAGCCGAACGAACGTCGGCAGCGGCGACGGCGTCACCAACGCTTCGATCAGCCCCGACACCAACAACACGCCCGCCAGTCCGATCGCGACCGACACGACGGCGCGGCCCTGTTCGGCGAGGGCTTGACCGCGGGGCCGGTCGCCGGGCGAGATCACCGACCACCCCAGCCGCATCCCCGCCGCCCCCGCCAGGAACACCGCCGTGAGCTCCAGCAGTCCGTGCGGAATCAGCAGCCCGAGCAGGACGGCGCCCTTGCCGGCCTGGAACATCAGCCCGGAGATCAGTCCCAGGTTGGCCGCGTTTTGGAACAGCACGATCGGAATGGGCAGTCCCAGGAGGACGGACATGGCGATGCACTGCGCGGACACCCAGGAGTTGTTCACCCAGATCTGCACGGCGAACGCCGCGGCGGGATGTTCGCTGTAGTAGGCGGCGACGTCGTGGTTCACCAATTGCTCGATCTCGCTTGGCGTTCCGGCGGCCGACTGCACCTCCGGGTTGCCGGCCACCCAGAACGCGATGACCACGGCCACGGCGTAAAACGCCACCGCCGTGCCCAGCCACCACCGCCATGACCGGTACGCCACCACCGGGAAGGACACCGTCCAGAACCGGGCGAAGGTACGGCTCAACGGCGCGTGGGCCCCGGTAACCACGGAACGGGCGCGCGCGACCAGGCTGGAGAGCCGCCCGATCAACAGCGAATCCGACGAGGCCGAGCGCAGCATCGACAGGTGGGTGGACACCCGCTGGTACAGCTCGACGAGCTCGTCGACCTCGGCGCCGGTCAGCGAGCGACGCCTCGCGACCAGCCGCTCGAGGCGGTCCCAGGTACCCCGATGGGCCAGCACGAATGCGTCGACGTCCACCCTGCGCAGCCTAATCGCCCTGTACCGTTCGGTGTTATGTCGGAGGTGGTGACCGGCGACGCCGTCGTGCTCGATGTGCAGATCGCCCAGTTGCCGGTGCGGGCTGTGAGCGCACTGATCGATATCGCGGTGATCGTCGTCTGCTACGTGCTCGGGCTGATGTTGTGGGCCGCCAGCCTGACCCAGTTCGACACCGCGCTGAGCACAGCCGTGCTGCTCATCTTCACGGTGGTGGTGTTCCTGGGCTATCCGGTGATACTCGAAACGGCAACGCGGGGGCGCTCGGTGGGCAAGATCGCGATGGGCCTGCGGGTGGTGTCCGACGACGGCGGCCCGGAACGCTTCCGGCAGGCCCTGTTTCGGGCTCTGGCGTCGGTGGTGGAGATCTGGATGTTGTTCGGCAGTCCCGCGGTCATCTGCAGCATGCTGTCGCCGAAGGCCAAGCGGATCGGCGACATCTTCGCCGGCACCGTCGTCGTGAACGAACGCGCACCCCGCCTGGGCCCGCCGCCGGTGATGCCGCCGTCGCTGGCCTGGTGGGCGTCGTCGCTGCAACTTTCCGGCCTGCCCGCCGGCCAGGCCGAGGTCGCGCGCCAATTCCTTTCGCGGGCAACGCAACTCGATCGCCAGCTACGCCAGCAGATGGCATACCGCATCGCCGGTGACGTGGTGTCGCGCATCGCCCCGCCGCCCCCGCCCGGCGCCCCGCCGGAATTGGTGCTCGCCGCCGTGCTCGCCGAACGGCACCGCCGCGAACTGGCCCGGCTCCGTCCCGCGATGCCGCCGCCGGGCGTCGCGCCGTGGCCGTCGTGGCCGCCCGCGCCGCAGCAGCAGGCCGTCCCATGGCCGGATCAAGGACCACCCCGGCAGGCCCCGCCCAGTCCGGGTGGTTTCTCACCGCCCGGCTGACCGACGCACTAACCGGAAACGCTCGCCGCCATGAGCGCGACGTCGGCGATCAACAGCGCCCATCCGCACAGCGGAACGGCGATGCCGCCGCGGCGCTTCGCGGTGAAAAGCGAAATGACGATCACGACGGCCGCAACCGCGGGCGCGCCATAGAACGCGACCCCGAAGTTGATGCCGCCGTGGCCCAGGTTGGGGCAATTGCTGTCGGCGCAGCCGTCGGTGCTCATCACCGCGCCAAGCGCGAAGAGCATCACGATGGCGGCGGCGGGCACAGTGGCCAGCGCCAAGGCCCAGTTGACCCACGGCCGTGCGTTGCGCCGGGGAGCGCTGCCACCCTGCGCGAGGCCGGTCGCGGTGGAGGTTCCGCCGCCCACCGCCAGGTTGGGGTTATCAGCGTTCATCCCAGAGTGCCTACCCGCCGCCTGTCGAGCGCAAACCGCGGCGGGCGCGCGGCCTCGTGAATGCGCCAGTGCCCCAAAACCGGACGTCACCGGGTCACAACGGCCGCCGCACCGCACCCGTTGCATCGCGATCGTTTCCGATATATCGTGATACCTCGAAGCGCACCGACGGTGCGCCAAGCCCGAGAGCATGAGGACTACACCAATGAGCAACCCATTCACTCCCCCCGGGGGACCGTTCGTCGGTCATCCGGGATTCGGTTTCGGCCTGCACGGCGCCCGGCGCCAGGCACGTCGGGAATTCTTCGAGAACCTCCGCGACCACGCGGGCGGCCAGGGATTCGGCCCCGGTTTCGGCCCCGGGTTCGGGCCGGGTTTCGGACCTGGATTCGGCTTCGGGCCGGGCGGCCGGCGCGGCGGATGGCGCCGCGGCCCCGGCCGGGGCAGACGCGGTGACGTCCGGGCGGCCATCCTGGCGCTGCTGACCGAACGGCCCATGCACGGCTACGAGATGATCCAGCAGATCGCCGAACGCAGCAACGGGATCTGGAAACCCAGCCCCGGCTCGGTCTATCCGACGCTGCAGCTGTTGACCGACGAGGGCCTGATCACCGCCAGCGAAAGCGAGGGCAGCAAAAAGCTGTTCGAGCTGACCGAGCAGGGCCGCGCGGCGGCCGGGAAGGTCGAGACCCCGCCGTGGGACGAGATCGCCGAAGGCGCCGACCCGGGTCAGATGAACCTGCGGGCCGCCATCGGCCAGCTGTTCGGCGCGGTCGCGCAGTCCGCGCACACCGCGACGGCCGAGCAGCAGCAGCGCATCGTGGAAATCCTCAACAGCGCGCGGCGCGAGATCTACGGCATCCTCGGCGAGGACTGACCCTCGTGCCGCGACCGTCCGCAAATGTTCCCCCGCCCCGGCGTGTCGGTGTACAAACACGGACGCTCGCGGCACCGGGAAGCTAGGTCACGTCGACCCAGTCCAGGGTCCGCTGCACCGCCTTTTGCCAACCCGCGTATCCGGCCGCGCGCTGCTCGTCGGTCCAGGCCGGCGTCCAGCGCTTGTCCTCGCGCCAGTTGGCCCGCAGGTCGGACGGATCGGCCCAGAACCCCACCGCCAAACCGGCCGCGTAGGCCGCGCCCAGCGCGGTCGTTTCGGCGACCACCGGCCGCACCACGTCCACGCCCAGCACGTCGGCCTGGATCTGCATGCACAGGTCGTTGGCGGTGATGCCGCCGTCCACCTTCAACACCTCAAGGCGCACACCGGAATCCGCCGCCATCGCGTCCACCACGTCGCGGCTCTGGTAGCAGATCGCCTCAAGCGTCGCGCGGGCCAGGTGCGCGTTGGTGTTGAACCGGGACAACCCCACGATCGCGCCGCGGGCGTCGGATCGCCAGTAGGGCGCGAACAGGCCGGAAAACGCCGGGACGAAATAGACTCCGCCGTTGTCGGCGACCTGGCGCGCCAGCGACTCGCTTTGCGCGGCACCGCTGATGATGCCCAACTGGTCGCGCAGCCACTGCACCGCGGCGCCGGTGACCGCTATCGAACCCTCAAGCGCGTAAACGGGTTTGGCGTCGCCGAATTGGTAACAGACGGTGGTCAGCAGCCCGTTGTTCGAGCGCACCATGGTCTCGCCGGTGTTGAGCAGCAGGAAGTTTCCGGTGCCATAGGTGTTTTTCGCCTCGCCCTGCGACAGACACACCTGCCCCACCATCGCCGCGTGCTGGTCACCGAGCATCCCGGTGACGGGCACCTCGCCGCCGATCGGCCCGGCCTGGGCGCAGACGCCGTACGGCTGCGGCGATGACGACGGGGCGATCGCCGGCAGCATCGCACGCGGAATCGCAAAGAACGACAACAGCTCGTCGTCCCAGTCCAGGGTCTGCAGGTCCATCAGCATGGTCCGGCTGGCGTTGGTCACGTCGGTGACGTGCACGCCGCCGCGCGGGCCTCCGGTCAGATTCCACAGCACCCAGGTGTCCGCGGTGCCGAACAGCGCGTCGCCGCTCTCGGCGGCCTCTCGCACCCCGTCGACGTTCTCCAAGATCCACTGCAATTTGCCACCGGAGAAGTACGTCGCCGGCGGCAGGCCCGCCTTGCGGCGGATCACCTCGCCGCGTCCGTCGCGTTGCAGCGCCGATGCGATCCGATCGGTGCGGGTGTCCTGCCAGACGATCGCGTTGTAATAGGGCCGCCCCGTGCGCCGATTCCACACCAGCGTGGTTTCCCGCTGATTCGTGATGCCCAGCGCCGCAATGTTATTCGCGGCCAGATTGGCTCGGTTGAGCACCGACATCAGCACCGACGAGGTGCGCTCCCAGATTTCGACCGGGTCGTGCTCGACCCAGCCGGCGCGGGGCAGGATCTGTTCGTGCTCGAGCTGATGGCGAGCCACTTCGGCACCGTCGTGATCGAAGATCATGCAGCGAGTGCTGGTGGTTCCCTGGTCGATGGCGGCTACAAACTCAGCGGACCCGGCCAACTGCTCTCCTTTACCCGTGATCGGACTCGTCAGGAGTCCATCACGGTCTGGGTGAACTCGACAAGCTCACCGCGTAGCTTGCGTTACCGGCGGTGACCCTGTTCCATCGGCGGTGTGGGCGAAGAGGTCAAGCGCACCACGTACAACAGCGCAGATCGGCGGGAATACGGCCGCAAGCTCCAGTTGTGCCTGGACGTCTTCGAGACGATGCTGGCGCAGTCGCGCTTCGAGTCGGATAAGCCACTCACCGGCATGGAGATCGAGTGCAACCTCGTCGACGCCGACTATCAGCCCGCGATGGCGAACCGCGATGTGCTGGACGCCATCGCCGATCCGGCTTTCCAGCCGGAATTGGGCGCCTACAACATCGAATTCAACGTGCCACCCCACGCCCTGCCCGGACACACCACCCTGGACCTGGAGGGCGAGGTGCGGGCCAGCCTGAACGTCGCCGAGATCAAGGCCAGCGCGGGTGGGGCCCACATCGTCATGATCGGGATCCTGCCCACGCTGATGCCCGAACACCTGGCCACCGGCTGGATGAGCGACTCGAGGCGATACGCGGCGCTCAACGAGTCGATCTTCACCGCCCGCGGCGAGGACATCCCGATCAACATCTCCGGCCCCGAACCGCTGAGCTGGCAGGCCGTGTCGATAGCCCCCGAATCCGCTTGCACCAGCATCCAATTGCACCTCCAGCTGGCCCCGGAAGCGTTCGCCGCCAACTGGAACGCAGCCCAGGTGGTGGCCGGGCCGCAGCTGGCGCTGGGCGCGAACTCGCCATACTTCTTCGGCCACCAGCTGTGGTCCGAAACCCGCATCGAGCTGTTCACGCAGTCCACCGACACCCGGCCCGAGGAGCTGAAGTCCCAGGGCGTGCGGCCGCGGGTGTGGTTCGGCGAAGGGTGGATCACCTCGGTCCTCGACCTCTACCAAGAGAACATCCGCTACTTCCCGTCCCTGCTGCCCGAGGTGTCCGACGAGGACCCGGTCGCCGAGCTGGCCGCCGGGCGGGCGCCGCAGCTGTCCGAGTTGCGGCTGCACAGCGGAACCGTGTACCGGTGGAACCGGCCGGTCTACGACGTGGTCGACGGGCGCCCGCACCTGCGGCTGGAGAACCGGGTGTTGCCGGCCGGGCCGACCGTGGTGGACATGCTGGCCAATTCCGCGTTCTTCTACGGCCTGCTGCGCAGCCTGTCCGAGGACGACAACCCCCTGTGTGCCGACATGGATTTCGCTGTGGCACAAGCGAATTTCCTCGAGGCGGCGCGAAGCGGCATCGGCGCCCGGCTGCACTGGCCGGGTCGGGGCCACGTGCGGGCGACCGAGCTGGTGCTGGACACGCTGCTGCCGATCGCCGACGCGGGACTGCGCCGCTGGGGCGCGGACGCGGACGTGCGGGACCGCTTCCTCGGGGTCATCGAGGGACGCGCCCGGACGGGCCGCAACGGCGCCACCTGGCAGGTGTCCACCGTGCGCGCGCTGGAAGACGGGGGAATGACCCGGCCGGCGGCGTTGGCCGAGATGCTGCGCCGGTACTGCGAACACATGCACGCCAACGAGCCGGTGCACACCTGGGACTCCTGACCGCGGGGTACGTTGCCAACCATGACGGACGATCAGGTTATGGACTGGGACGGCGCATACCGCGAGCAGGCGCACTTCGCGGGTCCGCCGCCGTGGAACATCGGTGAGCCGCAGCCGGAGCTGGCCGCATTGGCCGCGGCGGGGATGTTCCGCGGCGACGTGCTGGACGCCGGGTGCGGGTTCGCCGAGCTGTCGTTGGCGCTCGCCGCCCAGGGCTACACGGTGGTCGGTGTCGACCTGACGCCGACCGCCGTCGCCGCGGCGGCCAAGGCCGCCCGGGAGCGCGGCTTGACCACGGCCAGCTTCGTTCAGGCCGACATCACGTCGTTCACCGGTTATGACGGCCGGTTCTCCACCGTCGTCGATTCCACGCTGTTTCACTCGCTGCCGGTCGAGGGCCGCGACGGCTACCTGAGTTCCATCCACCGCGCGGCCGCTCCGGGCGCCAGCTTGTTCGTGCTGGTGTTCGCCAAGGGCGCCTTCCCCGCCGAGATGGAACCGAAGCCCAACGAGGTCGACGAGGACGAGCTTCGCGCCGCGGTGAGCAAGTATTGGGAGGTCGACGAGATCCGGCCGGCCTTCATCCTGTCGAACGCCGTCGAGATTCCCGACGCGCCTTTCGAATTCCCGACGCATGAGCGCGACGAGAAGGGCCGGGTGAAGATGCCCGCCTACCTGCTGACGGCGCACAAAGCGGGCTAGCGATCAAGCCGATGTCGCCGCCGTCGCGGCGATCAGCGCCTCGGCGAAGGTCTCCAGATCGTCGGCCGTGGTGTCGACGTGCGGCGAGATCCGCAGCCTCGGCCCAGCCAGCTCCAGGGGCGCCCGCCGCACACCGACGAAGGTGGTGAGGATCCGCTGCTCGGCGAGCAGCCACGACCGCACGGCTTGCGGGTCGGCCCCGTCGACCGGGGCCAGGGTGGTGATGGCGCTGGGCTCCTCGACCTCTTCGACCACGGCCCAGCCGGCCACGTCGGCCAGCACCCGGCGGCTGGTGGCGCCCAGCTCGGCCAACCCGGCCCGCACCGCTTGCGGCCCGTACGCCAGATGCTCCCCGAGCGCCAGCGAAAAGCCAACGCGCGCGGCGGTATTGGCCTCGCCGAATTCGAGTTGCTGCGCCACCGTGAACGACCCCGCGAGCCAGTCCGGCGCCGCCAGCCTTGGCCGCAAGCGCTCCATCAGCTCGCGGCGCGCCGCCAGCGCCCCGACGCCGCGCGGCCCCGCGATCCACTTGCGCGACGACCCATAGGTCACGTCGGCGCCGACGGCGCAGTCCACCTGGCCCAGCGCCTGGGCGGCGTCGACGACGAGCGGCAAGCCCAACTCGCGGCACAGCTGCGCCACCATCGACAACGGCTGCACCACACCGCTGTGGCTGCCGACCGCGGTCAGGTGGACCAGATCGGGCGGGTCGGCCTCGAGCTGCAGGGCCGCGTCGTCGAGCGCCACCCGGCCATCCTCCAGCGCGGGCAGCAGCTGACGGTCGAAGCCATGGGCGGCCAGCATCGCCAGGTTGGGGCCGTACTCGCCGGGCAGGCACGCCACCCTGCGGCGGTCCGCCGGCCACGCGCCGAGCAGCAGATCCAGCGCGTTCAGGGAGCCGGTGGTGAACACCACCTCGGCGTCGGGCATGCCGGCCAGCGCGGCGAAGGCGGCGCGTCCGGCGTCCAGCGTGGGCGCGGCCGCCTCGGCCGCGACGTAGCCGCCGACCTCGGATTCGTTGCGCGCGTGCTGGGTGGCGGCATCGATCACCGCGAGGCTCTGCCGCGAACAGGCGGCGCTGTCCAGGTGCAGCCCGGCCGCTGGCAGGCGGGCCGCCCGCCAGCGCTCCGCCAGCGAACCGCAGGCGGTCACTTCACGGCCAACGACAACCCGAAATCCCCCGCGGCGTCCGTCCACCACCGGGTGGGACGCAGTCCCACGTCGGCCAATTCGGTGCTCACCCCGTCCGGGCGGAACTTGCACGACACCTCGGTGAGCATCTCCTCGCCGGCCGCGAAATCGACGGTCAGGTCCAGCGCGTCGACGCGCACCCGCTGGCCACGGCCGGCGCGCAACCACATCTCGATGCGTTCCTCTTCGGCGTTCCAGCGGGCCACGTGCTGGAAGGCCTCGACGTCGAAATCGGCGTCGAGCTGCCGGTTGATCACCGCCAGCACGTTGCGGTTGAACGCCGCCGTCACGCCGGCCGAGTCGTCGTAGGCCCGCACCAGCCGGCCGGTGTCTTTGACCAGATCCGTGCCCAGCAGCAGGCTGTCCCCCGACCGCATCTGCGCGGACAGGCTCGAGAGGAACTCCGCGCGCGGTCCCGGGGTCAGGTTGCCGATCGTCGAGCCCAGGAACACGAACAGGCGTCGCCCACCGGCGGGGATCTCGGTCAGGTGTTCCTCGAAATCGCCGCAGACGGCGTTGATTTCGACGCCGTCGTATTCCCGCTGGATGGCCGCCGCGGCCGTGGACAGGATGCCGGCGTCGACGTCGAACGGAACAAACCTGCGCAGCGATCCGCGCTCGCGCAGCGCGTCGAGCAGCAGCCGCGTCTTCTCCGACGTCCCGCTGCCCAACTCCACCAGGGTGTCGGCCTCGCTGGCCGCCGCGACCTCGGCCGACCGCGCGCGCAGGATCTCGGCCTCGGCACGGGTCGGGTAGTACTCGGGCAACCGGGTGATCTGATCGAACAGATGACTGCCCAGCGAATCGTAGAACCACTTGGGCGGCAACGATTTCGGCGTCTGTTGCAAGCCGTCGAACACATCGCGTCGCAACGCCTGGTACGCGGAGTCGGCGGCGAGGTGGTTTGCCAGTGTCAGCGTCATCGATAACCTTCCGAGCGATCCAGCGGGGTCAGCGCGACGCCCGTCGCGGTGACCTCGACGAGGTGGCGGTCCGGCACGTCCTCCCAGTCGGAGTCGTTGTCGTAGGGCTCGCTGGCCAGCACGACACCGTCCGCGCGGCGCAGGACGGAAAGGGTGTCCCCCCAGGTAGTCGCCACCAGGCGAGAACCGTTGGCGGCCAAGATGTTCAGCCGGGCATTCGGGTCCGCCGCCGCTATCTCGGTGATGGTCTCGCCGAGCGCATCGAGGCCGCGTTCGAAGATGACGGCCGCGAGCAACGCGCTGTCACAGACGGATTCGGCCTGCGACGTCGCGGGCAACACGGCACGGTCGACCACCCCGTTGTGCGACAACAACCACTGGCCGTCGGTGAACGGTGCCGTCGCGCTGACGTCGATGGGCATGCCGACCGTCGCCGAGCGCACGGCGGCCACCACGCAGCGGCTGCGCAGCGCCGGCGCGATGGACTCGAACGACACGTCACCCCACAACGGCGCCTGGCTGCGCCAGCGGCGCGGCACAACGCCTTGCGCAGAGTGATCGAAAAAGCCTACGCCCCAACCGTCGGCGTTGAGCAGGCAGTGCTTCTGCCGGCGGGGTGCGTACGACTGCACCCGCAGGCCATACGGCGGGTCCAGCACCAGCGAGGAGACGGTGACGTCGGCCCCTAGCCAGCCCAGGTGACGGCACATCAGGCGAAATCCTCTGCGTCCCAAGCCAACCGGACACCCGAGAAGATCTGGCGCCGGATCGGATGGTCCCAGTTGCGGAAGCTCGGCCGCAGGATGGTGGGCTCCACGGCCCACGAGCCCCCGCGCAACACGCGGTAGTCGCCCTCGAAGAACGGTTGCGAGTAGCGCTCGTAGATCATCGGGGCGAAACCGGGCCAGGGCCGCAGCGGCGAGGCGGTCCACTCCCACACGTCGCCGAGCATCTGCTCCGCCCCGTACGCCGAGGCTCCGGCCGGGTAGGCCCCGACGGGCGCCGGGCGCAACGCCGTTCCACCCAGATTAACGAGGGCATCGGAGGGCGGCTGCGCGCCCCACGGGTAGCGGCGCCGGCTCTCGGTGGCGGGATCCCACGCGCAGGCCTTCTCCCACTCCATCTCGGTTGGCAGCCGCGCGCCGGCCCAGGCCGCGTAGGCCTCGGCCTCGAAGTAGGTGACATGCTGCACCGGTTCGTCGGCGGGAATGTCTTCGACGTGGCCGAACCGGGTGCGCGTGCGCCCGTCGGGGCTCCAGAACTGCGGGGCGGTCAGGCCCGCGCGCCGGCGGTGCTCCCAGCCGCGCTCGGACCACCAGCGCGGCTGCAGGTACCCGCCGTCCTCGATGAATTGCCGCCATTCGCCGTTGGTGACCGGCACCCGGCCGATCCGGAACGCCGGCAGCTCGACGACGTGGGCGGGCCGCTCGTTGTCCAGCGAGTACGGCTCGCTCGCGGCGTCCACGCCCAGCACGAACGGGCCGGCGGGCACCAGCACCGAGGTGCCGGCCACCCCGGG
This sequence comes from Mycobacterium sp. SMC-2, assembly GCF_025263485.1. Lineage (NCBI taxonomy): Bacteria > Bacillati > Actinomycetota > Actinomycetes > Mycobacteriales > Mycobacteriaceae > Mycobacterium > Mycobacterium sp. SMC-2. Next base: position 350,038 of record NZ_CP079863.1, read on the forward strand.
CCGGCCGGGGGGCAAAGCCGCCGAGTCGCGCAGCAGCGGGGCGCCGGTGCGCAGGTTCAACGCCTGCAACATGGTTTCGTCGTGCTGGTTCTCGTGGCTGATCACCAACGCGAACGCGAAGCCGTCGGCGTCCTCGGGCAGGGCGTCCAGGGCATCGAGGGCGGCCGACCGCACCGTCCGGCAATACGACCGCGCGCGGTCCGGGGACAGCAGCGGCAAGTCGGCCCGGCTCGCGCGCGAGTGCACGAAGGCGTCGTAGAGGCCCTCGACGGCGGGTGGCAACATGCCGGGCCGGGCGGGGTCACCGCCGCGCAGCAACCAGAGCTCCTCCTGCTGACCGATGTGCGCGAGGTCCCACACCAGCGGGCTCATCAGCGGGTCGTACTGCCGGCACAGTTCGGCGTCGTCGAAGTCGACCAGCCGCAACGTCCGTGCTCGCGCCCGCGTCAAATCGTCGGCAAGGCCTGCCCTTAAGGTCACGGCCCCCCTTGCGCCAGTCGCGACACGGTGGGCGCGATGCCGTCCTGAATCACCTGATCGGAGAAGTCGTCACCGGGACATCGGCCCCGCTCGACCGCGTCGAGGAGGCGCTGCATCGAATCGCCGAGTTCGGGGGGTGCCAGCCGGGCGGCGACGGCCACGCACTTGATGGCCGCGGCGTACAGCCGCCGGTCACGCAGGCCCAATCGGGCCGCGGTGTCCCAGGCGGTGGCCACCGGCTCGACCGCCTCGGCCGCGATGTCGGCGGCGACCGGGTCGTCGAGCAGCGCCGCCAGGGTGAAGACCACGGCCGGCCAGAAGTCGTCCGGCAGGCTGTCGAGATAGCGGATCTCAAGCCACTGCCTCGGGCGCACGGGCGGAAACAGCGTGGTCAGGTGGTATTCCAGGTCGGCCACGGTCGGACGGCGATCACCCAGGAGCGCCCGGCCGTCGACCCAGTCGGCGAAGGGCACCCAGTGCGTGACCGGCACGGCGTCCGGGTTGTTCACCAGCATCACCGGGGCCTTGAGCGCGTAGCGCGCCCAGTCGGTGCCCGGTTCGTCGCCGCTGACCCCAAGGATGGGCCCGCACCGCGCCGAGTCCATCTGCCCCCACACCCGCTGGCGGGTCGAGGCCCACCCGGTGAACTCGCCACGCAGCATCGGGGAGTTCGCGGCTATCGCGATCATGGTGGGGCCCAGCGCGTGCGCGAGCCGCACCCGCGCCGCCCAGCCGGCGCGCGGCCCGGCGTCCAGGTTGACCTGAATGGACGCGGTGGACGTCATCATCGCCGAGCCCGCATCACCCGAGCGGCTGGACACGAAGAACTGCTCCATGGCGCGGTATCGCGGGCCCGGGTTGATGCGCTTGGGCGGGCGCAGGGGATCGGCCCCCAGGAAAACCAGACCCAGCCCGGCGTCGGCGAACGCCGACCGCAGCACGGCCTGGTCTTGCCGCATCGCGTCGATGGCGGCCACCGCCCCGTCGGCCGGCGGACCGGACAACTCCACCGCACCGCCGGGTTCCACCGTGATCCGGCTGCCGCCCGGCAACTCCGGCAAGAGCGCCAGGACCTCGGCGATCTCGTCCCAGCCGGGCCTGCGGTGCGGGTCGGCCGCGTCGTGGCAGTGGGCTTCCAGCTCCAGACCCACGCGCCCGAGGGGGGCATCCGCCAGGCAGCCGTCGGCGATGTAGCTCGCGGCGGATTTGGAATCGGCCAGCTCGGGGCTGCCCAGCTCGGAGCGGGCGGTAGTGATGGCGGCGAACGTCATATCACTATCCCTTCGGGCCTGAGCAAGCCTGAACGTGCGTCCGCGGACCGCTTCCCCCAACCGGCTAAGGCAACGGTAACCGCCACTACTTCATCTAACAGATGGCCCCGACATATTCCCGTCCTCGCCGGATTTCAAGCGGACGCAGCACCCGGCTCACTGGCCCAGCGCGTTCTGCATCGCCCCGGCCAGCACGTTGACCGCCGGCCCGGCGTTGCCAGACTGGCAGACCTTGGCCTGCAGCAACACGTTTTCCCGCAGCCTGGTTTGATTGAAGCACCGCCGATCGGTGCCGGCTTCCTGCTTGGTCCAGTTCGCATCGGCGGCACCGGGCGGCCCGCCGTCGAACGACCACACCTGCGTAACGCCGTTGTCCAGATGCATCGCGGTGGTCTGGCCGGAGCAGCCCACCGTTCGATCCACCACCCGATGGAAAGCGCGGTCGGCGGCGTCGTTGGTGGCAAACACCCCGACCGCCTGCTTGACGAAGTGGGTTTGGTCGTTGGCCGACGTCTGCGTGACGGCACCGTTGAACGATGCCAGATCCGGGTCGTTGTACACCTCCGGCAACCCGATGTCGGCCCAGTTGTTGCACACGGGAACGTCCACCCAGTCGCCCTGCACCGGCTGGGTGAACACCGATTCCCAACCCATGGGGCCCCCGACGATGTTGCCCACCGATCCTTTGCCCAGGACCGCGTAGTTCACCACCCCCGGATCCGACGGGTGCGCCGCCGCAACGGGCGCGCCCAGCGCCGTCCCTACCGCCGCACCCACGGTCACCACCGCGGCCCAGATCCGCATGGTCATGGTTTTCGATCATGCCAGGGCGGCTGCCGTGTAGCGAACGTCGAGTTGTCGGGCCAAATGGTGTCCAAAAGGCCCGACAACTCGACGTTGGACGCGGTTATTTGGCCCGCACGGCCTCTTCGACCTTCTTGCCGAGGTCGGGGTCGACGTTGCGCCAGTACTGGAACACCCGCGACAGCACCGGCTCCTTGACGCCCTTGGAGACATGTCCAATGATGTTGTGCTCCAACCTGTCCCGGGCCGCGTCGTCGAGGACGTCGCGCACCATGGTGCCGGCCTGTCCCCAGTCGTCGTCCTCGGCGTGCAACGTGTAGGCCGCGCGGACCATGTCGCCGTCGGCGTGCCAGCGCACCTCGGCGGCGCGAGCCGGGTCGGCGTGCGGGCCGCCGTAGGAGTTGGGCGCGTAGACGGGGTCGGAGACGTTCTTCACCCGCATCGCGCCGTCCTTCGAGTAGCTGTTCACCTGCACCTTCGGCGTGTTGACGGGGATCTGCCGGTAGTTCGTCCCCAGCCTGGCGCGATGCGCGTCGGAGTAGGAGAACCCGCGGGCCTGCAGCATCTTGTCGGGGCTCAGTCCGGTGCCCGGCACGGTGTTGTTCGGCTCGAAGGCCGCCTGCTCGATCTCGGTGTGGTAATCGGTGACGTTGCGGTTCAGCGTCATCTTGCCGACGTCGATCAACGGGTAGTCGCCGTGCGGCCACACCTTGGTCAGGTCGAACGGGTTGAACCGGTAGTTCCGGGCCTCCTCGTACGGCATGATCTGCATCTTGAGCGTCCAGCTGGGGTGGTTGCCGCCCTCGATCGCCTCGTAGAGGTCGCGCTGGTGGTAATCGCCGTCCTCGCCGGCCAGCCGGTCCGCGTCCTCCTGGGTCAGGAAGTCGATGCCCTGGTCGGTGATGAAGTGGTACTTCACCCAGAAGATTTCGCCGGCGGCATTGATCCAGCTGTAGGTGTGGCTGCTGTAGCCGTTCATGTTCCGCCACGTCTTGGGAATACCGCGGTCGCCCATCAGCCAGGTCACCTGGTGCGCGGATTCCGGTGAGAGCGTCCAGAAGTCCCACTGCATGTTGTGGTCGCGCAAGTTCGTCGCCTGCATGCGCTTCTGGGACCGGATGAAGTGCTGGAATTTCAGCGGGTCCCGCATGAAGAAGATCGGTGTGTTATTGCCGACCAGGTCGAAATTGCCTTCGCTGGTGTAGAACTTCAGCGCGAAACCTCGCGGGTCGCGCCAGGTGTCCGGGCTGCCGCGCTCGCCGGCGACAGTGGAGAACCTGGCCAGCATGTCCGTCTTGGTGCCGGGCTGAAAGACGGCGGCCCTGGTGTACTTGCTGACGTCGTTGGTGACCTCGAACGTGCCGAAGGCGCCGCCGCCCTTGGCGTGCGGCTGACGCTCCGGGATCCGCTCCCGGTTGAACTGGGCCATCTGCTCGATCAGGTAGTGGTCCTGCAGCAGAATCGGGCCGTCGGGACCGATCGTCAACGACTGGTCGTCGCTGGGCGCAGCGATGCCGGCGTCAGTGGTGGTGAAACTCTCCGTCATGTCGCTATCTCCTCGCTTGCGGGGCTGCCTCCATGTTTGGGCGACGAATGTTCCTGCGCGCCAATTCCGTTACGGACGCGGCGTCGGCGCGGTGGGGCCGGGGCTGACCGCGCTCGCCGGCGGCTGACCTGGGCCGCTCAGACCGGGTCCGCTGGCCGGCCCGCCGGGTCCACCCGGACCGCCCGGCGGCATGGGCACGATCAACCCGGGGCCGCCGTGAGCGCCCGGGCCGTTGCCGGGTCCGGGCCCCCACGGCCCGCCCGGTCCGGGGCCCCACGGCCCGTTGCCCGGTCCGGGCCCGAAACGCCCGTCGCCCGGTCCGGGGGCGCCGGCACCGCCGCTCGGCCTGAACACCGGGCCGTGGTGGTGGTGGCAGTGGTGGTAATGGCCGTATACGAAGGCGCCGGCGAAGAACACCGTGGAGATGATGAAGACGATGCCGGCGACGATGATCACCCACGCGGCGGCGGAATAGAGCCGCGGCGGCCGCACCCGCTCCGGCGGCGGCGGGGCGGTGGCCGCGGCGGCGGGAGGCGGCGGGGTCGGCGGGGTCGAGGGTTCGGGTGTCTCGCTCATGCCTTGAATGATGCCCAGAGGCCCATCGCACGTAACAGGTTCGGCCGACAAACTTGCTGTGAATCCAGACGCGGCGCGCTGCCGGTGACGCAACGACACGCAGCCCGGCGCTCTGGTGAGCACCGGGCTGCTGGTTGTTCGGTCAGTGGGTGAGGATCACGGCGTCCGGGACGGGGCGACCGACGACGGGATCTGGCTGGGGCCGGGGGCGCCGGGGGTCGCCGCGCCCGGTCCGCCCTGCTGGACGCCGGCCGGTCCGCCGGCGCCGGGTCCGGCCGGGCCGCCCATGCGGTGCTGGTGCATCCACGCCGCGTGGTGCTTGTGGTGGTGGTGATGTCCGCCGTGGTGGCCACCGCGGTGGCCGAGGATGAAGCCGGTGAAGAAGATGACGGCGACGATGAACACGATTCCGGCGACGATGGCGACCCACGCGGCGATTTGGAATACCCGCGGGGCCCGGTATGGCGTCGGCGCAGTTGCGGTGGAGGACCGCACGGAGGGGGTTTCAGATGTTTCACTCATGAGACAAATGATGAAGGCGTTAACAATAGTTGCGGCTTTGCGCTAGTTATGTAGCAGCTGTGAGCTGAGCGGCGCGGCGTTTACTCCGGCTTGAACGGATTGACGGCGAACTGGATCACCCGGTACGGCGCGGCCACCCGGGCGCGAGTGTCCCACTGGCTCACGAAGATTCGCAGCTCATCGAGCGTGGAGCCGGGGGAAATATACCCGCCGTACGGTTGCGCGAGCCGGTTGTCGTACGGCGGCGGCAGGCTCTCGGCGGGCTCGGGCCACTCGTCGTGCTGCACCACCGTGGTGACCGGCGCGTCGCCCAACGCCGTCGGGTCGTTGGCGACGCGGACCTCCATGTTGCCCGTGACGGAGTTGAAGTAGGACAGCACGGACTTGCCATCGATTTGCCGAATGCACATCTCGCCCACCGCGTCCGGCCACAGCGGGGTGGGCGGCTTGCCCCAGCCGCCGCCCGGCCCGGCCGCCCAGCCCTGCCATTTGGACCGGTCGATGAACGTTTGCGGGGTGGCCCGATACAGCACGACGGGGTCCCTGCGGGTGAAGCTGTCGGCCACGATGTACACCCAGCCGGTCGGCGAATCCGGGGTGGGGATCGGGTCGTAGTAGCCACTTATCTGCGTCTGCGAGCCGCCCTGGTAGGAGGCGGCCCGCCGGGACCCCGCAATCGTCTGCCAGCCCGCGCGCTCCGGTACGGCCAATACCAGCCGTGAGCTCTGCGGCTCTAGGTCTTTCGTGGTCGTCACCATCAAGTAGTTGTGTCGGTTGACCTGAATCACGCCGGCGGGCAGCTGCGAATCGCCCGGCGGTGTGGGATCGGCCAGCAGGGGCTTGCTGACTCCGGTGACGCCGGTGTAGCGGACTCCACCGGGGTCGTCGACGGACGCGGTGTCGACGCGCAGCGCGATCGGCGAATACCAGCCACCGAACCCGACGCCCTGGCCGGCGAAGCTGTCGCCGCAGACCTGTAGCAGTTCGGTGGGGAACTCGACGAACTCGCAGAGGTCGGTCGCGCCGATGCCGTAGTCCCGGGTCGGGGTGCCGGTGCCGGCGGTCGGGCCGATCCGCAGCACCTGACCGGGCGCCAGCGGCTGCACGATCGGCTCGGGGGCGGGCGCGGGCGGGTCGGCGTGAGCCACCCAAAACCATTGTGGCGCAATCAGAGTCAATGCAAGCGAGCACCGCGCGACCAGTCGGGTGGGGGCGGTGCTCACCCGCTTCTCACAGCTGGGCGGCCAGCAGCTCGGCGATCTGGATGGTGTTCAGCGCCGCCCCCTTGCGCAGGTTGTCCCCCGACACGAACAGGGCCAGGCCGCGCCCGTCGGGCACGCCCGGGTCCTGCCGGATCCGGCCGACCAGGGACTCGTCGACGCCGGCGGCCGCCAGCGGGGTCGGCACGTCGACCACTTTGACCCCGGGTGCGCCGTCGAGCAGGTGCCGGGCGCGCTCGGGTGAGAGCGGGCGGGCGAACTCGGCGTTGATCGACAGCGAGTGCCCGGTGAACACGGGCACCCGCACGCAGGTCCCGCTCACCGCCAGCTCGGGGATGCCGAGGATTTTGCGGCTCTCGTGCCGCAGCTTCTGGTCCTCGTCGGTCTCGCCGGAGCCGTCGTCCACCAGCGAGCCGGCCAGCGGCACCACGTTGAAGGCGATCGGCGCGACGTACGTCTTGGGCGCCGGGAACTCGACCGCGGAGCCGTCGTACACCAACTGCTCGGCGCCGTCGATAACGGCGCGCGCCTGCGTGGCCAGCTCCTCGACCCCGGCCAGCCCGCTGCCGGACACCGCCTGGTAGCTCGAGACCACCAGGCGCACCAGTTCGGCCTCGTCGTGCAGCACCTTGAGCACCGGCATCGCGGCCATCGTGGTGCAGTTCGGGTTGGCGATGATGCCCTTCGGTCGGCGGTGGGCGTCCCGGTCGAAATTCACCTCCGACACCACCAGCGGCACGTCGGGATCCTTGCGCCAGGCCGACGAATTGTCGATCACCGTCACCCCGGCCGCGGCGAACCGCGGCGCCTGCACCAGTGACATGGTCTTGCCGGCGGAGAACAATGCGATGTCCAGGCCGGTCGGGTCGGCCTTGGCGGCGTCCTCGACCTCGATCTCCTGGCCGCGGAATGCCAGCTTGCGGCCCTGCGAGCGGGCCGACGCGAAAAACCGCACCGACGTTGCGGGGAAGTCCCGCTCCTCGAGCAACCTGCGCATCACCTGGCCCACCTGGCCGGTGGCGCCTACAACGCCTATCGCAACCATTTACCTGCCCGTCCCCGCATACACCGTCGCCGACTCGTCGCCGCCGAGTCCGAACGCCTCGTGCAACGCCACGACGGCCTTGTCTAGTTCGGTGTCGCGGCACAGCACGGAGATGCGAATCTCGGAGGTGGAGATCAGCTCGATGTTGACGCCGACCTCCGCCAGGGCCTCACAGAAGGTCGCGGTGACACCGGGGTGGCTGCGCATGCCCGCGCCGATGAGCGACACCTTGCCGATGTGGTCGTCGTAGAGCAGCTGCGTGAAGCCGATCTCGTCCTTGAGCGCGTCCAGCTTGGCCACCGCCGTAGGCCCGCTGTCGCGCGAGCAGGTGAAGGTGATGTCCGTCTTGCCGTCCTCCACTTTGGAGACGTTCTGCAACACCATGTCGATGTTCACGTCGGCGTCGGCGACGGCCCGGAACACCCTGGCCGCATAGCCGGGGATGTCGGGTATGCCGACGATGGTCACCTTCGCCTCGCTGCGGTCGTGCGCGACTCCGGTCAGGATGGGGTCTTCCATGGCGATGTCCTTGATCGATCCGACGACGACGGTGCCTGGTTTGTCCGAGTACGACGAACGGACATGCACCGGAATGTTGTAGCGGCGGGCGTATTCCACACAGCGCAGCATCAGCACCTTCGCGCCGCAGGCCGCCATCTCGAGCATTTCCTCGAACGTCACCGTGTCCAACCGGCGCGCGTTGCGCACGATCCGCGGGTCCGCGGTGAAGATGCCGTCCACGTCGGTGTAGATCTCGCAGACGTCGGCGTGCAGTGCGGCGGCCAGGGCGACGGCGGTAGTGTCCGAACCGCCGCGGCCCAGCGTGGTGACGTCGCGGGTGTCCTGGCTGACGCCCTGGAATCCGGCGACCAGGACGATCCGGCCCTCGTCGAGCGCGTCCCGCAGCCGTCCCGGGGTCACCTCGATGATCTTCGCGTTGCCGTGCGTGCCGGTGGTAATGACGCCGGCTTGCGAACCGGTGAACGAGCGCGCCTCCGCGCCCAGCGATTCGATCGCCATGGCCACCAGCGCGTTGGAAATGCGCTCGCCCGCCGTCAACAGCATGTCGAGTTCCCGGGGTGGCGGGGCCGGGCACACCTGCTGGGCCAGGTCCATCAGGTCGTCGGTGGTGTCGCCCATGGCCGAGACCACGACGACGACGTCGTTTCCCTGCTTCTTGGTCGCGACGATGCGCTCGGCGACACGGCGAATCCGATCGGCATCGGCCACCGAGGATCCGCCGTACTTTTGCACGACGAGCGCCACTGTCTCCCTTTCACGCAGCCATTTAGGTCCAGAACAGAATACGTGCCTGCACACCGCGGTTTTCTCGGCGAGGCATCCGGCGTGAGCTCAGGGCCTTGCGTGTGCGTTCAGGGCGAAACTTTCGCGATTTTCCCGCCATGAACGCACACGGAAAGCCGTCGCCGCACACTCGACGACTTTCGCGCAATTTTCTCCCACGCGCCAATCGCGGTAGAGTTGCCCACGTGCAGCGGGTGCTCCTCCTCGGACGCCGCGACGGGGTCTGATCCAGACCGGCCTCCCGTCGCGGGTGTTCGCGATGCGCCGGTCTGAGGTTCCTTCTGACACCCCCGGAGCAACTACCGTGACTTCCAATCCCGACGCCTATACGTCGACACGATCGATCGCCAAACCCGCCGGCCCGCCGGGGCCCGGCCAGCCCGCCTGGAATCCCCAGCGCGGTTCGGCGATGCCAATCAACCGGTACCGGTCCTTCGCCGATGAGGTCGAGCCCATCCGGCTGCCCGACCGCACCTGGCCCGACCGCGTCATCAACAGCGCCCCGCTATGGTGCGCGGTGGACCTGCGCGACGGCAACCAGGCGCTGATCGACCCGATGAGCCCGACCCGCAAGCGCCGCATGTTCGATCTGTTGGTGCGCATGGGTTACAAGGAGATCGAGGTCGGTTTCCCCTCGGCCAGTCAAACCGACTTCGACTTCGTCCGCGAGATCATCACCGACGGCGCCATTCCCGACGACGTCACCATCCAGGTGCTGACCCAGTGCCGCCCCGAACTCATCGAGCGCACCTTCACCGCGTGCGAGGGCGCGCCGCGGGCCATCGTGCACTTCTACAACTCGACGTCAATCCTGCAGCGCCGCGTGGTTTTTCGCGCCGACCGGGCCGCCGTGCAGGAGATCGCGGTCCAGGGTGCCCGCAAGTGCGTCGAGGAGGCCGCCAAATACCCCGGCACGCAATGGCGTTTCGAATACTCGCCGGAGTCCTACACCGGAACCGAGCTGGAATACGCCAGGCAGGTGTGCGACGCCGTCGGCGAGATCATCGCGCCCACACCGGACAACCCGATCATCTTCAACCTGCCCGCCACGGTGGAGATGGCCACGCCCAACGTCTACGCCGACTCGATCGAGTGGATGAGCCGTAATCTGGCCAACCGGGAATCCGTCATCTTGAGCCTGCACCCGCACAACGACCGCGGAACGGCCGTCGCCGCAGCCGAATTGGGCTTCGCCGCCGGCGCGGACCGGATCGAGGGCTGCCTGTTCGGCAACGGCGAACGCACCGGCAACGTGTGCCTGGTGACGTTGGGGCTGAACCTGTTCTCCCGCGGCGTCGACCCCCAGATCGACTTCTCCAACATCGACGAGATCCGTCGCACCGTGGAGTACTGCAACCAACTGCCCGTGCACGAGCGTCACCCCTACGGCGGGGACCTGGTCTACACCGCGTTCTCCGGCAGCCATCAGGACGCGATCAACAAGGGTCTGGACCAGATGAAGGTCGACGCGGATGCCGCGGACACCGACGTCGAGGACATGCTGTGGCAGGTGCCGTATCTGCCGATCGACCCCAAGGATGTCGGGCGCACCTACGAGGCCGTGATCCGGGTCAACTCGCAGTCCGGCAAGGGCGGGGTGGCCTACATCATGAAGTCCGACCATGGCCTGGCGCTGCCGCGGCGGCTGCAGATCGAATTCTCGCAGGCGATCCAGAAGATCACCGAGGGCGAGGGCGGCGAGGTCTCCCCGAAGGAGATGTGGGACGCGTTCTACGAGGAGTACCTGGCCCCGGTGTGGCCGCTGGAGCGAATGAAACAGCGGGTCGAGGCGTCGGAAGAAGACAGCGGCACCACCACGATCGCGGCGACGGTGAAGGTCAACGGGGTGGAGACCGAGGTCAGCGGCGCCGGCAACGGCCCCCTGGCGGCGTTCGTCCACGCGCTGGGTGACGTGGGGTTCGATGTCGCGGTGCTCGACTACTCCGAGCATGCGATGAGCGCGGGCGACGACGCCCAGGCCGCCGCGTACGTGGAGGCGTCGGTCAACGGCCGCACGGTGTGGGGCGTCGGCATCGCGCCGTCGATCACCACCGCATCGCTGCGCGCCGTCGTGTCGGCGGTCAACCGCGCGTCCCGGAATTAACGCTGGGCGTCGAAGAATGCGCGCAGCAGTCGCTCCACCAGGCCGGCGGGGTCGTCGGGGGCACCCCCGATGGTCAGGTTGCTGAACACGTAGCCGTTGAGCAGGCGGCTCAACTCCTCCATCTGCTCGGGCTCCGGCGTATAGCCCGCCGCCTCGAAGATCAACGTGGCGGACTTCACCGCGGCCGCCTGCAGATCCTTCAGAAGCGGCCGCAGTTCGGGCCGGCGCGTGCCCTCCATGAACAGCTCGAACCGGGCCAGCGTGTACCGCCGGGCCTGTTCGTCGGGCTCGGAGATCACCCGCGTCATAAGGGCTTTGACGCCGTCGCGGGTGAGCGGCCCGACCGCCGCCCTCAGCGCCTCGACGCGCCGCCAATGCAGCTCGACGGTGCGGGCCGCCGTGGCTTCGAGCAGGGCCTGGCGGGTGCGGAAGTAGTTCGAGGTGGTGCCGGCGGGCAGGCCCGCCCGGTCGTCGACCTCGCGATGCGTCAGGCCCCCCACGCCGACGTCGGCGAGGATGTCGATCGCCGCGTCGAGCAGCTGCGCGCGGCGCCCCGGGTTGGACGGCATCAGTCCTGAAAGCGCAGTCGCCAGAACATCGTCAGGAACGCCGGATAGACGACGATCAAGAGCAGGTAGCTGAACCACATCGGGAACCGGGAGACGAACGTCAGGTCCTTGATCACATAGTCGAGGTAGATGTGGAGCGGCACGCTGCCAGCGATGTAGACCACCGATGCGGTGAACAGCGCCCGATGCCGGTTGTTGGAAAACCGGACGCGCCGCCATACCAGGACACCGGTGATGCCGGCATACGTCATCGGGACGAGCAGGATCCTGTCGTTGGTCAGCGTCGCAGCGTGCTGCAGGGTGTGGGCGTCGCCGAAGATGACGCGGTACAGATGCAGGGCGAATCCGAGCGAGATGGTCAGCATGGCCGCCGGTCGGAAGAAGTAGCCGTGGCGCCGGTAGAACGCCCACCACGAACCCTTGTGTACTACATCGGTAGTGGTACTCATGCCGCGACGATACCACTACGTACGTAGTGGTACAAGCCTCGCTCAGAACAGCGCGAGCTGCTGGTCGACCGTGGTGATGTCGGCGAACTCCTCCATGCTCGTGCCGCCGACGACGGCGCGGACGGAGTCCAGGAATTGCGCGTCGGAGATCACCGGCACCCCGAGCTGTTTGGCCAGGTAGCCCTTCCCCTGATCCGGCGTCGGGTCGTTGCAGACCACCAGCGAAGTCTCCCCGTCGACCGTGTCGCTGTAGGCCAGCCCGGCGTGCAGGATCCGCTCGACCAGTTCCTCGTGGGTGCGGCCGACCTCGGCCGCCAGCGCCACCCGCATGCCCTGCACCAGCGGCCTGCCGGACACGTAGGGCCCGGGGTTGAGATACGGGCAGGGCATCCGCGACGCCAGCACCTTCAACGGGCGCAGCTCGTCATGGGTGACGCGGCCGTTCGGCCACCGGCGCCGGGTCACCGGATGCACCGGCAGCCAGATGTCGCGCTCGCGCGCCCGTTTGAGCGCCGACGCCAGTACACCGGTCAGCACCAGCGCGTCGTCGAAGGCGTCGTGCGGCCGTTCCTGGGTGACGCCCCAGTGCGCCGCGAGGGTCTCCAACCGCAGGTTGTCGATGCCGAGGTCCAACCGCCGGGCCAGCTCGACGGTGCACATCACGGAGTCGATCGGCAGTTCGGCCTCAGCAAGCTCGGCTTCCGCGGCAAGGAACGCGTAGTCGAACGCGACGTTGTGGGCCACCAGCGTGCGGCCGTCCAGCACCTTGATCACGTCGTCGACGACGTCGGCGAATTGCGGCTGGTCTTCCAGCATGGCCGCCGTCAGGCCGTGCACGTGGGTTGGGCCGGGGTCCACGCCGGGGTTGAGCAGGCTGACAACGGATTGCTCCACGCGGCCGTCGACGTCGAGGCCGAGCACCGCCAGGCTGATGACCCTCGCCTGACCGGGCCGAAAACCCGACGTCTCGACGTCGATGACGGCCCAACCCCCGTCCGGCTCGCTCGCCGGCAGCCCCCAGGACACCCGGTTCATGTCGTCAGGATGGCACGTTGGACCGACATCACCGGGTCGCTGCGCGGCCGTGTCGGTCGGTAATCTGCCCGGGTGGTCACCACCCGTGCACGCCTGGCCCTCGCCGCGGGAGCGAGCGCGCGCTGGGCATCGCGGGTGACCGGGCGCGGCGCCGGGTCGATGATCGGCGGCCTGATCGCGATGTCGCTGGACCCCTCGGTGCTGCGTCAGCTCGCGGCCGGCCGGCGCACCGTCGTCGTGACCGGCACCAACGGCAAGTCGACCACCACGCGGATGACCGCTGCCGCTCTGGGCACGCTAGGGCCGGTGGCCACCAACGCCGAGGGCGCCAATATGGACGCCGGCCTGGTGGCCGCGCTGGCCGCGAACCGCGAGGCGCCGCTCGCGGCCCTGGAAGTCGACGAAATGCACGTGCCGCACGTCTCGGACGCCGTCGAGCCCGCCGTCGTCGTGCTGCTGAACTTGTCGCGTGACCAGCTGGACCGGGTCGGCGAGATCAACGTCATCGAACGCACGCTGCGGGCCGGGCTGGCCAGGCGCCCGAAGGCGGTCGTCGTCGCCAACTGCGACGACGTGCTCATGACATCGGCGGCCTACGACAGCCCGAACGTGGTGTGGGTCGCCGCGGGTGGGTCGTGGGCGAACGACTCGGTCAGCTGCCCGCGCAGCGGCGAGGTGATCGTCCGCGACAAGGGCCACTGGTATTCCACCGGCGCCGACTTCAAGCGCCCCAGCCCGCAATGGTGGTTCGACGACCACACCCTGTACGGGCCCGACGGGCTGGCCCTGCCGATGCGGTTGGCGCTGCCGGGCGCGGTGAACCGCGGCAACGCCGCCCAGGCCGTCGCCGCCGCCGTCGCGCTGGGCGCGGATCCTTCGAAGGCGGTGGCGGCCGTGTCGGGCGTCGACGAGGTCGCCGGGCGCTACCGGACCGTCCGCATCGGCGACCACGAGGCGCGGATCCTGCTGGCCAAAAATCCGGCCGGCTGGCAGGAGGCGCTGTCCATGGTCGACAAGCACGCGGCCGGGGTGGTCATCTCGGTCAACGGGCAGGTGCCCGACGGCGAAGACCTGTCCTGGCTGTGGGACGTGCGCTTCGAGGACTTCGAGCAGACGGCGGTGGTCGCCGCAGGCGAACGCGGCACCGACCTCGCGGTGCGCCTCGAATATGCCGGCGTCGACCACACCCTCGTGCACGACACCGTGGAAGCCATCGCGTCCTGCCCGCCGGGGCGGGTCGAGGTCGTCGCCAACTACACCGCGTTCCTCCAGCTGCAGCGGGCACTGGCGCGCCATGGCTGATTCGACCGTGCGGATCGGGCTGGTGCTGCCCGACGTGATGGGCACCTACGGCGACGGCGGCAACGCGCTGGTGCTGCGCCAGCGATTGCGGTTGCGGGGCATCGCCGCAGAGATCGTCGAGATCACGCTGGCCGACCCGGTGCCGGACTCGCTGGACCTCTACACCCTGGGCGGGGCGGAGGACTACGCGCAGCGGTTGGCCACCAAACACCTGCTTCAGTATTCGGGCCTGCAACGCGCCGCCGCCCGAGGCGCACCCGTGCTGGCGATCTGCGCCGCCGTCCAGGTGCTCGGGCAGTGGTACGAGACGTCGGCGGGGGAACGGGTCGACGGCGTGGGCCTCCTCGACGCGACCACCTCGCCGCAGGATGCCCGCACCATCGGCGAGCTGATCACCAAGCCGCTGCTGCCCGGGCTGACCCAACGGCTCACCGGTTTCGAGAACCACCGGGGCGGCACCGTTCTGGGCCCCGCCGCGTCGCCGCTGGGCGCGGTGACCAAGGGCGCGGGCAACCGGGCGGGCGACGGCTACGACGGCGCGGTGCAGGGCAGCGTCGTCGCCACCTACATGCACGGGCCATGCCTGGCCCGCAACCCCGAGCTGGCCGACCTGCTGCTCAGCAGGGTGGTCGGGCAGCTGGCGCCGCTGGAGCTGCCGGAGGTCGAGTTGTTGCGCCGGGAGCGACTGGCCGCCCGCTGACGCGGCCGCCCGCCCAGCGACCCGTTTCCGCGACACGTAAATGGCTGCGGCGACACGCCGGCGGGCGTCGCCATGCTTTATGTCTCGCGCTGCGCGTCAGACCATCGCCCGGCGGCCGGCGAGCGCGCGGCCCAGCGTCAGTTCGTCGGCGAACTCCAAGTCGCCCCCCATCGGTAGCCCGGACGCGATCCGCGTCACGGTCAGGCCCGGGATGTCGCGCAGCATGCGGACCAGGTAGGTGGCGGTCGCCTCCCCCTCGGTGTTGGGGTCGGTGGCGATGATCACCTCGGTGATGTCGACGCCGTCGACCCGTTCCCCGATCCGGCTCAGCAGCTCGCGGATCCGCAGCTGATCGGGCCCCACCCCGGACAACGGATCCAGCGCGCCGCCCAGCACGTGGTAGCGGCCGCGGAACTCGCGGGTGCGCTCGACGGCCTGCACATCCTTGGGCTCCTCGACGACACACACCAGCGAGCCGTCGCGCCGGGGGTCCGAACAGATCCGGCAGCGCTCGTTATCGGAGACGTTGCCGCACACCGCGCAGAACCGCACGCCGTCGCGGACCTTCCCCAGCGCCGCGGTCAACCGGTCGATATCCGGCGGCTCGACCGACAACAGGTGGAAGGCGATACGCTGGGCGCTCTTTGGCCCGATACCCGGCAGCTTGCCGAGCTCGTCGATCAAATCCTGGACGGGTCCTTCAAACATGTCGATGGAAGAGCTAGAGCTCCGGCGCCGGGGCCGGCGGTTGGCCCGGCGGTGGCCCGCCGAGTCCGCCGGCCAGCGCGCCCAGCCGCTCCTGCGCCATGCGGGTGACCTGCTTGGAAGCGTCGCCCATGGCCCCGACGATCAGGTCCTGCAGCGTCTCGACGTCCGCGGGGTCGACGACCTGGGGATCGATGCGCACGGCGACCACCTCGCCGCTGCCTTTCACCGTCACCTTGACCAACCCGCCGCCGGCCTGCCCGTGCACCTCGGCGTTGGCGAGCTGTTGCTGGGCTTCCATCAACTTCTGCTGCATCTGCTGCGCCTGGGCCAGCAGCGCCGACATGTCGCCTCCGGGTTGCATGACAGTCCCCTCGCATCTTGGTCTCGAGTTGGTTTCGCCTGCGCGTGTCCGGCGATTCGAAACCCCCAGCGTAGACCGCGCGACGCTACCTTTGCGCCGTGGACCTACGAGTGAGCAGGCGTGTCGGCATCAGGTTGGTCATCGGTGTGCTGGTTGCTGCCTCGGCGGCGATCACCCCGATCGCGGCCCCGACCGCATGGGGGGTCCCGTCCAACATCGCCGGCATGGTGGTTTTCATCGATCCCGGCCATAACGGCTCCAACGACGCCTCCATCAGCCGTCAGGTGCCCACCGGCCGCGGCGGCACCAAGGACTGCCAGGCGAGCGGGACGTCGACCAACAGTGGCTATGCGGAACACACCTTCACCTGGGACACGGCGCTGCGGGTCCGCGCGGAGTTGAACGCGCTGGGCGTGCGGACCGCCCTGGCGCGCGGCAACGACACCGGGCTGGGACCGTGCGTCGACGAGCGCGCCAACATGGCCAACGCGCTGCACCCCAACGCGGTCCTGAGCATCCACGCCGACGGCGGGCCGGCGTCGGGCCGGGGATTTCACGTCAACTACTCGGCCCCGCCGCTGAACCAGGTGCAGGCCGGACCGTCGGTGCAGTACGCGCGGATCATGCGCGACCAGATGCAGGCCTCCGGGATCCCGCCGGCCAACTACATCGGCCAGAGCGGGCTGTACGGGCGCTCGGACCTGGCCGGGCTGAACCTGGCGCAGTACCCGTCGATCCTGGTCGAGTGCGGCAACATGAAGAACCCCGCGGACTCGGCGCTGATGGAGTCCGCCGAGGGCCGGCAGAAGTATGCCGACGCCATGGTCCGCGGTGTCGCGGGTTTCCTGGCCTCTCAGGGCCAGGCGCGGTAGGCGGGGCGTTCCATCGTCTGCACGAGGCTTCTCTGCCGGGCCGTGTGACCAATCGCGACTTAACGCGCAGCTAACGCACTGGTCACTTCTAAGAATTTGCCTTAACGCGGCGCGCGGTGGGATGACCTTATGTATGGTCTATTTCACGCATGTCGACTTGCGGGTGGGAGCACCGATGATCGACCCGTCGACAATGACAACGAGAGCTTGTTCGTCTCTGCCGACGACAACCGGCACGGGACCACTCGTGGCAGGCCTTCGCCGAAGTTCCAAGCAATCACCGGACGGCCGAGACTGCAGCCATTCACGCTGCATCGCTCCGCCGTCCGACAAAGCAACGACAACGGCTGCGCTGGCGCGGTCGTCCATTCACACGCCGCCAAGGCGGGCAGAGTCGGATGGAGTTTGAGGACCCGACCCTTTCACCGACGAGGCGACAATCAATTGTCGCGCCGCCGCAAAAGTCTGGTCACTTCCGTACCGAATGGCGACTCAGCCTATTGGCGAATATCCCGGCTTCGATCAACCCGGATTTGCTTAGGCAAGTATTCAGCAAAGCATCGCGAGGGTCGTCGGAGCAACTCCGGGCCGATTTCTTCGAGGTGGACCGCGAAGTTGTCCGAGGCGCGACCGATTATTCAGGCGTCGATCCGAACTCTGATTGTGTCTTAGCGCTGGTAGACCCCGGTATTGCAGCCGATCAGCTCTGCAGTCGATCAATCGGAATAGGCACCGCTATGACGTCCAATACCCGACGTTTCCCGCCGCAACCAATTGTCGAAGATGTGTTGGCCCGACCAGGCGGTGCCACCAACCAACTCGAATGCGAACGCGCTTACCGCCCCTCCGGATAAGAAGAGGTGAACGGCCGTGGACAAAGTAACTTTCACTTCCACCGCTGTCATCGGTATGGCCTGTCGATTGCCGGGGGGCATCGACTCCCCCGAGCGGCTGTGGGAGGCGTTGGTGCGGGGCGATGACCTGGTCACGGAGGTGCCGCCGGACCGGTGGAACGCCGAGGAATATTACGACCCTCAGCCAGGCGTTCCGGGTCGCTCGGTGACGAAGTGGGGTGGGTTCCTCGATGACGTCGCCGGCTTTGATTGCGAATTCTTCGGAATCAACGAGCGCGAGGCGACCGCGATCGACCCGCAGCACCGGTTGCTGCTGGAAACCTCCTGGGAGGCCATGGAGCACGCCGGCCTGACTCGAGAAACCATGGCCGACTCGCTCACCGGTGTGTTTGTGGGTTTGACGCACGGCGACTATCAACTGCTGGCCGCCGATGCGAATGCTGTGGAGGCGCCGTATGGGTTTACCGGCAGCAGCTTCAGCCTCGCGTCTGGACGCATCGCGTACGCCTTGGGCATTCACGGTCCAGCGCTGACGGTGGACACCGCATGTTCGTCCGGTCTGACCGCAGTGCACCTGGCCTGTCACAGCCTGAGCGACGGTGAAAGCGACCTTGCCCTGGCGGGTGGGGCCGCCGTGATCCTGGATCCGCGGAAGTTCGTCGCAGGTTCCGCAGAAGGCATGCTGTCTCCCACCGGACGGTGTCACGCGTTCGACGTCGCGGCTGACGGGTTCGCTTCAGCCGAAGGCTGTGTGGTCGTATTGCTGAAACGGTTGTCCGACGCGCTGCGTGACGGCGATCGGATCCTGGCGGTAATCCGCGGCACTGCCGCCAATCAAGACGGCCACACCGTCAACATCGCCACACCGTCGCTCGCGGCGCAGACCGCGGTGTACAGGGCGGCGTTGGCCGCCGCAGACGTCGACGCCCGCAGCGTCGGCATGGTCGAGGCGCACGGCACCGGCACGCCAGTCGGTGACCCGGTCGAATACGCGAGCCTGGCAGCCGTCTACGGCACCGACGTCCCCTGTGCGCTGGCGACAGTGAAGACCAACTTCGGGCATGCCCAGTCCGCCGCCGGAACGCTCGGGCTGATGAAAACGATCCTAGCCCTGCAGCACGGCATCATTCCCCAAAATCTGCACTTCACCCGGCTGCCCGACAACATGGCCGCAATAGATACCAAACTGTTTGTGCCGCAAACGATCACACCGTGGCCGACGAATGGTCATCATCCCAGGCGGGCGGCGGTGTCGTCGTACGGGCTTTCGGGAACGAACGCACACGCCATAGTGGAGCAAGCTCCCGCGCAGGTTCCCGAGGCCGTTGCGCCCGAGGCCCTCTCAGCCGAGTCGGTTGCGGCAGCACCTCTGCTGTTCCCGCTGTCGTCCACCTCAGCCGAGGAATTGCGCCGCACCGCCGGCCGCCTGGCCGACTGGGTCGCCGCGCACGAGGAAGTGGCCTTGACAGATCTCGCCTACACCCTCGCGCGCCGGCGCACGCACCGCCCAGTACGCACCGCCGTCATTGCGAGTTGCCACTCGGAACTCATCCAGGCTTTGCGCGAGGTCGCCGAGGGCGACACCGCGTATCAGGCGGCAGCCGGCCAGGATGACCGGGGACCGGTCTGGGTGTTCTCGGGGCAAGGTTCGCAGTGGGCTCAAATGGGAGCCGAACTGTTGGCGACCGAGCCGGTGTTCGCCGCGACCGTCGCGGCAGCCGAGCCACTGATCGTCCACGAGGCCGGGTTTTCGGTGACGCAGGCGATGACCGCCTCGCAGACCGTGACCGGTATCGACCGGATTCAACCGACCCTGTTCACCATGCAAGTCGCGCTGGCCGCCACCATGCGCTCGTATGGGGTGCACCCGGCCGCCGTCATCGGGCATTCCCTGGGCGAAGTCGCTGCGGCCGTCGTCGCGGGAGCGCTGTCGCTGGAAGACGGCTTGCGTGTCATTTGCCGGCGCTCCCGGCAGATGTCTCGCATCGCGGGGGCGGGTGCGATGGCATCGGTGGAACTGCCTGCGCACCAAGTGCTTTCGGAGCTGGTAACCCGTGGCGTCGACGATGCCGTGGTGTCTGTGGTCGCGTCGCCGCAGTCCACGGTGATCGGCGGTGCCACCCGGACCGTGCGCGATCTGGTCGCGACCTGGGAGTCGCGTGACGTCATGGCCCGCGAGATCGCCGTCGACGTCGCCTCGCACTCCCCGCAGGTGGATCCGATCCTCGACGATGTGGCCGACGCGCTCGCCGAGCTGAACCCGATGCCGCCGGAAACTCCCTTCTACTCGGCGACCCTCTACGACCCGCGCGAGCGGCCGGTCTGCGATGCCGGGTACTGGGTGCAAAACCTGCGCCAGATGGTGCGGTTCGCCCCGGCGGTGCGGGCCGCTTTGGAGGAGGGCCACCGCGTCTTCGCGGAGCTGGCGCCCCACCCGCTGCTCACTCATGCGGTCGAGCAGACCGCCCGCAGCATCGACATGCCGCTGGCCACTCTGGCCGCCATGCGTCGCCAGCAAGCACAGCCCTACGGGCTGCGCGCCTTTGTCGCGGATCTGTACAGCGTGGGTGCCGCGGTCGACTTCTCCGTGCTCTACCCGACTGGCCGGTTAGTGGACGCGCCGCTGCCGACCTGGACGCACCGCCGGCTATTGCTGAGCCGCGGCGCCCAATCCTCAACACACGGTGGCTGCACCGTTTCGGTGCATCCGCTGTTGGGCGCCCACGTGCGCCTGCTGGAGGAACCGGAACGCCACGTCTGGCAGGCCGAGGTCGGCACCGCGGCCCAGCCCTGGCTGAGCGATCACCAGGTTCGCGAAGTGACCGTTTTCCCGGCGGCTGCCTACTGCGAAATGGCGCTGGCCGCCGCGCGTGCCGTGTTCGGCAATGGTTCCGAGGTCCGCGACTTGCGCTTCGATCAGGCGCTGCTGGTGGATGAACAGACCACGATCGGCGCCTCGGCAGCCCTGTCATCAACGGGCGCCGCCGATTTCGCCGTCGAGTCCGATGCCGGGGGCGAACAAGCACAGCTGGTCACCGCCGCGCTCTGCGCCGCAGCGGAAGAGCCCCCTCCCACTTACGACATTCCCGCGCTGCTTGCCGCGCACCCGGGCCGAGAGGACGGAGCCGAGGTGCGTCGACGCCTGGACGAGCGTGGTGTTCGGTACGGTCAGGCGTTCAGCGGTCTCGCCGCGTTGCACATCGGCGAGGGCGCGACCCGCACCGTGCTGGCCGAGGTTGCGCTACCCAGCCAGATCCGCTCGCAACAAGATGCCTACGGGGTGCACCCGGCGCTGCTGGATGCCTGCTTTCAGGCCGTCGCGGCGCACGGGTCACTGCATGCTCTGGGCGAAGATGCGCTCGCCTTGCCGCTCGGTCTCCGACGGCTCCGTTGCCACGGTCCGGCCCGCAGCGCCCGCTACTGCTACACACGGGTGACGAAAGCCGATGGCTGCGGAGTCGAGGCAGACCTGGAAATGCTCGATGAGCAGGGAGCCGTCCTACTCGCCGCGCAGGGGCTGCGATTGGGCACCGCCGCATCCGAGGACGACCACGCCGAACGGCTGCTGGCCAAGCGATTGTTGACAATTGAATGGCGGCAACGAGAGTTGCCGGAAGGGGAATACCGCGACCCCGGAGCCTGGCTGGTGGTCGGCACCGCCAAAGACACCGTTGCCCCCTTGACGGATGCGCTGAAAAGCTTCGGCGCGCAATGCACCACCATGTGCTGGCCGCCACACGCGGACCACGCCTTGAACAGGGAGCAACTTCGAGACCGTCTGCGTGCCGGCGGGTTCAGCGGTTTGGTGATCGGAGCGGAGCCCGGAAAGGGCGACGCCGGTGATCAGTCGCCGGTGCCGGGCCTCGAGGCCGTGCAATACCTGGTGCGTGTCTTACGCGAATTGCCCGACACGCCCGGTCAGCTACCCCGCCTCTACGTCGTGACACACAACGCGCAGGCCGTAGTGGCCAGCGACTTGCCCAATTTGGAGCAGGCCGGGCTGCGGGGTTTGCTGCGGGTGATCGGAACCGAGCATCCGCACTTGCAGCTCACCCAGATCGACGTGGACGACGACACCGATGCCGAGCAGCTCGCCCGCCAACTGCTCAGCGGGTCGGAGGAAGACGAGACCGCCTGGCGACACGGGGCGTGGTACACGGCGCGATTGGCCCTCAGCCCGCTGCGCCCCGAGGAACGGCAAACCACCATTGCCAACCTCGAGCTCGACGGAATCCGTCTGCAGATCCGCACGCCGGGCGATCTGGAGTCGGTGGAATTCATTGTTCGCGAGCGTGTTACGCCGGGCCCCGGTGAGATCGAGGTGGAGATCAGTGCCTCCAATATCAACTTCGCCGATGTACTGGTCGCGTTCGGCCGTTATCCAGCCTTCGAGGGCCGACGACAGCAGCTGGGCACCGACTTCGCCGGCGTGGTGACCGCCGTCGGCCCGGGTGTGACCGACCACAAGGTCGGCGATCATGTCGGGGGTCTGTGCGGCCACGGCTGCTGGGGCACGTTCGTCACCTGCGACGCACGCCTGGCGGTGACGCTGCCGGCCGGACTATCCGATGAGCAGGCGGCGGCGGTACCTACCGCGCACGCCACCGCATATTACGGCCTGCACGACCTGGCTCATATCAAGGGCGGTGACCGCGTTCTGATCCACTCGGGGACGGGCGGGGTCGGACAGGCGGCGATCGCCATGGCCCGGGCCGCAGGTGCCGAAATCTTCGCCACGGCGGGCAGCGAGCAACGCCGTCAACTGTTGCGTGCCATGGGCATTGAGCATGTCTACGATTCGCGCAGCACCGAGTTCGCCGACCTGATAAGACGCGACACCGACGGTTACGGCGTAGACATCGTGCTCAACTCGGTCCCCGGCGCCGCCCAGCTCGCCGGGCTCAAATTGCTGGCTCTCGGTGGACGATTCGTCGAAATCGGCAAGCGCGACATCCGGCTGGGGCTCTTCTCGTTCCGGCCCAACCTCGCGTTTCACGGCGTCGACCTGGCGCTGCTGTCGTACAGCGAACCAGACCGGGTTCACGACTTGCTGACCACGGTGTACCGGCTCATCGCGGACGGTGTGCTCCCGGCGCCAGAGTGCACCCACTACCCTCTTGAGGAAGCCGGCGACGCCATTCGAACGATGGCCGGCGCCGGACACACCGGCAAGATCGTGCTTGACGTCCCGCACACCGGCTACCGCCGGGTGACGGTGCCGCCCGCGCAAGCCCCGGTCTTCCGCCGCGACGGCGCCTACCTCGTCACCGGCGGGCTGGGGGGCCTCGGGCTGTTCCTGGCGGAGACGATGGCCGCGGCGGGATGCGGACGCATCGTGCTGTCCTCACGCTCACGGCCCACGCGCACTGCGTTGGAGACGATCGAGCGGATCCGCGCGAGCGGCGCCGACATCGTGGTGGAGTGCGGTGATATCGCGCAATCCGACACCGCGCATCGGTTGGTGGCCACAGCGACCGCTACCGGCCTCGCGGTGCGTGGCGTGCTGCACGCGGCCGCGGTGGTGGAGGACGCCACATTGGCGAACATCACCGATGACCTGATCGAGCGTGACTGGACGCCAAAGGTTTACGGCGCCTGGAATTTGCATGTTGCCACCGCCGGGCAGCCGCTGGACTGGTTTTGCTCCTTCTCCTCGGCGGCCGCGCTGGTGGGCTCGCCGGGGCAGGGGGCTTACGCCGCGGCCAACAGCTGGGTGGACGGCTTCACCCACTGGCGGCGGGCGCAGGGCCTGCCAGCCACTTCGATCGCCTGGGGACCCTGGGCAAAGATTGGCCGCGCGGCCGCGCTGGCCGAAAGTTCCGACATTGCAATCGAACCCGATGAGGGCGCTTACGCGTTCGAAGCGATACTGCGCCACGACCGAGCCTATACCGGCTACGCGCCGGTCACGGGTACCCCGTGGTTGGGGATCCTGGCCGAGCGCAGCCTGTTTGCGCAGGCATTCCGCTCCGCCGGGCAAAACCGAACGGGCACAAGCAAGCTGCGTGCTGAGCTGGACGAGCTTCCCGCGGACGAGTGGCCCACGTGGCTGCGGCGGCTGATCTCCGATCAGGTCAGCTTGATTCTGCGTCGCAGCGTCGATCCCGACCGACCGCTCTCCGGATACGGCTTGGACTCGCTCGGTGCCCTCGAACTACGTACCCGCATCGAGACCGAAACAGGGGTGCGCATCCCGTCCGCTGACATCTCAACCATAACGATCCGCGGTCTAGCGGGGCTGCTGTGCGAGAAGCTGATGCCCGCTGGCGCGGCCTGACACGAAGGGGGTCGGATGGACCGTGATGGCCGGGCGCTTCCCCTCACGCCCGGGCAGCTGGACATATGGCTCGCGCAACAGACGGGTCGCTTCACTACGGAGTGGCAGCTAGGCCTTTTCGCGAAAATCGAGGGCCGGCTGCAGCGAGAGCCCTTCGAGTGGGCGATCCGCCGAGCGCTGCGGGAGGCAGATCCCGTCAGGGCCACGTTCTTCGAAGAGCAGGGCCAAGTTTTCCAAGCGACGATTGATGATCCGGAAATTGACCTCGTTTTCCACGACCTGAGCGGCTCGCATGATCCCCTGCATGAGGCCTACGAGATAGCGTCATCGATTCAGCAGACGCCGATGCCGCTCACCGGACCGCTGTTCAGGTTCGCGCTATTTCGCACACGGCATGACGAATTCTATTGGTTCACGTGCTGCCACCACATCGTCGTGGACGCATCGGGTATTGCGCTGATCGGCCACCGGATTGCCACTATCTACTCTGCCGTCGTCTCCGGCGCGCCCCTGCCGCCTCCATTCTTCGGCTCGCTCGAGGACTTGGTCAGGTGTGAGGCGGAGTATGAAGCATCAGCCGATTACCAACAGGATCACGCGTATTGGACGCAGAACCTGCCATCGGAAAGCGGATTCGATCATTGGTTGCCCCGCGAGGCGAGCGACCATGGCCCTTGCCGCTCCTCTGCGCCGGTTCTCCTGGACCGGGTGGTCGTCCGCCGAACACAAGAGTTGGCCCAGGCGCGGGACATGCCTCGTTCTTCGGTCATAACAGCGGCGTGCGCACTGCTGGTGCACGGCTGGTGCGCCCAAGGTTCCGAGGTGGTGCTCGACTTTCCGGTACGTAGGCGAGTAGATCCGCAAGCGAAGACCATTCCGGGGGTACTTTCGGGCGTCGTGCCGCTGGTGTTGACGGTCTCCCCGGGAGCCACCGTCGCCGAGTTCTGTGACCACGCCGAAAGCCGAATCCGGGAGGCTCTGCGCCACCAACGATTTCCGGTGCAAGCCCTGGAGCGCAAGACCCGCTTCCCCGGCCGGAGCCAGGGGGCGCAGAGAGTGAGCGTCAACTTTCTTCCGTCCGCATTCACCTTGGACTTCGGTGGCCTCGCCGCTTCGGCGTCGTTCACCAATTCCGGTCTGAGGGACGGCTTCGGGTTGTTCTTCTCTGCCGTCGGTGACGATCTTCTGTTCGGCACGGAGGGCGCCGGCCGACCATTTTCGGACCTCGATGTTGCAGACCTGGTAAAGCGGCTGCAAGACATCTTGGTGGCCATGACGGCCGATCCGGGGCGACGGCTCTCGTCGATCGATCCGTTCAGCACCGATCGGTACGACCGGCTCGACGAGTGGGGCAATCGAGCGGTGCTCACTCAGCCTGCTCCCCAATCGGTTTCGATTCCGGAGCTATTCGCCGCACAGGTAGGGCGTGCCCCCGACGCGGTGGCGGTGAGGTTCGCGGGCCGGTCGATGACCTATGGGGAGCTCGACGGGGCCGCTAATCGGCTGGCGCATCTGCTGACTGAACATGGTGCGGGCCCTGGAGCGTGTGTCGCATTGCTGTTCAGTCGTTCGGCTGAGGCCGTCATCGCGATGCTGGCGGTGCTCAAGACCGGTGCGGCCTATCTGCCGATCGATCCGATGCATCCCCGTTCCCGCATCGAGTTCATGCTGGGTGACGCTGCCCCGATTGCCGTCGTAACCACCGCGGGGCTGCGGTCGCGGCTGGACGGATGCGGCCGGGTGGTCATCGATATCACCGACCCTGCTGTCGACGCCCGCCCCAGCACGCCGATGCCGTTGCCGAGGCACGATGGCGTCGCGTACATCATCTACACTTCGGGCACCACGGGCGCGCCGAAAGGTGTTGCGGTCACGCATCACAACGTTACCCAGCTGCTGGTTTCGCTGAATTCGCACCTGCCGGGGCAAGTGTGGGCGCAGTGGCATTCCCTGGCCTTCGACGCATCTGTCGAAGAGATCTGGAGCGCGCTGTTGTTCGGCGGGCGGTTGGTGGTGGTGCCCGAGTCGGTCGCCGGCTCACCGGAAGGCCTGCAGACCCTGCTCGCCGCCGAACAGGTCAGCGTCCTGAGCCAAACCCCCTCGGCCGTTGCGGTGCTGCCCCCCGAGGGTTTGAAATCTGCGGCGCTATTGGTGGCCGGTGAGGCCTGCCCCGCCGAGATCGTCGATCGTTGGGCGCCGGGACGGGTGATGGTCAACGGTTACGGCCCCACCGAGACCACGGTGTGTGCGTCGAGGAGCGCGCCGCTGAACGCCGGAATGGGCGCACCACCGATCGGCGCGCCGGTTCCCGGAGCGGCGTTGTTTGTGCTCGACGGGTGGTTGCGTCCGGTGCCCGTCGATGTGGTCGGCGAGTTGTATATCGCCGGGCATGGTGTGGGCGTGGGATATTGGCGCCGGGCCGGGTTGAGCGCGTCGCGATTCGTGGCCTGCCCGTTCGGGTCGGCCGGCACGCGGATGTACCGCACCGGGGACTTCGTGCGCTGGCGCCGCGACGGGCAGCTTGATTACCTTGGGCGCGCGGACGATCAGGTCAAGCTCCGCGGCTACCGCATAGAACTCGGCGAGGTTCAGGCCGCCCTGGCCGAACTCGACGGCGTCGAGCGGGCCGCGGTGATCGTGCGCGAGGACCGCCCGGGCGACAAGCGTCTGATCGGCTACGTCACCGAAACCGTTGCCGGTGCCGTTGATCCCGCGGCTGTGCGGGCGGTGTTGGGCGAGCGGCTGCCCAGCTATATGGTGCCCGCGGCGCTCGTGGTGTTGCAGGTGTGGCCGTTGACGGTCAACGGCAAACTCGACACCCACGCCCTGCCGGCACCCGAATACAACGACGCCTACCGTTATCGCGCCCCCACCAGCCCCACTGAGGAGATCCTGACTGGCGTTTACGCACGAGTGCTCGGCGCCGAGCGGGTCGGGGTCGACGACTCGTTTTTCGACCTCGGCGGGGACTCGCTGTCGGCGATGCGCCTGGTCGCCGCGATCAACACGGCGATGGATGCCGGCCTCTCGTTACGCAGGCTGTTCGACGCGCCGACGGTGGCGCTGCTGGCGCCCCGGCTCAATGAACATGCAGCCAAGGTCGAGCCATTGGTGGCCGGCGAGCGTCCCGCCAGGGTTCCGTTGTCGTTCTCCCAGAGACGACTGTGGTTCCTCGAGCAATTGCAGAACGGCGTAACCACTTACAACATGCCGACAGCGTTTCGGATCAGCGGGCCACTGGACGTCGGGGCTCTTCGCGCGGCCCTCGACGATGTCGTTGTCCGCCACGAATCCTTACGCACCGTGTTCCCCGACCTCGACGGCGTGCCCTTCCAGCGGGTGCTGCCGCCCCGGAGCGGGATGTGGCAACGCGGGGATGCCGCGATAGTGCCGTTGGCGGACCACGATGTGGCCGGCGAGTTGCTGTCGCTGGCCGGGTATCGGTTCGATCTGGCGACAGACATCCCGATCCGTGCGCAGATCTACCGTGTCGGCCCAGAGGAGCACGTGGTGGGAATCGTGCTCCACCACATCGCCTTTGACGGCTTGTCACTGGCCCCGATGGTGCGGGATATCAGCTCGGCGTATCAGGCGCGGCGGCAGGGGCTTGCTCCGGATTGGGTTGAGCTGCCCGTGCAGTATACGGATTACACCTTGTGGCAGAGGGCCCAATTCGGCGATCTTGACGACCGCGATAGTCCGATCGCCGCGCAGCTGGCGTATTGGCAGGACGCGCTGGCGGGGATGCCCGAGCGCGTGGAGTTGCCGACGGATCGGCCATATCCACCGGTGGCCGATCAGCGTGGGGCCACTGTGGCGGTGAATTGGCCCCCGGAGTTACAGCAGCGGGTGCGCGCTGTGGCCCGTGACTGCAACGCGACCACTTTCATGGTGGTCCAGGCCGGATTAGCCGTGTTATTGTCGCGTCTTAGCTCGAGTTCGGATGTGGCGCTTGGTTTTCCGGTTTCCGGCCGAGATGATCCGGCGCTCGACGATTTGGTCGGGTTCTTCGTCAACACCCTGGTGCTACGGGTGGACTTGGCCGGCGACCCCACGGTGGCGGAGCTACTGACGCAGGTCCGCCTGAAGGGGCTCGCCGCTCTCGAGCATCGAGATGTGCCGTTTGAGGTGCTCGTCGAGCGGCTTAATCCGACACGGTCGCTGATCCATCATCCGCTTGTGCAGGTGATGTTGGCCTGGCAGAACCTGCCGGGAAGCGCCGCTGACCCCGGGGCGGGTTTGGCGTTGGGTGCCCTGGAGGTCACGCAGCTGCCGATCGCCACCCACACCGCCCGCGTCGATTTGACGTTCATTCTCGCCGAGCGGTTCACCGATTCCGGTGAGCCGGCGGGGCTTTCGGGAACGCTGGAGTTCCGCACCGACGTCTTCGAGCCGGGCACCGTCACCGCGCTGGTCGCGCGGTTCCAGCGGGTGCTGGCCGCGATGACCGCCGACCCACAGGCACGGTTGTCGTCGATCGATGTGCTCGACCCCGATGAGGCCGCGCGGCTTGATGTGCTGGGCCACCGCGCCGTGCTGACCCAGCCGGCGGAGGCGGCCTCGATCCCGGCGTTGTTCGCCGAGCAGGCGGCGCGCACCCCCGATGCGGTGGCGCTGCGCTGCGGGCAGCGCTCGTGGACCTACCGCGAACTCGACGACGCCTCAAACCGGTTGGCTCACCTGCTGGTCGACTACGGCGCCGGTCCGGGCGGGTGTGTGGCGCTGCTGCTCGCCCGTTCGGCCGATGCCATCGTCGCGATCGTGGCGGTGCTCAAGTCGGGGGCGGCCTACCTGCCGATCGACCCCGCGGTGCCCGACGAGCGGATTGCCTTCCTGCTCAACGACGCCGCACCGATCGTCGCGCTGACCACCACCGCGCTGCGCCCCCGCCTTGGCGAGCGCGACCTGGCCGTCCTCGAGATCGACGACTCCCGCATTGGCTCCCAGCCCAGCACCGGCCTACCCGCTCCGGCGCCCGAGGACGTCGCCCACATCATTTACACCTCCGGCACCACCGGGGCGCCCAAAGGTGTTGCGGTCACCCACCACAACGTCACCCGACTGTTCGACGCCCTGCAGGTGGGAATCAGGCCCGGGCCCGAGCAGGTGTGGACCCAATGCCACTCCTATGCTTTCGACTTCTCGGTGTGGGAGATCTGGGGCGCCCTGCTGTTCGGTGGGCGGCTGGTGGTGGTGCCCGACCCGGTGACGCGCTCCCCCGAAGACCTGCACGCGCTGCTGATCGCCGAACAGGTCACCGTGTTCAGCCAAACCCCTTCCGCGCTCACGGCGTTGTCCCCGCACGGGTTGGAGGCGGTGGCGCTGATGGCCGCCGGGGAGGCCTGCCCGCCCGAGGTGGTGGACCGGTGGGCCCCTGGGCGGGTGATGCTCAATGGGTACGGCCCCACCGAGACCACGGTCTATGCCGCCGTCAGCGCCCCGCTGACCCCCCACCACGCGATGGTTCCCATCGGCGCGCCGGTGCCCGGCGCGGCGTTGTTCGCCCTCGATCCCTGGTTGCACCCGGTGCCGCCCGGAGTCGTCGGCGAACTGTACGTGGCCGGCCGCGGCGTCGGAGTCGGCTATGTCAACCGGGCAGGGTTGACCGCGTCGCGGTTTGTGGCGTGCCCCTTCGGGCCGCCCGGGACACGGATGTATCGCAGCGGGGATCTAGTGCGCTGGCGACCCGACGGACAACTCGACTACCTTGGCCGCGCCGACCAGCAAGTCAAAATTCGCGGCTATCGCATCGAACTCGGAGAAATCCAGGCCGCGCTGGCCGAACTCGACGGGGTCGAGCACGCCGCGGTGATCATCCGCGAAGACCGTCCGGGCGACAAGCGGCTGGTCGGCTACATCACTGAAACAACCGTGGGGACAGTCGATCCCGCCCGAGTCCGCGCCGCACTGGCCGACCGGCTGCCGGGATTTATGGTGCCCGCGGCGATCGTCACGGTGGACGCGCTGCCCATCACGGTCAACGGCAAGCTCGATAGCTGCGCCCTGCCCGCACCCGACTACACCACCGAGGACTACCGCGCCCCCACCACCGTGGTCGAAGAGATCCTGGCCGGCATCTACGCCGAGGTCCTCGGTATCGAGCGGGTTGGCATCGACGACTCATTCTTCGACCTCGGCGGCGACAGCATTTTGGCGATGCAGGTGGCGGGCTGCGCCCGCGCGGCCGGGCTGAACTGTCGCCCCCGCGACATCTTCGTCGAACAAACCGTGGCCCGGCTGTCCCGCATCGCCGGCATCACCGACGGTTGCGACACGGTCATCGATAAGGGCACCGGGCCGATCACGCCCACCCCGATCATGCGCTGGTTGTTCGACGTCGACGGCCCGGTCGACCAGTTCAACCAGACCGTGGCGCTCCAAGCACCGGCCGGGGCCACCCCCACCGACGTGCTCGCCGTCCTGCAAGCTCTGATCGACCACCATCCCATGCTGCGGCTGCGAGTCGGCGACGACGGCGCCGAAGGCCGCGCGCTCACGGTGCCAGACATCGGGGTCATCGATGCCGGTGAGTGTCTGCGAACGGTCGACGTGCTGACCGATGAGGCGCTCGCCCAGGCCCGGTCGAGGCTCAACCCCGCCGCCGGAGCCATGATCAGCGCGCTGTGGCTGTCCACCACCGGTCGGCTGGTGCTGATCATCCACCACTTGGCCGTCGATGCGGTATCGTGGCGGATTCTGTTGCAAGACATCAACATCGCCTGGGCCCAGCACCGGCGTGGCCAACCCATCACCCTGTTGACCGGCGGAACCTCATACCAGCGCTGGGCCGCAATCCTCGAGCGATTCGCGCACACCCCGACGGTCAGCGAGCAGGCCGACACCTGGAAACACATCACCAGCGTCGCCGCCGCGCTGCCCGGACCCCAACCCGAGGACACCTACACCAGCGCGGGGCACCTGACGGTGTCGCTGGACACCGAGACCACCCGCCGACTGCTCATCGACGTTCCCGCGGCGTTTCACACGGGCATCCACGAAATCTTGCTGATCGCCTATGCGCTGGCCTGGACCGAATTCCTGCACGCCGGCGACGGCCTCCTCGGCATCGACGTCGAAGGCCACGGCCGCCATGACGACCTGGTCGACGATGTCGACCTGTCGCGCACGGTGGGCTGGTTCACGACCAAGTACCCCGTGGCACTGACCGTCGGCGGCGTGCCGTGGCAACAAGTGGCGACCGGTGGCGCAGGGCTCGGCCCAATTGTCAAGCGCCTCAAGGAACAACTGCGCGCGCTGCCCCATCCCGTGACCTATGGGCTGCTGCGCTACCTCAACACCGACTCCGATCTGACCGGACCCGACCCCACCATCGGATTCAACTACCTCGGACGCCTCGGCGGCGCGGCCACCACCGACGTCCCTGGCGACCGGTGGCGGGTCAGCGAGGACAGCCTGGCAATCGCCGGTGCTGCCACCACGGTGCCCATGGCGCTGTCCCACACCGCCGAACTCAACGCCGCCACCA
The DNA here is from genome assembly GCF_025263485.1 of Mycobacterium sp. SMC-2. Taxonomy (NCBI): domain Bacteria; kingdom Bacillati; phylum Actinomycetota; class Actinomycetes; order Mycobacteriales; family Mycobacteriaceae; genus Mycobacterium; species Mycobacterium sp. SMC-2. Next base: position 381,524 of record NZ_CP079863.1, read on the forward strand.
CCGACACCGACACCGGCCCCCGCCTCAGCGCCACCTGGACCTGGGCGCCGTCCGCCCTCGATGAGACCCAGATCGGTCAGCTCAGCCAGCTCTGGTTTGACGCCCTGTCCGGCCTTTGCGCCCACGTCCAACATGGCGGAGGCGGGCTGACACCGTCCGACATCGCACCCGCCCGACTCGCCCAACACCAAATCGACCAGCTGCAAGCGCGATACGACATCGCCGACATCTTGCCGCTCACCCCCCTCCAGGAGGGACTGCTCTTCCACGCCGGCACCGGTCACGATCTCGGTGACCTGTATGCGATGCAGATCGACATCACCATCGCCGGCCCGCTGGACCCGGACCGGCTGCACGGCGTCGTGCGGGCCGTCATCAAGCGCCACCCCAACCTGGCCGCTCGATTCTGCCGGCAATTCGACCAGCCGGTGCAGATCATTCCCGGTGATCCTGAAATATCTTGGCAGTACGTCCGATTCGACTTCAATGTCAGCGAGCAAGCCGGGTTACTCTGCGCGGCCGAGCGAGGCGCCGTCTGCGACCTCGCCAACGCTTCGACCTTCCGGGTGGCGTTGATCCGCACCGCCGAAGACCGGCACCGACTTGTGTTGACCTTCCACCACATCGTGCTCGACGGCTGGTCGCTACCGATCCTGCTGCAAGAGATCTTCGCCGGTTACCAGGGCCGGCACCTGCCGCCGGCCACCCCCTACCGCCGGTTCGTCACCTGGCTGGCCGAGCGAGACCTCGACGCCGCCAGGGCGGCCTGGCGCGAGACGCTGGCCGGCTTCGATACCCCCACCCTGGTCGCCCCACCCGCACGACTCAAGCCCGGTCCGAAGACCACCAGCGCGTTTGGGATATCCGAGCAGATCACGTTGGCTTTGAACGAGCTGGCTCGCTCAAAGCACACCACCGTCAACACCGTGCTGCAGGCCGCGTGGGCGCAACTGCTCATGGGCATGACAGGTCAGCGCGACGTCGTCTTCGGCACCGCCGTCTCGGGGCGGCCCGTCGAACTGGCGGGCGCCGACACCATGGTCGGGCTGCTGATCAACACCGTGCCGGTGCGGGCCGCCATCACACCGGCCACGACCACCGCTGACCTACTTGAGCAACTTCACGACAGGCACAACCACACCCTCGACCATCAACACTTGGCGCTCAACGAGATTCACCATACGACAGGTTGCGACCAACTGTTCGACACCCTGTTCGTCTACGAGAACTACCCTATCGGCGCCACCACGTTGACGGGCGCGGGTGGGCTGGTCATCACAGAGTTCACCGGTCAAGAGGCCAATCATTACCCGCTGACCATGCAGGCCACACCCGGCTCCGAACTTTCCTTCCGTATCGAGTACGACACCCACGTGTTCGATGCCGAAAGCATTGGCGCGCTGATCAATCGGCTGCGGCGGATCATCGCGACGATGATTGCCGATCCACAGCTCCCATTGTCGGCGATCGATGTGCTCGACGCCGATGAGCGCACCCGCATCGACCGCATGGGCAACCGTGCGATTCTGACCGCGCCCGCAGCGGCGCCGGTGTCGATCCCGGAACTGTTCGCCGGCAACGTGACCCGCTCGCCGCAGGCGGTGGCCATCAGTGACGCGGGCCGGTCGTTGACCTATCGCGACCTCGACGAGGCGTCGAATCATCTGGCGCATGCGCTATCCGGCCGCGGCGCTGGCGCAGGTGCGTGTGTGGTGCTGCTCCTGGAGCGCTCCGCCGAAGCTGTCATCGCCATGCTCGCCGTGCTCAAGGCCGGGGCGGCCTACCTGGCGATCGATCCGGCGCTGCCGGACGAACGGATCCGATTCATGTTGAGCGACGCCGCGCCGATCGTCGCGGTCACCACCACCGCCCTGCGCCCGCGGCTGGCCGGATGTGCCCTGGCCGTAGTCGATATCACAGACGACCGCATGACCGCTCAGCCCCGCTCCACGCTTCCGACGCCCGCAGCAGAAGATATCGCCTACCTCATCTACACATCGGGCACCACGGGCGTGCCCAAAGGGGTCGCGATCACCCATCGCAACCTGGCCCATTTGGTGGAGTCAGCGTCGGCGCACCTACCCGCAGACCAGGTGTGGACGCAATGTCACTCCTATGCGTTCGACTTCTCCGTCTGGGAGATCTGGGCCGCGCTGCTCGGCGGGGGGCGCCTGGTCGTGGTGCCCGGGCAGGTGACGAAATCACCGAAAGACTTCCACGCCCTGCTCGTCAGGGAACGGGTCACGGTGCTCACCCAGACGCCGTCGGCGGCCGCCGCGCTCTCCCCGCGGGGCCTGGAGTCGGTGGCTCTGCTGCTCGGCGGCGAGGCCTGCCCGCCCGAGCTGTTGGACCGGTGGGCCCACGGGCGGGTGGTCATCAACGCCTACGGCCCAACCGAAACCACCGTCTACGCAACGCTCACCGCCCCCCTCGCGGCGGGTTCAGGGACGGTCCCCATCGGGGCGCCGGTGTCCACGGCGGCATTGTTCGTCCTCGACGAGTGGCTACGCCCGGTGCCGCCCGGGGTGGTCGGCGAACTCTATGTGGCCGGACGCGGCGTCGGTGTCGGATATATCGGCCGGCCCGGGCTGACCGCCGCGCGGTTTGTGCCCTGCCCCTACGGTGGACCCGGCGCGCGGATGTACCGTACCGGGGATCTGGTGCGCTGGGGCCGCGACGGGCAACTGCGATACCTGGGTCGCGCCGACGAACAGGTCAAAATCCGCGGTTACCGAATCGAACTCGGCGAGATCCAGGCCGCGCTGGCCGAGCTCGACGGCGTCGAACAGGCCGCGGTCATCGCACGCGAAGACCGCCCCGGCGACAAACGCCTCGTCGGGTATATCGTGGAAACCACCGCCGGCACAGTAGATCCCGCTGCGGCGCACGCCAGGCTGGCCGAGCGGCTACCCGGTCATATGGTTCCGCCGGCGATCGTGGTGTTGCCGGCGCTGCCGCTGACGGTCAACGGCAAACTCGACACCCGCGCGCTACCCGTCCCCGACTACACCCCCGAGCATTACCGAGCTCCGGCCACTCCTGCTGAGGAAATTTTGGCCGACATCTATGCCCGGGTGCTAGGTGTCGAACCGGTCGGGGTCGATGACTCATTCTTCGACCTGGGCGGGGACTCGTTGTCGGCGATGCGGCTGATTGCCGCGATCAACACGGGGCTGGACGCAGACCTGGCTGTGCACACGTTGTTCGACGCGCCCACGATTGCGCAGCTGGCGCCCTGCCTCGACGGCGCGGCCGAACGTCGTGAGCCGTTGGTGGCCTGCCGGCGCCCGGCGGTGATCCCGCTCTCCTTCACCCAGAACCGGCTGTGGGTTCTCGACCAGTTGCAGGGGCCGTCAGCGGTCTACAACATTCCGGTGGCACTCGAGCTGCGCGGCATGCTCGACGCCGAAGCGCTCAGCGCATCGCTGGCCGACGTGGTGGCCCGGCACGAAAGCCTGCGCACGATGTTTCCGGCACCCGACGGGGTACCACAGCAGCTCGTCATTGCCGCGGACCGAGCGGATTTCGGCTGGGACGTCATCGACGCCAGCGGATGGCCGTCAGCTCGACTCGACGAGGCGATCGACGAGGCGGCGCATCATCCCTTTGTTCTGGAAACCGAAATTCCGCTGCGGGCGAAGCTTTTCCGGGTCGCCGATGAGTATCACGTACTGGTGTGCGTGGTACACCACATCGCCTTTGATGGCTGGTCAATGGCCCCGATGATCCGTGATATCGCCGAGGCCTATGCGAGCCGATGCGACGGACGAGCCACGGATTGGCCCGAATTGCCACTGCAATACCCGGATTACACGCTGTGGCAGCGGGCGCAGTTCGGCGCTCTCGACGACGCCCACAGCCGGATCGCCGCCCAGCTGAAGTATTGGGAAGATGCCCTGGCCGACCTCCCCGAACGCTTGGATTTACCGACGGATCGGCCGTATCCCTCGCTGGCTGATCAGCGTGGCGCCAGAGTGACCGTAGACTGGCCGGCCGAGTTGCAGCGACGCATACGCGAGGTGGCACGCGACTTCAACGCGACGAGTTTCATGGTGGTCCAGACTGCCTTGGCGGTGCTGCTGTCGCGGCTCAGCGCCAGTTCCGATGTGGCGGTGGGATTCCCGATCGCCGGACGGGGTTACCAGGCGCTCGATGACCTGGTGGGTTTCTTCGTCAACACCTTGGTCCTGCGGGTCGACGTCGGCGGGGACCCAACCGCCGCCGAGTTGCTGGCCCAAGTCCGTCGGCGCAGCCTGCTCGCCTTCGAGCATCAAGACGTACCGTTCGAGGTGCTCGTCGAGCGGCTCAACCCCACCCGGTCGCTGAGCCATCATCCACTGGTTCAGGTGGCATTGGCGTGGCAGAACCTGCCGGGGCAACCCAGCGAGGCTGCCGGGCCGGTGTTAGGTGATTTGCAGGTTACCGAATTGCCGATCGGCACCCACACCGCCCGCATGGACCTGACCTTTTCTCTGTCCGAACACTGGACCGACGCCAATGCGCCCGATGGCATTCGGGGTGCGGTCGAATTCCGCACCGACGTATTCGACCCCGGCACCGTCACCACGATTGTCGAGCGGTTACAGCGGGTTCTGGCGGCGATGACCACCGATCCGCAGGCCCGGTTGTCGTCGATCGATGTGTTGGACGCCGAAGAGCACGCCCGCTTGGACAAGGCGTCTAACCGGGCGATTCTCACCCGGCCGGCGCCCGAGCCGGTCTCGATACCGGCGCTGTTTGCCAGCCAGGTGAGGCGTACCCCTGAGGCGACCGCGATCCGCGATGGGGTGCGCTCCTGGACATACCGCGAACTGGACGCGGCGTCGAACCGATTGGCGCACTTCCTGAGTCGGTATGGCGCAGGACCGGGTGACTACGTGGCGCTGCTGTTCTCTCGCTCGGCCGAGGCCATCGTCGCGATCTTATCAGTGCTCAAGACCGGTGCAGCTTATCTGCCGATCGACCCGGCGCTGCCGGCGACCCGGATCGAATTCATGCTCGCCGATGCCGCGCCGATCGCTGCGATCACCACCACCGACCTGCGGTCGCGGCTGGACGGGCACCAGTTAACCGTCCTCGACGTGAGCGACGTCGCCGTGGACGCCCACCCCCACACACCACTGCCCGCGCCGGCCCCCGGCGACATCGCGTACCTCATCTACACCTCCGGCACCACCGGTGTGCCGAAAGGTGTTGCCATCACTCACCACAACGTCACACAGCTGCTGGAGTCGCTGGATGCCGGCCTGCCGCCAACGGGCGTGTGGCCGCAGTGCCATTCCTTGGCCTTCGACGTCTCGGTGTGGGAGATTTTCGGTGCCCTCTTGCGCGGTGGGCGGGTGGTCGTGGTGAACGAAGACGTGGCAACGTCACCGGCCGACTTCCACGACGCGCTGGTCACCGAGCAAGTCGATGTGCTCACGCAGACGCCGTCGGCGATGGGAGTGCTGTCACCCGAGGGCTTGGAATCGGCGGCGCTGGTGGTGGTCGGTGAGGCATGCGCCCCCGAAGTGGTCGATCAATGGGCGCCCGGGCGAGTGATGATCAATGCCTACGGCCCGACAGAGACGACGATGTGCGTCGCGATCAGTGCGCCACTGACCGCCGGGGCCGGGACCCTGCCCATCGGTGCGCCGGTGCCCGGGGCGGCGTTGTTCGTCCTCGACTCGTCGCTGGTTCAGGTACCGCCGGGGGTAGTCGGTGAGTTGTACGTCGCGGGCCGCGGTGTCGGCGTCGGTTATCTGCGCCGGGCGGGGCTGACCGCCGCACGATTCGTAGCCTGCCCGTTCGGCGGCCCCGGGGCGCGCATGTATCGCACCGGGGATCTGGTGCGCTGGGGCCCCGACGGGCAACTTGTCTACCTTGGGCGCGCCGACGAACAGGTCAAGATCCGCGGTTACCGGGTCGAACTCAGCGAAATCCAGATGGCGCTGGCCGCGCTCGACGGCGTCGACCACGCCGCCGTCATCGCCCGCGAGGACCGTCCCGGCGACAAACGGCTGGTCGGTTACATCACCGGCACCGCGGACCCGGTCGCCGCCCGCACCGCCTTGGCTGAACGGCTGCCCGATTACATGGTGCCCGCTGCCGTTGTCGCATTGGACGCGCTTCCCCTGACCGCCAACAAGAAACTCGACACCCGCGCCCTTCCGGCCCCCGACTACTCCAATGCCGATCACTACCGCGCCCCGACCGACGCCGTCGAGGAGATCCTCGCCGGCATCTACGCCCAAGTCCTGGGACTCGAGCGCGTAGGAGTGGACGACTCCTTCTTCGACCTTGGCGGCGACAGCATCTCGTCGATGCAAGTGGTCGCCCGCGCACGCGCGGCCGGACTCGTGTGCCGCCCGCGCGACATCTTCCTCGAACAGACCGTTGCCCGACTGGCCCGCGTCGCCCACGTCACCGAGGGCCGCGACGCTGCCGTGGATGACGGCGCCGGGCCCGTGCCGGCCACCCCGATCATGCACTGGCTGCACGACATCGGCGGCCCCATCGATCAGTTCAACCAAACCATGGTGATACAGGCGCCCCCCGGGGTCGCCCAAGCCGACGTCGTGGTGGTCCTGCAAGCGCTGCTGGACCGCCACGCCATGCTGCGGCTGCACATCGCCGATGGCGACACCGGCGAGTGGACTCTGACCGCGCCCGCGGCCGGGGCGGTGGATGCCGGCGGGTGCCTGCACACCGTCGATGTGTTGACCGAGGCCGCGGTGGCGGAGGCCCGGTCGCGGCTGAACCCCGCCGGCGGGGTGATGCTCAGCGCGTTATGGGTGACCGACACCCGCCAGCTGGTGCTGATCATCCACCATCTTGCCGTCGATGCAGTGTCCTGGCGAATCCTGTTGGAAGACATCAATATCGCGTGGTCGCAACATGCCAGCGGCCAGCCGGTCGCGTTGCCCGCGGGCGGGACTTCATTCCGGCGGTGGGCATCGCTGCTCGCCGGGCACGCTCACCGGCCCGCGGTGGTGGACCAGGCCCACAATTGGCAGCAGGTGGCGGCGGCTCAGACCACCCTGACCCCACCGAGGCCCGAGACCGACACCTACGCCACCGCGGGGCATCTCGCGGTCTCGCTGAACACCGAGACCACCCGCCTACTGCTCGATGAGGTTCCCGCGGCCTTCCGCGCCGGCATCCAGGACATCCTGTTAATCGCCCTGGGGTTGGCGTGGGCCGAGTTTTCGGGCTCGAGGGTCGGCGAGGCTATCGGGATCGACGTCGAGGGCCACGGCCGGTACGAGGACCTGGCCCCTGATATCAACCTGTCCCGCACCGTGGGCTGGTTCACCACCAAGTACCCGGTGTCGCTGGCAGTCGCTGGGCTGCATTGGGCCCAGCTGACGGCCGGTGACGCCGCGGTGGGCCCAATCGTCAAGCGCGCCAAGGAACAACTGCGTGCCCTGCCCGACGGCATAACCTACGGTCTGCTGCGCTACCTCAACGCGGACGTTGCGCTCCCCGAGTCGGATCCGAGGATCGGGTTCAACTACTTCGGGCGGCTGACCGCGGCCGAGACGTCGGGCGATCTGTGGCGGATCAGCCAAGACGGTTTGACGATCTCCACCTCCGCCGCGGCGGTGCCCATACCACTGGCGCACACACTGGAACTCAACGCCAGCACCGTCGACACGGCCGCGGGCCCTCGCCTGCACGCCGACTGGGCCTGGGCGCCTTCGGCGCTCGATCACGTCCAGGTCGCGCGGCTCAGCCAGCTGTGGTTCGACGCGCTGGCCGGCATCTGTGCCCACGTCCAACGCGGTGGCGGCGGCCTGACACCCTCCGACATCTCCCCTGCCCACCTCACCCAAAGGCAGATCGACGAACTGCAGCAGCATTACCGGATCGCCGACATCCTGCCGCTCACCCCTCTCCAACAGGGATTGCTGTTCCATTCCGCCAGGCAGAACAGCGACAACGACCTGTACTCAATGCAACTCGACTTCACCGTCGTCGGCCCGCTCCACCCCGATCGCCTGCACGATGCCGTGGACGCCGTCATCGCCCGGCACCCCCAACTGGCGGCGCACTTCTGCAGTCAATTCGACCAGCCGGTGCAAGTCATCCCTGCTGATCCCCAAACACCCTGGCAATACTTCGAATTCGACACCGATGTCGATGAGCAGGTGCGACGGGTATGCGCCGCCGAGCGCGCCACGGTCTGCGACCTCAGGGGCTCGCCGGCTTTTCGGGCCGCTCTGATCCGCACCGCACCGGAACGGTATCGGGTCGTCCTGACAAATCACCACATCGTGCTCGACGGCTGGTCATTGCCGATCCTGCTGCAAGAGATCTTTGCCAGTTACTACGGCCAGCGGCTGCCGGCGGCCGGGTCGTATCGTCGGTTCGTCACCTGGCTCGCCGGGCGAGACCTGTCGGCCGCCCAGGCGGCCTGGCGTGACGTGCTGACCGGATTCGACATTCCCACACTGGTCGGACCGCCGGACGGGTCAAAGCTGGGACCGCGAGGCGTTGCCTCGTCTCGGGTGCCCGAGGACATCACCCAGGCCGTCAACGAGCTGGCCAGGTCCTGTCGCACCACCGTCAACACGGTGCTTCAGGGTGCCTGGGCGCAGGTGTTGATGTCGATGACCGGCCGACGTGACGTCGTCTTCGGCGCCGCGGTCTCGGGACGACCCGCCGAGCTGGCCGATGCGGAATCCATTGTGGGACTGATGATCAATACGGTCCCAGTGCGGGCCACCGTCACACCGACTACCACAATCGCCGACCTCCTCGACCAACTCCAGACTGCCCACAACCACACCCTCGACCATCAACATCTGGCGCTCAACGAAATCCACCGCATCACCGGGCACGACCAACTCTTTGACACGTTGTTTGTGTTTGAGAACTACCCGATCGACACCACCGCACTGTTGAGCAACAACGGATTGGCCATCACTGACTTCACCGGCACCGAATCCAGCCATTACCCGCTGACGATGCAGGCCCGGTCCGACCGCGAATTGATCCTTCGCGTCGAATACGACAGCCATGTCTTCGACGCGGCCAGCATCGAGGCATTGATCGAGCGCTTCCAGCGGGCGTTGGTGGCCATGACCACGGATCTGGGGGATCGATCGTGACCACCAACCCAACACGGCGGCTGTTGTCCATCGATCTTCTCAACGATTCCGAGCACGCAAACCTGAATGAGTGGGGCAACCGCGCGATACTGGCCAGGCCCGCGGCGCCCGTGTCGATCCCGGCGCTCTTTTCCGCCCAGGTAAAGCGCGCCCCCGAGGCGCTGGCGGTGACCTTCGAGGGCCGCTCAATGACGTACGCCGATCTCGACGAGGCGTCGAACCGGTTGGCGCACCTGCTGGTCGGCTATGGTGCCGGCCCGGGTGCGTGCGTGGCACTGCTGTTCTCCCGGTCCGCCGAGGCGATCGCGGCGATCCTGGCGGTGCTTAAAACCGGAGCGGCGTATCTGCCGATCGACCCGGCGGTACCCGCGACCCGCATCGAATTCATGGTTGCCGACGCCGCGCCCATTGTCGCGGTCACCACCACCGCGCAGGCCGGCCGGCTGCAGGCCTGCGACCTGACCGTCATCACAATCGAAGACCCCCGCATCGACACCCAGCCGGGGACGGCACCGCGGGCCCCGGCCCCCGACGACATCGCACACATCATCTACACCTCCGGCACCACCGGTGTCCCCAAGGGCGTTGCGGTTACCCATCACAACGTCACCCGGCTGTTCGATTCACTCGACATCGGGCTGGAACTGAGCCCGGCGCAAGTGTGGAGCCAGTGCCATTCGTACGCCTTCGACTTCTCCGTGTGGGAGATCTGGGGTGCCCTTCTGTTCGGCGGGCGCCTGGTCGTGGTGCCCGAGGCGGTAACCGGCTCACCGTCCGACCTCCACGCCCTACTCGTCGCCGAACACGTCACCGTGTTGAGCCAAACCCCCTCGGCGGCAGCCGCGCTCTCCCCCGAGGGATTGGGGTCGGTGGCGCTGATGGCCGCCGGTGAGACCTGCCCCGCCGACCTGGTCGACCGCTGGGCGCCCGGACGCGTGATGATCAACGGCTACGGCCCGACCGAAACCACCGTCTACGCCACCATCAGCGCCCCGTTGCGCCCCGATTCGACATTGGTGCCCATCGGGACGCCCGTGCCGGGGGCGGCGCTGTTCGTCCTCGACGAGCTGCTGCACCCGGTACCGCCCGGAGCGGTCGGCGAACTGTACGTCGCCGGCCACGGCGTCGGAATCGGGTATGTCCGCCGAGCCGCGTTGACCGCGTCACGGTTTGTCCCGTGTCCCTTCGGCGGAGCAGGAGCGCGGATGTATCGCACCGGGGATCTGGTGCGGTGGGCCCCCGACGGGCAGCTGCAGTATCTGGGGCGCGCCGACCAACAGATCAAAATCCGCGGCTACCGCATCGAGCTCGGCGAAATCCAAGCCGCGCTGACCGCACTCGACGGCGTCGACAGTGCCGCGGTCATCGCCCGCGAAGACCGCCCCGGCGACAAGAGACTGGTCGGCTACATCACCGGCACCGCCGACCCGGCCACCGCGCGCGCCTCGCTGGCCGAGCGGCTGCCCGACTACATGGTGCCGGCTGCGATCGTCATGTTGCAGGCGCTGCCGTTGACGGTCAACGGGAAACTCGACACCCGCGCCCTGCCGGCACCGGAATACCAAGATGCCGACCACTACCGCGCGCCGACCAACGCCGTGGAAGAAATCCTGGCCGGCATCTACGCCCAAGTCCTCGGGCTCAACCGGGTCGGCACGGACGACTCGTTTTTCGACCTGGGCGGCGATTCGGTGTCCGCGATGCGCCTGGTCGCCGCGGTCAGCACCGCGCTGGACGCCGACGTCGAAGTGCACGACTTGTTCGAACTCCCCACGATCGCCCAGTTGGCGCCCCGTATCGGCAGCAAAGGGGCGCGGCGTAAGCCGTTGGCGGCCGTCGAGCGCCCCGCGGTGGTGCCGCTGTCGTTTGCCCAGAACCGGTTGTGGTTCCTCGACCAATTGTTAGGGCCCTCAGTTGTTTACAACATGGCGGTGGCGTTGCGGTTGTGCGGTCGACTCGATGTCGACGCGCTGGGTGCCGCGCTGGCCGACGTGGTGGCACGCCATGAGAGCCTGCGCACGCTGATAATCGCGCCCGAGGGCATACCCCAGCAGCAGGTCGTGTCCGTAGAGCAGGCCGATTTCGGTTGGGAAATCGTCGATGCCGCCGCATGGTCACCAAGCCGGCTGCGAGCGGCCATCGAGGAGACGACGGGTCACACGTTCGACCTCGCAACCCAGATTCCACTGCGGGCAAGGCTTTTCCGCGTCGCCGATGATGAACACGTGTTGGTGGGCGTGGTGCACCACATCGCCGCCGACGGCTGGTCGATCACCCCGCTGGTGCGTCATCTGGGCATGGCGTATGCCAGCCGACACGCGGGGCGGTCCCCGGACTGGGCCGAATTGCCGGTGCAATACGTCGATTACACGTTGTGGCAGCGCGAACAGTTCGGCGATCTCGACGACGACCACAGCCCTATCGCCGGCCAGCTGGCCTACTGGCAGTATGCCCTGGCCGGGATGCCCGAACGCTTGCAGCTGCCAACCGATCGACCTTATCCGCCTCTGGCGGATCAGCGCGGCTCCAAAGCCGACGTGGACTGGCCGGCGGGGCTGCAGAAGCGAGTGCGCGAGCTCGCCGCTGAGCACAACGCGACCAGCTTCATGGTGGTTCAGACCGCCCTGGCGGTGCTGCTTTCCCGGCTCAGCGCGAGTTCCGATGTGGCGGTGGGGTTCCCGATCGCAGGGCGTGGCGATCCAGCACTCGACGAGCTGATCGGGTTTTTCGTCAACACGCTGGTGTTGCGGGTCGATCTGGCTGGAGATCCCAGCTTCGCCGAGCTACTCGGGCAAGTGCGCCGGCGCAGCCTGGCCGCCTACGATCGCCAAGACGTGCCTTTCGAGGTGCTGGTCGAGCGACTCAACCCGACCCGGTCCTTGGCCCATCACCCGCTGGTCCAGGTCATGTTGTCCTGGCAGAACCTTTCCGCGCACGAAAATCAGGGCACCGCAGCCGAATTGGCCTTGGGTGACGTACAGGTCAGCCAGGTGCTCGTGGACACCCACACCGCCCGCATGGATCTGTCGTTTTCCCTGGCCGAACGCTTCACCGAGGCCGGTGAACCCGCCGGGATCGGCGGCGCGGTGGAATTTCGCACCGACGTGTTCGACGCGAAAACCGTCGCCGCACTCGTCGAGCGGTTCGAGCGCGTGTTGGGGGCCATGACCGCCGACCCCGACCGGCGGTTGTCGTCGCTGGATGTGCTGGATGCCAGTGAGCACGCCCGGCTGGATCAGATCGGCAACCGGGCGGTGCTGACCGCGCCCGCACCTGCGCCCGTGTCGGTTCCGGAGTTGTTCGCCGGCCACGTGGCCCGCTCGCCGCAGACGGTCGCGATCCGCTGCGGCGGCCGCTCACTGACCTATCGCGAGCTCGACGAGGCCGCCAACCGGTTGGGGCACCGGCTGGCCGCCGACGGTGTGGGGCCGGGCTCGTGTGTGGCGCTGCTGTTGGAGCGGTCCGCGCAGGCGGTAGTGACAATGCTGGCGGTGCTCAAGTCCGGGGCGGCCTATCTGGCGATCGACCCCGCGCTGCCCGACGCCCGGATCGACTTCATGATCGCCGATGCCGCGCCGATCGCCGCTGTGACCACCGCGGGCCTGCGGTCGCGACTGGACGGGCACGACCTATTGGTCATCGATGTCGACGATCCGGCTGTCGACAGCCAACCGAGCACCGCATTACCGGAGCCCGACCCCGACGACATCGCCTACCTCATCTACACCTCGGGCACTACCGGCGTCCCCAAAGGCGTGGCCATCAGCCATCGCAACCTGGTCCACTTGGCGCAGTCGGCGCCGCCAGACCTGCCCGATGCGCCGGTGTGGACCCAATGCCACTCTTACGCCTTCGACTTCTCGGTGTGGGAGATCTGGGCTGCGCTGCTCGGCGGGGGGCGGCTGGTGGTCGTACCCGAGGAGGTAACCGCCTCGCCAGAGGACTTCCACGCCTTGTTGGTCGGCGAACAGGTCAACGTGCTCACTCAGACCCCGTCTGCGATCGCCGCACTCGCACCGCAGGGATTGGATTCGGTGACGTTGCTGCTCGGCGGTGAGGCCGTCCCCGCCGAGGTGGTGGATCGGTGGGCCCCTGGACGGGTGGTGATCAACGCCTACGGCCCGACCGAGGCGACGGTGTACGCGTCGATGAGCGCGCCCTTGAAGGCGGGGCCGTCGGGGTCGGGCGCGGCGCCGATCGGCGCCCCGGTGGCGACCGCGGCATTGTTCGTCCTCGACGGATGGCTGCGCCCCGTGCCGGCCGGGGTGGTCGGCGAGTTATATGTGGCCGGCCGCGGCGTGGGGGTGGGGTATGTGCGACGGCCCAGGTTGACCGCGTCACGATTTGTCCCGTGTCCCTTCGGCGGATCCGGGACGCGGATGTATCGCACCGGCGATCTCGTGCGGTGGGGCGCCGACGGGCAGCTGCGCTATCTGGGACGCGCCGATGACCAGGTGAAAATCCGCGGGCACCGCATCGAACTCGGCGAGATCCAGGCCGCACTGGCCGGGCTGGCCGGGGTGGAGCAGGCGGTGGCGATCGTCCGCGAGGACCGTCCGGGAGATAAACGCCTGGTCGGCTACATCACCGGAACAACTTGCCCCGCCGAGGCACGCGCGCGGCTGGCTGAGCGGCTCCCGGCCTACATGGTTCCTGCCGCGGTGGTGGTCGTCGACGCGCTGCCGTTGACGGTCAACAACAAACTCGATACTCGCGCCCTGCCGGCACCGGAGTACCGGGACGTCGATCATTACCGTCCGCCGACCAACGCGGTCGAGGAGGTCCTGGCCGGCATCTACGCCCGGGTGCTCGGGCTGGAGCGGGTCGGGGTCGAGGAATCGTTCTTCGACCTGGGCGGGGACAGCATCTTGTCGATGCAGGTGGTGGCCCAGGCCCGGGCGGCCGGGCTGACGTGTCGCCCGCGCGACATCTTCGTCGAGCAGACTGTGGCCCGGCTGGCGCGCGTGGCCGCGGCGGCCGGCGGTGAAGCCGTCTCGGTCGATGAAGGTGTCGGGCCGGTGGTGGCCACGCCGATCATGCGCTGGCTGTGCACCGTGGGCGGACCGATAGACCAGTTCAACCAGACGATGGTGGTGCAGGCGCCCGCCGGGGCCACCGGGGCCGACGTGGTGATCGTCCTCCAGGCGCTGCTGGATCGGCACGCCATGCTGCGGCTGCGCGCCGACACCGATGCTGCCGGCGACTGGTCATTCCAGGTGCCGGAGCCGGGTTCGGTCGACTCCGATGGTTGCCTGGACACCGTCGACATGCTCTCCGACGAGGCGCTGTCGGAGGGCCGGTCACGGTTGAACCCGGCCGGCGGGGCGATGGTGCGCGCAGTGTGGGCGAAAGCCAGCGGCCAGTTGGCGCTGATCATTCACCACCTGGCCATCGACGCCGTGTCTTGGCGAATCCTGTTGGAGGACTTGAACATCGCGTGGGCCCAGCATCGCAGCGGACAACCGATCGCGCTGCCGGCAGCCGGGACCTCGTTTGCCCGCTGGGCAGCACTGCTCGACGAGCACGCCCACACCCCGGCAGTCGTCAACCAGGCCGACAGCTGGCGAAAGGTGCTGGCGACCCCGGCCGCGTTGCCCCCGGTACAACCCGAGCTGGACACCTATGCCAGCGCCGGGCACCTGACGGCATCACTGGATGCGGAGACGACGCGCCTGCTGCTGGGTGAGGTGCCCGCGGCGTTTCACACCGGAATCACCGACATCCTGCTGATCGCGTTCGGGATGGCCTGGGCCGAATACACCGGCGCCGACAGCGGCGCGCCCATCGGCATCGACGTCGAGGGTCACGGGCGCCACGACGACCTGTCCCGCGACGTCGACCTGTCGCGCACGGTGGGCTGGTTCACCACCAAATACCCGGTTTCGCTGGCGATCGGTGGCCTGCGCTGGACCCAGGTCGTGGCCGGCGAAGCGGCGCTGGGTGCGGTGATCAAAGACGCCAAAGAACAGCTCCGCGCCCTTCCCGACGGCTTGACCTACGGGCTGCTGCGCTACCTCAACACCGACATCGCCCTGCGCGGGTCGGACCCCACGATCGGGTTCAACTATCTGGGCCGGATGGGCGCAGCCGCCGCCGTCCCTGACGAGCTGTGGCGGGTCAGCCAGGACGGCCTGCCGGTCGCCGCCGCGACCAAAGTCCCGATGCCGTTGGGACACACCGTGGAACTCAACGCATGCACCGTCGACACCGATGCCGGCCCGCACCTGCAGGCCACCTGGACGTGGGCCCCTTCGGCACTGGACCACGGCCGGATCAGGCGACTCAGCCAGCTGTGGTTCGACGCCCTGGCCGGCATCTGCGCGCATGTCCGGCACGGCGGCGGCGGGCTGACCCCCTCCGATATCGTCCCCGCCCGGCTCAGCCAATCTCAGATCGACGCGCTGCAGCAGCGGTACCGGATCGCCGACATCTTGCCGCTGACCCCCCTTCAGCAGGGACTGCACTTTCATGCCGGCACCACCGGCGGCAACGACGACCTGTATGCGATGCAGCTCGACATCACCGTCACCGGCCCGCTGGACCCGCATCGGCTGCACAATGCCGTACACACGGTGGTCAACCGCCATCCCAATCTGGCCGCCCGGTTCTGCGAAGAATTCGACCAGCCGGTTCAGATCATCCCGGCCGACCCCAAGGCGGCGTGGCAGTACTTCGAACTGGAGTCCGAGGAACAGGTCCGGCGGGTGTGCGCCGCCGAACGCGCGGCGGTCTGCAACCTCGCCGAGCCGCCCGCTTTCCGGGTGGCGTTGATCCGCACCGCCGAAGGACGGCACCGGGTCGTGCTGACCAATCACCACATCGTGCTCGATGGCTGGTCGCTGCCGATCCTATTGGGAGAACTCTTCGCCGGCTATTACGGACAGCGGCTCCCGGTGGCCACGCCGTATCGCCGGTTTGTCGGCTGGCTGGCCGATCGAGACCTCGAGGCCGCCCGCGCGGCCTGGCGCGATGTGCTGGACGGCTTCGACACCCCCACGCTGGTGGCCCCACCCAGTCGGTCAGGGCTCGGGCGGCGCGGCGTGATCTCGGCTCGGGTGCCCGAGGAGACCACCCGAGCGCTAACGGAGCTGGCCCGCTCGTGTCACACCACCGTCAACACCGTGCTGCAGGCCGGGTGGGCGCAGCTGCTGATGGGGCTGACCGGCCAGCATGACGTCACCTTCGGCACCGCGGTATCCGGCCGGCCGCCCGACGTGCCCGGCGCGGAAACGATGATCGGTCTCTTGATCAACACGGTGCCGGTGCGCGCGACCATCACCGCGGTCACCAGCACGGCCGACCTGATCGACCAGCTACGCAACGACCACAACCACACGCTGGAACACCAACACCTGGCGCTCACCGAGATCCACCGCGCCACCGGTCACGACCAACTCTTCGACACCCTGTTCGTCTACGAGAACTACCCCGTCGACACCGCCGCGTCGTTGGACGTCGGCGAGCTGGCCATCACCGACGTCGCCACCCGCGAATCCACCCACTACCCGCTGACACTGCAAGCCATGCCGGGCGACCAGTTGGGCCTGCGGGTCGAATTCGACACCGAGGTCTTCGACCCGGCCCGCATCGAAGCGCTGACGGCGCGGTTGCAGCGGGTGCTGGTGATCATGACGGGTGACCCGACGGCGCCGTTGGCGTCGGTGGACGTCCTCGACGCCGAAGAACACGCCCGTCTCGATGAGATCGGCAACCGCGCGGCGTTGACCCAGCCCGCGACGCCGGCGTCGATTCCGGGTTTGTTCGCCGCGCAGGTGGCGCGCGCACCCGAGGCGGTGGCGGTGACGTTCGACGGCCGCTCAATGACGTACCGCGAGGTTGACGAGGCATCAAATCGCTTGACGCACTTGCTGATCGAACATGGCGTGGGCCCCGGACAATGTGTGGCGGTGCTGTTCAACCGGTGCACCGACGCGATCATCGCGATCCTGGCAACGCTGAAGGCGGGGGCGGCCTATTTGCCGATCGACCCGGCGTACCCGCCGGCCCGGGTCGAGTTCATGATCGCCGACGCCGCGCCGATCGCCGCGATCACCGCCGTTGGGCTGGCCGACCGGCTGCGCGAGTACGACGTGCCGGTCATCGCTACCGACGACCCCACGGTCGATACATACCCGGACACGGGCCTCCCGCCACCGAGTTCCGATGACGTCGCCCACATCATCTACACCTCGGGCACCACAGGTGTCCCCAAGGGTGTCGTCGTGACCCACCACAACGTGACCCGGCTGTTCGACTCACTCGACGTCGGCCTCCGGACGCCGGCGCCGCAACAGGTGTGGACGCAGTGTCACTCCTACGCCTTCGACTACTCGGTCTGGGAGATCTGGGGGGCGCTGCTGCACGGCGGGCGCCTGGTGGTGGTGCCCGAGTCGGTGGCGGGCTCACCGGACGACTTCCACGCCTTGCTCGTCGCTGAAGGCGTCAGCGTCTTGAGTCAAACCCCGTCGGCGGTTGCGACCCTCTCACCCGAGGGTTTGGAATCGGCGGCGTTGATGGTCGCCGCCGAGGCCTGCCCGGGCGAGGTGGTGGATCGGTGGGCGCCCGGGCGGGTGATGATCAACGGCTACGGCCCGACCGAGACCACGGTCTATGCCGCGATCAGCGCCCCGCTGATGCCGGGGTCGGCGGTGGTGCCGATCGGTGCACCGGTGCCGGGGGCGGCGCTGTTCGTGCTGGATGGCTGGCTGCGGGCGGTGCCGGTCGGCGTGGCCGGAGAGTTGTATGTGGCCGGCCGCGGTGTCGGGTGTGGGTATCTGCGCCGCGCCGGGCTGACTGCGTCGCGGTTTGTGGCCTGTCCGTTCGGGGGGCCGGGAACACGCATGTATCGCACCGGAGACTTGGTGCGGTGGGGCGCCGATGGGCAGCTGCAGTATCTTGGGCGCGCCGATGAGCAGGTCAAGGTCCGCGGCTACCGCATCGAGCTTGGTGAAATTCGGGCGGCACTTGCCGGGCTGGCCGGGGTGGAGCAGGCGGTGGTGGTCGCCCGCGAGGACCGCCCGGGCGACAAGCGACTGGTGGGCTATGTCACCGAGTCCGTCACCGGGGCGGTGGACCCGGCCGCGGTCCGTGCGCAGCTTGCCGAGCGGCTACCGGCCTACATGGTGCCTGCCGCGGTGATGGTGGTGCAGGGGCTGCCCCTGACGGTCAACGGCAAGCTGGACAGGCGCGCGCTGCCCGCACCCGAATACCAAGCCGGTCTTTACCGCGCCCCCGCCGGCGTGGTCGAGGAGGTCCTGGCCGGCGTCTACGCCCAGGTCCTGGGGCTCGGGCGGGTCGGGGTCGACGAGTCGTTCTTCGACCTGGGCGGGGATTCGCTGTCGGCGATGCGCCTGGTCGCCGCGATCAACAAAACCCTGGATACCAACCTTGCGGTGCGCACGATCTTCGACGCGCCGTCCGTCAGAAGCCTGAACCGGCTGTTGGGTAGGGACGGCAGGCTGCTGGAAGCGGCTCCGGACGTGAGCCCGGCCAGCGATCTGTGCTTCGCGTCCGTGCACGGCGGCGACAGCACCGAGGTGCACGCCGGCGATCTGACGCTGGACAAGTTCATCGACGCCCCGACGCTGTCGGCCGCTCCGAGCCTGCCGCGGGCGGGCACCGAGGCCCGGACGGTCCTGCTCACCGGGGCGACCGGCTTCCTCGGCCGTTACCTGGCCCTGCAGTGGCTCGAGCGGTTGAAGCTCGTCGACGGCACGCTGATCTGCCTGGTGCGCGCCACGTCCGATGAACAGGCGCGGCGCCGCCTCGACAAGACCTTCGACAGCGGCGACCCCGAGCTGCTGCAGCACTTCCAGGAACTGGCCACCGATCACCTGCGGGTCATCGCCGGTGACAAGGGCGAAACCAACCTGGGCCTGGACCGGCGGACCTGGCAGCGGCTGGCCGACACCGTCGATCTGATCGTCGATCCGGCCGCCCTGGTCAACGCCGTCCTGCCCTACCGAGAGCTGTTCGGGCCCAACGTCATGGGCACCGCCGAGCTGATCCGGCTCGCGCTCACCACCAAGATCAAGCCCTACACCTACGTGTCGACTTCGGACGTCGGCCGCCAGATCGAGCGGTCGCTGTTCACCGAGGACGCCGACATCCGCGTCATCAGTCCCACCCGCAAGATCGACCACAGCTACGGGAACGGATATCCCAACAGCAAGTGGGCCGGTGAGGTGCTGCTGCGCGAGGCCCACGACCTGTGTGGGCTGCCGGTCGCGGTGTTCCGCTCCGGCATGATCCTGGCCGAGCCCGGGTATGCGGGCCAGCTCAACGTGCCGGACACCGTCACACGCATGGTGCTGAGCGTCCTGGCCACCGGCGTCGCGCCCTCTTCGTTCTTCCGGCTCGACCCCGACGGCAACCGGCAGCGTTCGCATTTCGACGGGCTGCCCGTCGGTTTCGTCGCCGAGGCGATCGCCACGCTGGGCGCCCGGGCGGTCGACGGTTTTAAGACCTACCACGTGATGAACCCGCACGACGACGGTATCGGGCCCGACGAGTACGTCGACTGGCTGATCGAGGCCGGTTACCCCATCGAGCGCATCGGCGATTTCGGGGAGTGGTTGCAGCGGTTCGAGGCCGCGCTGCGTGCCCTACCGGATCGACAGCGCCGGCACTCGGTGTTGCAGATGTTGCTGTTGCGCAATGCTATTCAGCCACCGCCGCCCGAGCCCAGCCGCGGGTCCTACGCGCCGACCGACCGGTTCCGCGCCGCGGTGCAGAAAGCCAAAATAGGCCCCGACAAGAACAATCCGGACATCCCGCACGTGTCGGCGCCGGTCATCCTCAAATACGCCACCGACCTGCAACTGCTCGGACTGCTGGGTGCGGAACGGGTCGGAGCCGACGACTCGCGTGTAGACGCGGGTCGGCGCAAGCCGTTGGTGGCCGGTCCACGCCCCGCAGTGGTCCCGCTGTCGTTCGCCCAAAGTCGGTTGTGGTTCCTCAACCGGTTCGAGGGTGGGGTTGCGACCTACAACATGCCGATCGCTTTCCGGATGACCGGGCCGCTGGACGTCGCGGCGCTGGGATCGGCACTCGACGACGTCGTCGCGCGCCATGAATCGCTCCGCACCATATTTCCCGACATCGACGGTGTGCCGTTCCAGCAGGTGATGCCGGCCAAGCCGGGCATGTGGCGGGGCGGGGAGCCAGCGGTGACGTCTTTGCCGGAGCAGGAGGTCGCCGGCAGGGTGATCGCGCTGGCGGGGTACCGGTTCGATTTGTCGGCAGAGATTCCGATCCGTGCGCAGATCTACTCGGTCGGGTCCGAGCAGCATGTGGTGGCAATTGTTTTGCACCACATCGCTTTTGACGGCTGGTCGTTCGCCCCAATGGTCAGGGACATCGCCGAGGCGTACCGGGCACGGTCGCGGGGGGAGGCGCCGGGGTGGGCGCCGTTGCCGGTGCAGTATGCGGACTACACGCTTTGGCAGTTGGATTTGTTGGGCGCGGAGTCTGATCCGGACAGCGTTATCGCGGGCCAATTGCGTTACTGGCGGCAGGAATTAGCCGATCTGCCGGTAGTCGCGTCGCTGCCGACGGATCGGGCCCGCTCGCCGGAGCCCAGTTTCCGCGGTGATGCGATCGATGTGCCCATCGACCCGCCAACATGGGCGGGTATCAAACGCGTTGCAGCAGAGCATAATACAACGGCGTCGATGGTGCTGCAGGCGGCGGTGGCGGTGTTGTTGCACCGAGTCGGCGTCGGCGAGGACGTGGTGATGGGCACCCCGATCGCCGGACGGTTGGATCAGGCGCTCGACGATCTGGTCGGGTTCTTCGTCAACACCTGGGTGTTGCGGGTGGGGATCACTTCCGCGCACCGGTTCAGTGATGTGCTCCAACAGGTGCGCCATAAGGCGCTGGATGCCTACAGCAACCAGGATGTTCCGTTCGAGCGGCTGGTCGAGCAGCTCAACCCGGTGCGCTCCACGGCACACCATCCGCTGTTTCAGGTCTTCGTGGCCTTCCAGAACAACGTGCGCCCCGAGGCGTTGTCGTTCGACGACGTCAGCGTCGAGCCGCTGACGGCCGCGACCGGAACCGCCAAGTTCGACCTGGATTTCGAGTTCAGCGAGGTGCCGACCGACGATCCGGCCGCGCCGATGGCCACCGCGGTGGTGACCTACGCCACCGACCTCTTTGACCGGGCCACCGTCGAGCGGTTGGTCGCCTGGTTTGGGCGGGTGATCGAGGCGGTAGTAGCGGACGCGTCGGTGGTGGTGGGAGACGTCCCGCTGCTCGATCGTGGTGAGCGGGACCTGGTGCTGTGGCAGTGGTCCGGCACGGGCGTGGAAGCGCCCGTGGAGGTGGCGCCGCAGTTGTTGGCCGCGGCGGTGGCGGCCCGCCCCGAGGCGGTGGCGGTGGTGGACGGCACCCGGGAGGTGTCGTATCGCGAGCTTGATGAGTGGTCTACGCGGTTGGCGCGGGTGCTGATCGAGGCGGGGGTGGGTCCCGAGCGTGCCGTGGGCGTGGCGATGGACCGGTGCCTGGAGCTGGTGGTGGCCTGGTGGGCGGTGGTCAAGGCCGGCGGAGCGTATGTGCCGGTGGATCCGGCCTATCCGGTCGAACGGATCGCCACGATGCTGGACACGGTCGAAGCGGGGTGGGTGTTGACGTGTGGTACCGACACCGTGGCCGGGGCCGGGCCGCGCCCGGTGCTGCGCGTCGACGGTCTGGACCTGTCCGGGCGCTCCGCGGACGCGATTACCGATGCCGACCGGCTCGCGCCGCTGGGGACAGACAACACCGCCTATGTGATGTTCACGTCGGGGTCCACCGGCGCCCCCAAAGGGGTGGCGGTCAGCCACACCGGTCTGCTCGCGACGGCGCTGGGCGAGGGGGTCGGGTTAGGCGCCGATTCACGGTTGCTGATGGTGGCCTCGCCGACCTTCGATGTGTCGGTCGGCGAGGTGTTGGCGGCGGTGAGGTCGGGCGCGGCGCTGGTGGTGGCGGGCAGGGGGGCTTACGCCGGGGAGACGTTGACCACGTTGCTGCAGCGCCAGCAGGTCAGTGCGGCGGTATTCACGCCGACCGTGCTGTCGTCGCAGGATCCGGCCCGGCTGAACGGGGTGGCCACGCTGAGCACCATCGGGGAGGTCCTCCCGGCGGAGTTGGCGGCCACGTGGGCGCCGGGCCGCCAGATGTTCAACACCTATGGCCCCACTGAGACCACGATCTGGGTCACCTGCACGGCGCCGCTGTCGGCGGGGCAGCCGGTGGGCATCGGCGCCCCGCTGCCGGGAGTGTGCGCGCTGGTTCTCGATGCCCGGCTGAATCCGGTGCCCAGGGGAGTGGTCGGCGAGTTGTATGTGAGCGGGGCGGTGCTGGCGCACGGCTATGTGGGACGGGTGGACCTGACCGCGGAACGGTTCGTCGCGAATCCCTATGGGGCTGCCGGCGCGCGGATGTACCGCACCGGTGACCTGGTGCGATGGACCCCGGACGGAACACTGGACTACGTCGGCCGCGCGGACACCCAGATCAAACTGCGCGGACAGCGCATCGAATTGGGCGAGATCGAAAACACCCTGCTGTCGTGCCCGCAGGTAACCCAGGCAGCCGCAACCGTGCGCCACACCAAGACCGGCGCCCACCTCGTCGCCTACATCACGATTGAGCACACCGCCAACGCCGACCACGACGCCGTAAACGTCGAAGAGTGGGAGCACGTCTGGGACGAGCTGTACGGCACCGAGGTCGGGGACTCGGCGTTCGGCATGGACTTTCGGAGTTGGAACAACAGCTACACCGGCGATCCGATCCCGCTCGAGGAGATGTTGGAGTGGCGCTCGGCGACGGTGGATCGGATCATCGCCCTGCGGCCACGAAGGGTGCTGGAGATCGGCACGGGCTCAGGGTTGGTGCTGTCACAGGTCGCGCCGCAGTGCGAGCACTACGTTGCTACCGATCTGTCGGCGGCGGCCATCGAGGGGCTGGCCCGCTCGCTGGAGCGGTTGCAGATTCCGTGGCGTGATCGGGTCGAGCTGCTGACCCAACCCGCCCATGTGGTCGAGGGACTGCCGCCCGGCCACTTCGACACCATCATTCTCAACTCGGTCATCCAGTACTTCCCCAATCGGCAATACCTCGCCGACCTCATCGACAGCGCTATGGAACTGCTGGCCCCCGGCGGGGCACTGTTCATCGGCGACGTCCGCAACCACACCCTGCAGGGGGCCTTCCAAACCGCGGTCGCGCTGGCCCGCACCGACACCACGGACACCGCCGACATCCGCCAACGGGTTCACCGCGCCATGCTCAGCGAATCCGAATTGCTCTTAGCCCCAGAGTTTTTCACCACATGGGCCGCCGACCACCGGTCAGTGGCCGGGCTCGACATCCAGGTCAAACGCGGATTTGCCGACAACGAACTGAACCGGTACCGCTACGACGTCGTCGTCCACAAAACCCCGACCTCGGTGCGCTCGCTCGCGACCGTGCCCACCTGGACGTGGTCTCACTGCGCAGGGCTGGATGGGTTGCGCACCCAATTGACTACGCAACGTCCGGCCACGGTCCGCGTCGCCGAGATCCCCCAAACCGGAGTGTTCACCGACGTACACGTCGAACAGGCGATCGCCACCGGGCTACCGCTGGCCGACGCGCTCGCTGAAGCCACCGCCATCCCCGACACCGCCACCGCCGAACAATTGCACCGCGCCGGCGAAGCCGCCGGATATCACGTCGCGGTGACCTGGGGCGCTCAACCCGGCACCCTCGACGCCGTCTTCATCGGCCCCGAACCGCACCACCGGCACGCCCCACCGCTGACCGACCTCTACCTGCCCAACACGCGGGCCTGCCGAAGCGCCCCCCACGCCAATGAACCCCGCACCAACACCAAGGTCGCCGCGGTGCGCCAACGTTTGAGCGCGCGGCTGCCCGAATACATGGTGCCGTCCCAGATAGTGGTGCTTGAGCAATTCCCGTTGACCTCCTCGGGCAAGATCGACCGAAAGGCGCTGCCGGCGCCGGTGTTTGCCGCCACACCCTTCCGGGACCCGCAGACCCCGACCGAGAAGATCGTGGCCGGCGTCTACGCCCAGGTCCTGGGGCTCGAGCGGGTCGGGGTCGACGAGTCGTTCTTCGACCTGGGCGGGGATTCGCTGTCGGCGATGCGCCTGATCGACTCGATCAACAAAGTCCTGGACTCACGTCTCGCGGTGCGCGCGGTGTTCGACGCCCCGTCCGTCAGAAGCCTCAGCGAGCGGGTGGACCGACATGACAGCCCGGCCGCCGATCTGTGCTTCGCGTCCGTGCACGGCGGCGACAGCACCGAGGTGCACGCCGGCGATCTGACGCTGGACAAGTTCATCGACGCCCCGACACTGTCGGCCGCTCCGAGCCTGCCGCGGGCGGGCACCGAGGCCCGGACGGTCCTGCTCACCGGGGCGACCGGCTTCCTCGGCCGTTACCTGGCCCTGCAGTGGCTCGAGCGGTTGAAGCTCGTCGACGGCACGCTGATCTGCCTGGTGCGCGCCACGTCCGATGAACAGGCGCGGCGCCGCCTCGACAAGACCTTCGACAGCGGCGACCCCGAGCTGCTGCAGCACTTCCAGGAACTGGCCACCGATCACCTGCGGGTCATCGCCGGTGACAAGGGCGAAACCAACCTGGGCCTGGACCGGCGGACCTGGCAGCGGCTGGCCGACACCGTCGATCTGATCGTCGATCCGGCCGCCCTGGTCAACACCGTCCTGCCCTACCGAGAGCTGTTCGGGCCCAACGTCATGGGCACCGCCGAGCTGATCCGGCTCGCGCTCACCACCAAGATCAAGCCCTACACCTACGTGTCGACGAGCGCGGTGGGCTACCAGATCGAGCGGTCGCTGTTCACCGAGGACGCCGACATCCGCGTCATCAGTCCCACCCGCAAGATCGACCACAGCTACGGGAACGGATATCCCAACAGCAAGTGGGCCGGTGAGGTGCTGCTGCGCGAGGCCCACGACCTGTGTGGGCTGCCGGTCGCGGTATTTCGGTGCGACGTGATCCTGGCCGAGCCCGGGTATGCGGGCCAGCTCAACGTGCCTGACGTGTTCACGCGGACGGCGTTGAGCGTCCTGGCCACCGGCGTCGCGCCCTCTTCGTTCTTCCGGCTCGACCCCGACGGCAACCGGCAGCGTTCGCATTTCGACGGGCTGCCCGTCGGTTTCGTCGCCGAGGCGATCGCCACGCTGGGCGCCCGGGCGGTCGACGGTTTTAAGACCTACCACGTGATGAACCCGCACGACGACGGTATCGGGCTCGACGAGTACGTCGACTGGCTGATCGAGGCCGGTTACCCCATCGAGCGCATCGGCGATTTCGGGGAGTGGTTGCAGCGGTTCGAGGCCGCGCTGCGTGCCCTACCGGATCGACAGCGCCGGCACTCGGTCCAGGACGTGTTGCAGTTCCTGCTAAACACCGCCGAGCAGTTCCAACCCCCTGAGCCGAGCCGCGGGTCCTACGCGCCGACCGACCGGTTCCGCGCCGCGGTGCAGAAAGCCAAAATAGGCCCCGACAAGAACAATCCGGACATCCCGCACGTGTCGGCGCCGGTCATCCTCAAATACGCCACCGACCTGCAACTGCTCGGACTGCTCTAGCCCGCTTGAGGAACTCCGTTGGCGTCCAAAGGTTTACGCGCCGACGCGATCACGTAGTCCGCGAAGCCAGTCGATCGTTCCCACAGCGATACGCCGCGGCACTGGGCGCGATCGTCTTCCGTAACCTCCACGACCACTTCATCCATCTTTTTCTTTTCCTGAACGCGCTGCCACATGTACTTGGCCATCCCCGGGTACACGTCTTCCCGGATCGATTCCACGAGCACGTCGCCGAATCCCGCGGCAGCCAGCCGCCGGGGGTATTCCTCGCGGTCGTAGTAATTGGCTTTGGGAATGTGGCCGTACTTTCGGCCGAAGACGGTCGTCAGGCCGGATTTGCTGCCCGGATTCGGGAGCATGTCGGCGAGCGCAATGGTTCCTCCTGGTTTGAGGACACGAAATGCTTCGCGCATGAATTGATCACGCGTGTCAAAGTGGAATGCGCATTCCAGGGCCAAGACTTTCTCGAACGATTCGTCGGGAAACTCCATTGCGGTCGCGGAACCGGATCGGATGTCGATTCGTTTCTGCAGCCCGCGCCCGGCGACGCGTTCTCGGCCCTTTTCGACGTGGACAGGTGTGATGTCGATGCCCGTGATGTGAGACACCTTGAAACAATCGAGAAGAACAAGATCCTGCTCGGCGAAACCGACGCCGACGTCGAGGACCCTATCGCCTGGTTCCAGCCCGGCCCGCGTTCCCAGGAGTTCGACCATCGCGACACAAGCGTCGGGATAGGTGCGAGCGGCCTTCCAGTAACCGAGGTTGAGCCATAGCGGCTTGGACTCATCGGCGTACCCCTCATTCATGAAGTCGATGAGGTCGTCGCCGATCACCGTGTAGTAAGCCGCTGCGTCTTTCTGTCGCATCAGGTCAAAGGCCTGGCTGGCCCGCCGGAACGCCAACTGGATCGAAAAGGCGATTCGGCGCATTTTCTTCCTTCGGGAAACCGGTGGTTCATGGTAGCGCGTTTCCGTTTCCGTCGTCGTGCGGCGACTACGAGGAGGGTCGGCAAAACGCGGTCGGTCACCGCCGCAATAGTTCATGATGTTGTATGTGGACAGCGGCGCTCACGAGATTGCGAGCATGCCGCGAGGCGGGCCGGACGCCTCCTGGCTGGACCGTCGCTTGCAGACCGCCCGACTGGAATACCTCGACCGCGAAGACGCCGACGATTTGAAGCAAAAGGTCGTCCGCGCACTCGACCGCGCAGGCCGGCGACGGTTCTTGGGTGCTCATGAGAAGTTGGCCAAAATCGTGCTTGCCGAGGTGGCCGATGTTCCCTCTCCGAAGATCCTCGAGCTGGGGGCCGGCCTCGGGGGGCTGTCGAGCAAGCTGCTGGAGATTCATCCCACGGCACACGTGACGGTCACCGACGTCGACCCCACGTTCGTGGCCGCCGTCGCCACCGGTGACCTTGGCAGTCACCCGCGGGCCACGGTGCGGGAGATGGACGCCACCGCAATCGACGCCCCGGACGGGCACTACGACCTCGCGGTGTTCGCGATGTCGTTACATCACCTGCCGCCTGCACTGGCCGCCCGAGTATTCGCCGAAGGGACTCGGGTCGCGGAGAAGTTATTGATCATCGATCTCCGCCGGCCGCCGGCACCGCTCCACTCGGTGGTGTTGGCGGCGACGTGGCCCTTCACCCGGTTGAGCCCGCTGGCGCACGATGGTTTCATCAGCCAGCTACGCGCCTACAGCCC
This sequence comes from Mycobacterium sp. SMC-2, assembly GCF_025263485.1. NCBI lineage: Bacteria > Bacillati > Actinomycetota > Actinomycetes > Mycobacteriales > Mycobacteriaceae > Mycobacterium > Mycobacterium sp. SMC-2. The sequence goes on from NZ_CP079863.1 coordinate 408,929, forward strand.
GTCGGCGATGAGGGCACTCGCCCACTCGGCCGACCCGGCGATCACCGTAAAATTCCCCAACCAACGTTTGGGACCGACCGTGGCGGTTGCCAGTCGCGGTCGCGACTCGGCCTAGCTCTCCAGCTCCCGCTTCAGATTCGCCAAGACCTCGCCCTGAATCCTCTTCAGCCCCAACGGCGCGAAAGTCTTCTCGAAGAATCCCTTGACGCCGCCCGCGCCGGTCCAGGTGGTCTTCACGGTGACGCTGGAGCCGGGTCCGGCGGGGGCCACCGTCCAGTGGATGACCATCGACGAGTTCGCGTCCTTCTCGATGACGGAGTGGCCGGCGACGTCGACGTCGACCTGCACATCGCGGACGCGGGACTTGGTGGCCTGCAACTTCCATTTGGCGACCGTGCCCGCCCCCTGGCCGCCCTGCAATACCTGGTAGTCGCTGTACTGGGGCGACAGAATCTTCGGGCGCACCGTCTGATAGTCCGCGACGGCCGCAAGGGTGGCGGCCGGCTCCACATTGACCAAAATCGTGCTGGCAGCACTCACCTGTCCCACGACAACTCCTGAAGCTATGCCGCCCGCGCGCGGGTGCACGGGCTGTGGTCGAAGACTAGGGTATATGTGGTGCCTGTCCCTGGATCTGCACTCTCGGCGCACAAGTCGGGCGTTGACCGGTTGATGGCGAGCTATCGATCCATCCCCGCAACGTCCGCCGTCCGGCTCGCCAAGCCGACGTCAAACCTGTTCCGCGCCCGCACTAAACGCGACGCCCCCGGCCTGGACACGTCGGGGCTGACCGGCGTGCTGAGCGTCGATCCCGAATCCCACACCGCCGACGTAGCCGGCATGTGCACCTACGAGGATCTGGTCGCCGCGACTTTGCCTTTTGGCCTTTCACCGCTCGTCGTCCCGCAACTGAAGACGATCACACTCGGCGGGGCGGTCAGCGGATTGGGCATCGAGTCGGCGTCGTTTCGCAACGGCCTGCCCCACGAATCGGTGCTGGAGATGGACATCCTCACCGGCGCTGGCGATTTGCTCACCGCATCCCGCACCCAGCACCCCGACCTGTTCCGCGCCTTTCCCAATTCCTATGGGACGCTTGGCTATTCAACCCGGTTGCGGATCGAGCTGGAGCCCGTCGCGCCGTTCGTCGCGTTGCGGCACGTGCGGTTCCGCTCGTTGCCCGCGCTGATCGCGGCGATGGAACGCATCATCGACACCGGCGGGCAGGGCGGCACGCCCGTCGACTATCTCGACGGGGTGGTGTTCAGCGCCGACGAGAGTTATCTGTGCGTGGGTCGGCGAACCACCACGCCGGGACCGGTCAGCGACTACACCGGGAAGAACATCTACTACCAGTCGATCCGGCACGACTCCCCCGGGGTGGAAGCCACCAAGGACGACCGGCTGACAATGCACGACTACTTCTGGCGCTGGGACACCGACTGGTTCTGGTGCTCGAGTGCGTTCGGTGTGCAGAACCCGCGGCTGCGGCGCTGGTGGCCGCGCCGGTACCGGCGCAGCAGCGTCTACTCGAAGCTCGTCGCCATGGACCGGCGCTTCGGTATCGCCGACCGGATCGAGAAGCGCAAGGGCCGTCCCCCGCGCGAGCGGGTCGTCCAGGACGTCGAGCTGCCGGTCGAACGGACCTGCGAGTTCTTGGAGTGGTTCTTGGGCAACGTGCCCATCACGCCGATCTGGCTGTGCCCGCTGCGGCTGCGCGACCACGAGGGCTGGCCGCTGTATCCGATGCGGCCGGACCACACGTACGTCAATGTCGGCTTTTGGTCCTCGGTGCCGGCGGGCGACACGGAAGGTGAAACCAACCGGACGATCGAAGCGAAGGTGAGCGAGCTCGACGGGCACAAGTCGCTGTATTCCGACTCGTACTACGCCCGCGAGGAATTCGACGAGTTGTACGGCGGCGAGGCCTACAAAACGGTCAAGAAAATCTACGATCCCGATTCCCGTCTCCTCGACCTCTATGCAAAGGCGGTACAACGGCGATGACCACGACAAAAGAACACCGCACGAGCGGAAAGCTGAGCATGGCGCAGATCCTGGAGATCTTCGCGGCGACCGGGCGCCACCCGCTGAAGTTCACCGCCTACGACGGCAGCACCGCCGGAAGCCGAGACGCCGAACTGGGCCTGGATCTTCGGAGCCCGCGCGGCGCCACGTACCTGGCCACGGCTCCCGGCGAACTCGGTCTCGCCCGCGCGTACGTGGCGGGCGATTTGGACCTGTACGGCGTCCACCCGGGCGATCCCTACCAGCTGCTCAAGCGGCTGACCGACCGCGTCCAATTCAAGCGGCCGCCGGCGCGCGTGCTCGCCAACGTCGTGCGTTCGATGGGGCTGGAGCGGCTGGTGCCGGTCCCCCCGCCGCCGCAGGAGACACCGCCCCGGTGGCGCCGGATCGCCGACGGGCTGATGCACACCAAGACGCGTGACGCCGAGGCCATCCACCACCACTACGACGTCTCCAACACGTTCTACGAATGGGTGCTCGGCCCGTCGATGACGTACACCTGCGCGGTGTATCCCGACGCCGACGCGACGCTGGAAGAGGCCCAGGACAACAAATACCGGCTGGTCTTCGAGAAGCTGAGGCTGCAGCCCGGCGACCGGTTGCTCGACGTCGGCTGCGGCTGGGGCGGCATGGTGCGCTTCGCCGCGCGACGCGGCGTCCGCGTGATCGGTGCGACCCTGTCGGGCGAGCAGGCGAAGTGGGCGCAACGGGCGATCGAAGACGAAGGGCTGAGCGACCTCGCCGAGGTGCGCCATTCCGACTACCGCGACATCGCCGAGGGCGGATTCGACGCCGTGTCCTCGATCGGGTTGACCGAGCACATCGGCGTCAAGAACTACCCGGCCTACTTCGGGTTCTTGAAGTCGAAGCTGCGCACCGGCGGCCTGCTGCTCAACCACTGCATCACCCGCCACGACAACAAGTCGACCTCGTTCGCCGGCGGCTTCACCGACCGGTACGTCTTCCCGGACGGCGAGCTGACCGGCTCGGGCCGCATCATCACCGAGATCCAGGACGTCGGGTTCGAGGTGCTGCACGAGGAGAACTTCCGGCATCACTACGCCATGACGCTGCGGGACTGGTGCCGCAACCTGGTCGAGCACTGGGACGAAGCGGTCGACGAGGTCAACCTGGCCACCGCCAAGGTGTGGGGCCTGTACATGGCGGCCTCGCGGGTGGCCTTCGAGCAGAACAACCTGCAGCTGCACCACGTGCTGGCGGCCAACGTCGACGCGCGCGGCGACGACCACCTGCCGTTGCGGCCCTGGTGGACACCCTAGCTCAGGCGTTGTCGATCCGGCGGGCGCCCAGCTCGTTCTGGAGCAGCTCCAAAGCGACCTCCTCGGGGTCGCGGCGCGGCTCGGACGGCTCCGCGCGGCCGGCTTCGGCGAGCATGTGTTCCTCTTCGGCGCGCTGAGCCACGTCGGGCGTGGGCTCTTCCGCCGCCGGGGTCGGCGGGGCGGACTCGACCGGCGCGGCGGCCCCCACCTCACAGCGCACCCGCCAGTTGACGCCCAGCGCATCCTTGAGAGCTTCGGCGATGACGTCGGCGTTGCGCTGTTCGCACAGCCGCTTGGCCAACGGCGCCGAGGAATGCGTCAGCACCAGCGTGTTGTCCTCGATCGCGCGGACGGTGGCCCCCGCCAGCATCACCTCGGTGGTGCGGCTGCGCTGGCGCACCTTGTCGCGCACCGTCGGCCACATGCTTCGCACCGCGGCGGCGTTGAGTTCGCCGGGCGCGGCGTGCGGTTCTGGGGCCGGCGCCGGGACGGGTTCGGGCACCGGCTCGCGCGGGGCTTCGGGCTCGGCCACCTTGGGCGGGGCGGCCTCCCTGGGCGGGGCGGCCTCCCTGGGCGGGGCGGATTCCGTCCGGGGCCGCGGTGGGTGCGCGGCGGCCGTCTCGGCGGCGGGAATGGACATGTCCAGCCGGGTCTCGATCCGCTCGACGCGCTGCAGCAGCGCCGACTCGGTGTCGCTTGCCGAGGGCAGCAGCAGCCGCGCGCAGACGACCTCGAGCAGTAGGCGGGGGGCGGTCGCGCCCCGCATCTCTCCCAGCCCTGCCTGCACGACCTCGGCGTAGCGGGTCAGGGTCGCCGTCCCGAGGCGGGCCGCCTGGTCGCGCATCCGGTCCAGTACGTCCTCCGGGGCGTCCACCACGCCGCGGCTGACCGCGTCCGGAACCGCTTGCAGCACGATGAGGTCACGGAACCGTTCCAGCAGGTCGGTGGCGAAGCGGCGCGGGTCGTGGCCCGCGTCGATCACCGACTCCACCGCACCGAACAACGCCTCGGCGTCGGACGCGGCGAGGGCGTCCACCGCGTCGTCGATCAGCGCGACGTCGGTGGCGCCCAGCAGCCCGAGCGCCCGCTGATAGGTGACGTGGGCGCCCTCGGCGCCCGCCAACAGCTGATCGAGCACCGACAGCGTGTCGCGGGGCGAGCCGCCGCCGGCGCGGATCACCAGCGGGTAGACCGCGTCGTCGATGACGACGCCCTCCTGCTCGCAGATCCGCCCGATCAACGCCCGCATGGTCTTCGGTGGCAGCAGCCGGAACGGGTAGTGGTGGGTGCGCGACCGGATCGTCGGCAGCACCTTCTCCGGTTCGGTGGTGGCGAAGATGAAGATGAGGTGCTCGGGCGGCTCCTCCACGATCTTGAGCAGCGCGTTGAACCCCGCGGTGGTCACCATGTGCGCCTCGTCGATGATGAACACCCGATAGCGCGACTGCGCGGGCGCATAGAACGCGCGGTCCCGGAGCTCGCGCGTGTCGTCCACGCCGCCGTGGCTGGCCGCGTCGAGTTCCACCACGTCGATGCTGCCGGGGGCATTGGGTGCCAACGCCGTGCAGGACTCGCACACCCCGCAGGGAGCGGCCGTCGGGCCCTGCGCGCAGTTCAGCGACCGGGCCAGGATGCGCGCCGACGAGGTTTTCCCGCAGCCGCGCGGACCGGAGAACAGGTAGGCGTGGTTGATCCGGCCTGCTTCCAGGGCGATCGACAGTGGTTCGGTGACGTGCTCCTGCCCCACCACCTCGGCGAAGGTTGCCGGTCGGTACTTGCGGTAGAGGGCCACGGTCAGCAGGCTACCGGCGAGCGGTGACTAGAGCTCGGCTGGCATCGAGTGTGCGCCAGCGGCTTCGAGTGTGCGCCCACGGCGCACTCGCGCGGCGTGTCGTCGCCGTCAGCGCACACTGAATGCGGAGGGCGCCAGCAACGACTCGGAGGCCGCGAGCAGCGCGCAGGTGGCCAGCCCGTCGACCGCGTCACGCAGGTCCGGCAGCGACGGGAAGGTGGGCGCGATCCGGATGTTCTTGTCCTCCGGGTCTTTCCGGTACGGGAACGACGCACCCGCCTCGGTCACGGCGATCCCCGCGTCCTTGGCCAGGGCCACGGTCCGGCGCGCGGTCCCGGGCAGCACGTCGAGGCTGATGAAGTAGCCGCCCTGGGGTTCGTTCCACGAGGCGATCTTGGAGTCGCTCAGCCGCTCGTCCAGGATGTCCAGCGCCAGCTCGAATTTGGGCGCCAATATCTGCTGATGCCGCAGCATGTGCAGGCGCACCCCGTCGGCGTCGCGGAAGAAGCGCAGGTGCCGTAGCTGGTTGACCTTGTCCGGGCCGATCGACTTCTTCCCCGCGTACTGCAGGTACCACGCGATGTTGCCCAGCGATCCGCCGAGGAAGCTCACGCCCGCACCGGCGAACGTGATCTTGGAGGTGGACGCGAAAACGTAGGGCCGGTTGGGGTTGCCGGCCGTGGCGGCCAGCCCGAGCACGTCGACCTGACGGATGAACTCGTGCGTCAGGGTGTGCACCGCGTATGCGTTGTCCCAGAACAGCCGGAAATCGGGCGCCGCCGTTCGCATCTGGACCAGCCGACGCACCGTTTCCCACGAGTAGGTGATGCCGGTGGGGTTGGCGAACACCGGCACCGACCACATGCCCTTGATCGCGGGGTCGGCGGCGACCAGCTCCTCGATCAGGTCGACGTCGGGCCCGTCGGCCAGCATCGGCACGGGGATCATCTCGATGCCCATCGTCTCGGTGATGGCGAAGTGCCGGTCGTAGCCGGGAACGGGGCACAAAAACTTGACGCTCGGTTCGTCCTTCCAGGGCCGCTGGGAGTCGACGCCGCCGTAGAGCATCGAGAAGGCGACGACGTCGTGCATCAGCTCCAGGCTCGAGTTGTTGCCGGCGATCAGGTTGGGCACGCCGATGCCGAGCAGCTCTCCGAAGATGGCCCGCAGCTCGGGCAGCCCGTGCAGGCCGCCGTAGTTCCGGGTGTCGGTGCCCTCGCTGTCGCGGTAGTCCTCCCCGGGCAGGCTGAGCAGCTGGTTGGACAGGTCCAGCTGTTCCGGCGCCGGTTTGCCGCGGGTCAGGTCGAGGGCCAACTTCTTGGCCCGCAGATCCGCGTAATCCTGCTGGTGGCGCGCGTGTGCGGCGGCAAGCTCTTCAGGGCTGAGGGAATCCAGCGACACGGTGGACCCTTTCGCTGCTCCTAGTGGCGATCGCAAGCGCGGCGAAGCCGGGCGCAGCGGGTCGCCACTCATCAAACATAGGGGACCCCGCGCACCCGACAGAGCCCATTGACCCTTGCTGCCTTCCGGCCCTGGGGGAGTTCACAGGATAGACGCCGCGCGGGGTCCACCGCGAGTCTAATACCTGGCGCAGAGCAAGTGCCGGCCGCTATGGCGGCCTCGGTTACCATGGCCACGGAGGATTCGCCTAGTGGCCTATGGCGCTCGCCTGGAACGCGGGTTGGGTTAACAGCCCTCGCGGGTTCAAATCCCGCATCCTCCGCAATTGGTCCGCCATGCGGACAGGCACGAATTGGTATGGATTCGGGTTGGCCGCCTTTAGGCTGGCGTGAACTCACCACCACGAGGAGGGGTATGGGGCGCAAGATTGCGGTGCCGTGGCACCTGCTGTGCTCTCTCGTCGCCGGCGCCCTCTACTTCTTTTTCGTGTTGCCCCGTTGGCCGGAGCTGATGGGTGACACCACGCATTCGTTGGGGACCGGGCTGCGGATTACGACGGGTGCGCTCGTCGCGCTGGCCGCGCTGCCCGTGGTGTTCAACCTGTTGCGGGTGCGCAAGCCGGAGCTGGGGACGCCGCAGCTGGCCCTGAACCTGCGGGTCGCGTCGATCGTGTGCCACGTGCTGGCGGGCTCGCTGATCGCCGGAACGGCGATCAGCGAGATCTGGCTCAGCCTGGACGCCGCCGGACAGTATCTGTTCGCCATCTATGGGGCGGCCGCCGCGATCGCGGTGCTCGGGTTCTTCGCGTTCTACCTGTCGTTTGTCGCCGAGTTGCCGCCGCCACCGCCGAAACCGATCAAGGCGAAGAAGCCCAAGAAGCGTCGGTTGCGCCGCAAGAAGGGCGACGAGGCCGACGTCGAGGAAACCACCGAAGACACCGAGGAAGAGGCCGAGGCCGGCGAGCCTGACGAGGCCGAAGAAACCGAGGCCGGGAAGACTGAGGAAGCCGAGACCGTCACGGCCGGGACCCCCGAGGCTGCCGAGCCCGAAGCCGCCGAACCCGAAGAGACCCTCGAGCCTGGGGTCGAACCCGCCGAGGAGACCGAGGAAAGCCAGGCCCGGTTGCGCAACCGTCGCCCGACGGGGAAGGGCTCGCATCGGATGCGGCGCCGGCGCACCCGGGGCGGGGTGGCCCTCGACGAGGAATAGCCGGCCCTGATCAGTCGCGCCGCCGCAGGCGCTCCACGTAGGCGGCGAGGCGTTGCAGCGTCTCGTCCGCGCCCCACATCCGGCGGACCTCGTCGTCGATAGCGCCGCCCTGGCGAATCCGCGCCAGCGTCGGGGCCCGCAGCTGGGTCTTGGTCTGGCGATAGGCGCCGGCCGGGATGCCGCCGAGATCCGACGCCTCCGCCATGGCCGTCTCGAGGAGATCCTCGGCGACCACGCGATGCGCGAGTCCGCGGGCCACGGCCTCGGCCCCCCGATAGTTGTGGCCGCCCAGCAGCACCTCCTCGGCGTGGTCCCCGCAGGCGTAGCGCATCACCTCCAGCGCGGCGACCGGAAACGGCACCCCGACGCGCACCTCGGCCGCGCCTATGGGCGCCTCGGGGCCGATGAGGCGGCGGTCGCAGGCGCACGCGAGCACGCACCCGCCCGCGATGGCGGCACCGTTGATCGCGGCGACGGTCGGGCCCGGATACGAGAACATCGCCTCGAACGCCGCGGACAGCGCGGGGACCAGCCGATCGGTGTAGCCGGCGCCGCCGTCGACCACGCGGTTGAGGTCGACCCCGGCGCTGAACGCCCGGCCGGCTCCAGTGACGACCAGCGCGCCGGCGTCCGAACGCTCCAACTCGCGAACCGTCGAGGTGAGCTCGTCGAGCAGCTCGACGTCCTGGGCGTTGACGGGCCCCGACGACAGGGTCAGCACGTGCACGGTTTCCACGGTGTTGATCTCGATCATGGTCACATCCTTGATCAGCGGCTCACGGCCGCGATGACGACGGGGATATCGGTGTTCTCGTCGGCGTGGTAGCTCGCGCACACGCGGGGGTAGCCGTCGGCGACCTGCGGCGGGGCGCCGGCCGAGAGGTCGCCGCGCACCAGCAGGATGGGCGACAGCGGTTGGCCCTTCTCGATTTCGGTCAGGTCCGCGAGCATGGCGAGGTAGTCCGCCGCCGCCGGAAAGTCATGGGCCTCAGGCTTTTCCAGCCCCTTTACGCTCAGCATCGGGTGCCTCCTCTGGTCTGCGCCGGCCTCGACGCAGCCTACCGGCCCGACGCCGCCGCGAAATTTGGGATCGGTAGCGAATCCGGCGGTCTGTACTTGCGCCATGACGACGCCAGCGGGGCGGCGCATGGAGGAAGGAACCGCAAAGTGAAACGAGTTCTCGCGGCTGCGATTGGCACACTGGGCGCCGCTTCGGTGCTGGTGGGGTGTTCCAGCGGCGGCCACACGGCCAGCACGGCATCGAGCACCGCACCCAGCGTCGCCAGCGGCGGCGGGGCGCAGGTCAAGGTCGGCGGCACCGACCTGGCGGGCCTGGACCCGGCCTCGGTGACGTGCGTCAAGTCGGGCGGCAAGATCAACATCGGCAGTGGTTCCAGCGGTGGACGGCAGGCGCTGGCCGTCGTGATGAGCGACGAGGCCACCCCGAAGGTCGAATCGCTGGCAATGGTTGTCGACGGCAACGCGCTGTCGGTCAGCAACAACATGGGTGCGAAGGTCGGCTCGGCCGACGTGGCGGTGGACGGCAAGACCTACACCATCACCGGACAGGCGCAGGGCGCCGACCTGAAGAACCCGATGGCCGGGATGATCACCAAGGATTTCAACATCAAGGTGACCTGCGGCTGATCGGTTGCGACCGGGCGGCGGACGTGCTCACTCACGCGTCCGCCGCTCGCCGCTTTCCCCGCCCGCACGACACCCGCGGACTTATGATGCAGCCGTGTCGATACCCGATGAGTTGGACCGCGCGCGCCGCTTGGCGTTCGCGGCCGAGGAAGCCGGGGCGCGCGATCTGTTGCTGTCCTTGATACCGCGCATCGAGCGGGAAGACCGGGACGATCTGATGTTGGAAGTGCTCGCGCAGCTCGGCGAGATCTACCTCGACCGCGGCGCGAATGACGGGGTGCGCGAATCCATCCGGCGCATTCAGGACTGCGTAAACGTCTACGCGAGCATGCCCGCCGACGCCGACGTCACGCACATGGTCCGCCGGTACTCGCGGCGGGCTCAGTTCCTGCAAATCGGCCTCGCCGCGGCTATCGGCGATCACGAAGGCGCGGCTAAGGCGCTGGCGGTGTTGGATTCCGAGGACTCCGACACCGATTCCCCCGACCTCGCCGACGAACACGCGCGCCTGCGCCTCCAGGCGCTGGTCCTGTGCGCGACCGCGCTATGCGACGACGACCTGCATGTCCGATCAGTCCCGTTGTGGGAGAGCGCTATTCGCGATATCAGTGACTACCGTGGCGGCGGCGAGGCCGCTGATCACCTTCGGGTCGTCGCCGGCACCGGCTACGGCAGGTTCTGCGTCGAAACCGGCCGGCTGCCGGAAGCCGATCCCTGGCTGCGCCGCGCGGAAGCCCGGGCCCAGGCCAACGGCTGGGAACTCGCCACGGCGCGAGCGCGATTGGAGCGGGCGACCGCGTGCTGGGCGGCCAACGACCACGCCGGCACCGAGCAACTGGTTTCCGAGGCCTATCCCGTCATCGCCCGTCACGCCCGGGCGCACGACGTCGCCCGCTGCTGGCTGTACATGGGACTCACCCGGCTCGGGGCCGGCGCGCTGGAGGCCGCCGACGAATGCTGGGAACACGCCGAGCGGCACTGGCGCGAACTGGGCAAGCCGCTGTATCTGCACCGCATCCTGTTGCAGCGCAGCTGGATAGCGATCTTCTGGAGCCGCTTCGCCGACGCGGTGGAGCTGATCGCCGAGGCCCGCGAACTGCTCGACTCGTCGCCGCGCAGCAGCTGGCTGCAGTACGCGCTGCTCGACAATCATCTCGGCACGGTGTGGCGCGCCGACGCGTTGGCCGACCTAGGCTTCGACAGTTCCGGGGATCCCGACGAGACGCTGCAGGAGACCGAGGCGCGGCAGGCGGAGGGGCTCGGCATCCTGCATGGCGAGGTCGGCACCGACGAATACCGGCGCGGCATGACCAAACTCGAGCAGGCCGCAGAGCTCAAGGTGCCGGCCGCGCTGGCGGTCGACTCGGTGCGCTATTCGATCGCCGACGCCGACGCGAGATCCCGCTGGGCCACCAGCGTTGCGGCGCCCGTCCTGGCCGGCGCCTTCGCCGTCGCCTGGGAATGGGAGAACACCGAACTGATCAGTGAACTGGTCGAATACCACAGCGCGCGAGGGACTTTCGATACCGGCCCGCAGCGGGCGCGAACCGGGGAATGGGCGTCGACGGCCACCGCTCCGGTCCCCATCGACCCCGACGTCGAGGCCGCCCCGGCGCTGGCCGCGGCCGGCTCGCCGGCCCCCGGCGACGCGTCGCTGACGCGGCTCGGACCGTTGCCGCCGTTGCGGATGCAGCCGGACGCCGAGCCGATCCTGAGTCACTATCGCGCGCTGGCCTTCCAGCGCTACGGCCGCGACGTCACCGCGGCCGAGCCGGCCTGGTCGACCTGGCCATGAGCGACGCGGATCGCACGACCCTGATCCTGCGGTACGCCGACGTCGGGATCGCCACCTACGCCAGCTTGCGCATCGTCGGGCAGCCCTCGAGAACCGTCACCTGGGTGATCGAAGAACCGCTGCTGCTGGCCGCGCTCGAAGAACTGCTGAACGCCCTGCCCGAACCGCACGGCTCCGAGAGCCGGCGCGACGCCATCGAGCGCGCGCTGATCACCGGGCCGTTCGCGGCGCCGGAGAGCGAGCTGACGCTCGCCTACATGCTGGGGGTATTGCTGATCGGCTCCCCCGGCTGGCAGTTGTTGGCCGAGTGCGTGGCCACGCCCCGCGCGGTGCTGTTCGTCTCGCCCAGCGCGCGGCTGGCGCGCGTCCCCTGGGGGCTCCTTGCGGTGCCGAAATCGGGACCCAGCAAGGAAGAATTGGTGCGCGCCCGCCAGGAGGCCATCACCGCCAGCGGCAGGGCCGCGGCCCGGATCCCCTGGCAGCTCGCCGATATCGGGCAACACACCGACGGCCACCGGCTGATGGAACTGGTCGACGTTCTGCTGGCGGTCCCGCCGAACATCGTGCACTCACCGCGGGCGCCGGCCGGATGGGGCGCCAGGAAGAGCGGTCCGCCGCTACTGATCCTCGACCCCCGGGTGCCGGGGCAGCGCCCGGACTCCGCGCTGGGATCGGTGCTCGGCAGGCCCTCGCCGGAGACGCCACTGGCGCGGCACTTCACCGGCGTGCTGGAGCACCGGCCAGTGCTGCCGGCCGTCGACGCCGCGGTGGAACTGTTTCGCCGCCAGGACGCCGATCGCACGTGGCTGGCCAAGCTGCTGGCCCAGGCCCCGAGCAGGCTGCTCTATGTGGGGCACGCGAGTTCGGCGGAGGGCCAAGCCGATCGGGCCGCGCTGCACCTGGCCGACACCGCCGAGATCCCCGGAGACGCCGACGCGATCGGTGATCATCGCCCGCTGACCGCGTCGGACCTGATGGGCCTGCAACTGCCGATGCCGCCGCGGGTGGCCATGCTCGCGTGCGGGTCGGGTGGGGACTATCAATTCGACGAGGCGACCGGGCTGGTGGCGGCGATGATCCTGGGCGGCGCGCAGTTGGTGACCGCCACCTTGTGGTCGCTGCCTACCACCGCGGCGTATCGCCAGTTCACCGCGGCGGCCGCCGATCCGATGGCCGATGCCGTGATCGCCGTGGATCGCGCCCACGACGCCGAGGACGACGCCGGGTGCGCGGTGAACCGATGGCAGCGCCAACAGATGCGTCGCTGGCGCGACGGCGAGACCGCGGCCAGCCCGCTGTATTGGGGCGCGGTGGTCAGCTTCGCGGTGGACGGCGCACGATAGCGCTCACCGCGATCCCGCCCACGCCGCGTGCACCGCCAGTACGTCGTCGGGCAGCGAAAGCCTTTCGCGCGCAGCGGGATCGAACGCGACCAGCACCACCAGGCCTGGGCGCAGCATCGACACGTCGAGATCGTCGCCGCACCGCGCCAACTTGCCGACGAACGTCTCCCCGGAGACCTCGACCACCTCGATGAAGACCTGACGCTCGACCGTGCGCACGGTGCCGACCCCGACGGCGCGGTCCCCGCCGCCGCGCCGCCGGGCCCACCTGATCCGGTCCAGCAGCACCCACAGCCTGTTCATGCGACCAGGGTGAGGCCGCCGGCCGGCTACCGAACCCAAGTTTTCGGCTGCCGCGTTTCACGCGATGCGCCTATCCTGTGCCGATGAGCGCGGACTCGCAGCTGGCCGTGGCGCTCGGCCACCCACGCCGGTCGGTGATCGACGCTGCCTGGCGGGCGATCGGCCCCGGCGTGGAAGTGCTCAGCAGCGACGACGGCGGCCCGTTGAGCCGCACCGTCAAACGCATCATCGACCCGCTGGTGCTGCGGTTGCGGTCCAACCCGCAGTATTCGGCTCCCGTCGTGAGCCCCGAGACGGCCGCGGCGATGCGCGACCTGATCGTGGGCAGCGGTCCGGAATTACGTTCGGCCGCCGCGTGGTTCGAGGTGCTCAAGATGGAGCGCCGCCGGCAGCGCATCCGCACCGGAAACGCCCAGGAACTGTACTTTCCGGTGTGCTTCGAGCTCGCGGTGACGAAAGGCCCACCGGCAGCACAGGATCGCCAGACGGCGGCCGCGGTGCTGGAAGACGTCCACCAGGGCCGCGACCGCACCGCGATCGAGGTGCTGCACCAGTATGTGGCCGATCCCGAGGTGGTCGCCAAGCTGGCCGACCAGCTCGAACGCAGCTGGCGCGACGTGCGGGCCGGCCACACCGTCACCGGAGGGTTCCTGGCCGAACTCGCCACCGTGCTCGGGCCAGCCAACAGCCACCGCAGCGCGACGGCCCGGCAGCGCGTCTGGTCGGCGATGATCGCCGATGCCACGCCGTACAACCTGGGGGCGCTGGCCCGTGACGAGGCGGCGCAGCTGCCGTGGTCGATAGTGGACCTGGGGCTGAGTTCGATTGCGCCGCAACGTCGCCCACGCGTGGTCGGCGGCGCCGACAGCGACCGGCCGCTGGACCGCAGCGTGGTGGACCGGGTGCGCGCGACCCTGCGCCGCGCCCTGGACCGCGACGCGTTGCCCGATATCCCCCTGTTGTGCGAGGAGGAAGTCGACCGCGCCTGCGCGCCGTGGGGGCTGCTGTCCGAGGACAAGCAGGCGACGCTGGTCGCGGGCATCGAGATAGCGGTGGAGCTGGCCCCGCTGGATCCGTCCGTCGCCAGTCGCTACGCACTGGCGGCGCAGATTCAGGCGCGGCTGCGCAAGGAGGCTTACGTGCTGCACGCCCGGCGCTACCTCGCCGACGGCGGCCCGATCCATCCCCGCCAACGGCAGGTGGTCGACGACCTCGCCGCATACGCCCAGCCTTACCTGAACCGCCTGTGGGCGCGGCTGCACGGGCGCGACGTGTGGCAGGAGCCCTGCGACGACGTCGACGACGTGCGGTCGCTGCTCGAGGGGGTCGCGCGCTCGGTGAGCCTGGACCACCGGCAGCGGATCAAGGCGATGCTGGAATTGCAGGTGGCTGGATGAGATTGGTTGCCGATTCCGGTCTGTGGAGCACCGGCCCGGTCAGCGAGGCGACCCCGCTGGCCGCGGTGCTGGAGGTCAGCGGCGCCGTGCTGTCATGGACCCTGGACGACCCGGACGATGCGGGAATCCACATCACGTTCACGGATTTCGGCCGCGCCGACTGGCTTTGGCGGGTCCTCGGCGAGCCCGGGCACGTCGCGCTGGCTTCCGCCGTGGGGTCGGCCGACGAGCCGCACAGCATCGACCTCGCCGGCGTGGACATCCTGCCGGGGTCGCTGCGCGCGCTGCGCAGGCTGGCCGTCGGCCATTGGCTGCGACGCTGGTGGCCCGCCAGTCGGCAGGACGGCATCGCCGGGCTGGATCGCGCGCTGCTGGACCTCGAGGTCGCGGTGCTGACCACCGGCGCGCAGGGCTTCTTCGCCGATGACACCTTGGATTCCGACGTCGCCGACTTGCTGGCGCCACACGCCGCCGCCCTGGCCGCGCACGTCGCCGACGGAGATCCGCGCGCCCTCGAGCTGGTGCGGGCGGGCGCCCGCCTGGCCGACGAATTCGGAGTGGACGGCCACGGGTGGCCCGAACTGTTTGCCGCCCTTGATGATTCGGATGCGGTCTTGCTCTTCCCGAGCGGACGCCGCGACGACTACGCCCTGGCCGCCGGCGCCGACTCGGGTCCGCGCGCCGCGGCTCCGATCGCCCGCGGTGTCGCGTCCGTGCATTGGGGCGGGGTTCCGCCCGGGATCTTCGATGCGGGCGAAGACACCGTCGACTGGACGATCGAGGCGGCCGAAACGGCGGTCGTCGCCCTCGTGCGGGTGGCCGTCATCGGCCCGGACGCGCCCACCGGTATCGGGGTGCGGCTGCGCTCCGGGGAGATCACCGGCGCCGGCGCCCTGGACGCCGACGGCCGCGCGACCCTCCCCCTGCTCGACGCCCGGCAACGGCCCCTCTCGGAGGCGGAGGCCTGGGACCACGATTGGTCGGCGACGTCGGTGGTCATCGGGGCCGAGACCACGGAGCCGACGGAAACCCGGGAGCGGGTTCGGCGGTGGGCGCGGGCGCGGCTGGACCGGCCGGCGGACGACGCCTTTCTCGCCGAAATATTGGCGGCCGAATCCGCCTACTAAGGCGGGCCCCCATTCCCTATGCTGAGCGAGTGCCAAACACCTATCGCGTGGTTCAGTGGAACACCGGCAACGTCGGCAAGAGCTCGCTGAAGTCGATCGTCACCAACCCCACCCTGGAACTGGTGGGCTGCTATGCCTGGTCAGCCGAGAAGGTCGGCCGCGACGCCGGCGAACTGGTCGGGATCCCGCCGCTGGGCGTGGCGGCCAGCAACGACGTCGACGCGCTGCTCGCGCTCAAACCGGACTGCGTGGTCTACAACCCGATGTGGATCGACGTCGACGAGCTGGTCCGCATCCTGTCCGCGGGCGTCAACGTGGTGACCACGGCGTCGTTCATCACCGGGGGAAACCTCGGCAGCGGCCGCGAGAAAATCGTGGAGGCCTGCGAGAAGGGCGGCTCGACGATCTTCGGGTCCGGGGTCAGCCCGGGTTTTGCCGAGCTGTTGGCCATCGTGTCGGCGATGGTGTGCAACCGGATCGACAAGGTCACGGTCAACGAGGCCGCCGACACCACGTTCTACGACTCGCCGGAGACCGAGAAGCCGGTGGGCTTCGGCCAGCCGATCGACCACCCGGACCTGCAGGCGATGGCCGAGAAGGGCACGGCCATCTTCGGCGAGGCCGTGCGGTTGGTCGGTGACGCGCTCGGTGTCGAGCTCGACGAGGTGCGCTGCGTGGCCGAATTCGCCCAGACCACGGCGGATCTCGAGATGGCGTCCTGGACCATCCCCGCGGGATGCGTGGCGGGCGTCTACATCAGCTGGCGGGGCATCGTCGGCGGGCAGACGCTCATCGACCTGAACGTGCGGTGGCGCAAGGGGCAGACGCTCGAGCCCGACTGGAAGATCGACCAGGACGGCTGGGTCGTCCAGATCGACGGGCAGCCGACGGTGACCACCAAGGTGGGCTTCCTGCCGCCGCCGTACTTCGAGGCCACCACGCTCGAGGAGTTCATGGACCTCGGCCACATCATGACGGCGATGCCCGCGATCAACGCGATCCCGGCCGTCGTCGCCGCGGCGCCGGGCATCGTCACCTACGCCGACCTTCCGCTGACACTGCCGCGTGGGAACGCCTATGTCAGCATTGAGGGGTGATTGCGCCGCGCATCGTCCTTAGCGCTGCGGCCGCGGTGACGTCGGCGGTGTTGGGCGGGCCGGTCAACGCCCCCGCCGCTCATGCCGACCCGTGCCCCGCCGTCGAGGTGGCGTTCGCCCGCGGCACCGGCCAGCCCCCCGGTGTCGGCAGCGTGGGCCAGGCGTTCGTCGACTCGCTCGGCTCCCAGATTCCCGGGCGGTCGATGGGTGTCTACCCCGTCAACTACCCCGCGACCGAGGCCTTCGCGGCGAGCGCCCGCAACGGTGCGGACGACCTTGTTGCCCACGTAGGGGACATGATGGGTCGCTGCCCCAACACTCGATTGGTGCTCGGCGGATTTTCGCAGGGCGCGGGGGTGATCGATTTGGCCGCGCCGGCCATGCCGCCCCAGGCGGCGGACCACGTCGCGGCGATCGCCGTCTTCGGCAATCCGACGAGCGCGCTCGCGAATCGCTTGTCGGGCACCGTGTTCCCCCCGATCGGCCCGCCGTACGACGCGAAGACCATCGACATGTGCGCCGCCGGCGATCCGGCGTGCTCCGATGGCTCCACCATCAACGTCTTCGCGCACGGTTCGTACGTGCAGTCCGGGATGACCGCCCAAGCCGCGAACCTCGTCGCCGCCCGGCTATAGGGCCGCCTTGCGCCGAGCGGGCTTGGCGTAGGCGGCGCCGAGCTGCGGCACCTGCAGCGGGCCCTGATCGCGCGCGGCCAAGATGGCGTTGCGCAGCGGACGGGCCAGGCCCGCAAAGGATCCCATGTCGAACAGCAACGGCGTCAGCAACCGGTTGTGGACGAAACCGAACGAGCTGCCCGCCTCGGGGTCGGCCCAGCCGAGTGTCCCGCCCAGACCGACGTGGCCGAAGCCGCGCAGCAGGCCGGGCACCGGCGATTCGTGGTAGCCGAGGTGAAATGGCATGGGCACCATCATGTTTGCGTCGGGCCATTTCCGCCGCGCCTGGCCGGCCAGGCCGCGCGCCAACTCCTCGGACAGATACTTCTTGCCGTCGATGCGGCCGCCGTTGGCCAGCACGGCATACATCTTCGCCAACCCGCGGCCCGTCACCACGCCGTTGGCGGCGGGGACCTCCCCGTCGAGGAAGGGGGTGTCCCCCTTGACCAGGGAGACGACGCCGGGGAAGTACATCGCGCCCAGCGCGCCGGAGAACGGCAGGCCGGCCACCTTGGGCGCGATGAAGTGGAACACCGGGGTGCGCAGCCTGCCGTGCGGGATCAGGATCTGCGCGGCCTGGGTGGGCGAGCCTTCCGGCGGGCGGCCGAGGTGCAGGCCGTCGGTGTTGAGCGGACGCGCGACCTCCTGGCGGATCAGCTCCCGCATGCCCTTGCCCGTGATCGCCCTGGCCAGACCGGACAGCAGCCAGCCGTAGGTCAACGCGTGGTAGGCCTGCACGCCCCGCAGGTGGTCGACCGGCGCGGCGGCCAGGCGTTCCTCCATCAGGGCGTGGTCCATCAACTGCGCCTTGGTGACGCCGCGCAGGTGCGACAACCCCGAGCGGTGCCGCAGGACGTCGCGAACCGTTATCTGGGCCTTCCCGTTGGCCGCGAACTCGGGCCAGTATTCGGCGACGGGAGCGTCATAGGACAGTAGGCCGCGGTCGGCCAGCCGATGGATCACCGTCGACGCGACACCCTTGGTCGCCGAGAACACCATCGCGCCGGTGTCGGCCGACCAGAGCTGGGTGCCGGCCCGGTCCGACCATCCCGTCCAGACGTCGACGACGGGCACGCCGTCGACGTAGACGCTCAGCGCCCCGCCGCCGAACCGGCGGCCGGGAAACAGCTGCGCGAACAGCTTGACGACGTTGGCGAAATGGGGGTCGGCCGCGCCGGAGACACCGCGTGGCAGACCGTCGCCGGTGACCAGATGACCCGACGGTGTAACGGTGCCGCGCCGCCCCGCTACCACGGGGACGAAGCTATCAGCCGCGCTCTATCCGAGTTGGGGTTTCACCGCGAGATCCCGTCGAGGATCGCGTCGAGGAGGCCCTCGAATTCGGTGTCGAGCGGGCGGTTCGGCGGCATGCGGTAACTTCCCCTGCAGCCAGTAACGACACGGATCGTGTCGTTGCTGGCTCACCATGCGCCATCACGACGACGGGACCGCCGGTGAACACACTGCCTTTGACCGTGCCGCGGGGTTGGGACGAGATCACCCCGGCCTGGATGTCGGCGGCCCTGGCCGGGCGTCATCCGGATGCGGTCGTCGACGGGGTGGCCGTCCAGCTGCGCGACGACGGCACCAACCGGCGCGCCCGGCTGGCGCTGAGCTACGCGGCCGGCACCGGTCCCGCCACGGTCTTCGTCAAGGCCGCGGACCCGGCGCACAAAGAGCTGATCCGGATGACCAGCGGGATGTTCCACGAGCCGCGACTGTTCTCCTCCGGCGTCGAGCTGCCGCTCGAGCACCCGGCCGTGTACGCGGCTCTGATCGATGAGGACGCCTACGACTTCGTCATGGTCATGGAGGATCTGAACGCCCGCGCGGCGGACCCGCGTGATTCGCTGCGGCCGCTGACGGTTGAGCAGGCGGCCTCCGGGGTGCGCGCCCTCGGAAGGCTGCACGGCCGCTACTGGGGCGAGCGCGTCACGCGGCATCCGGGCCTCGCCTGGCTGGAACCGTTCCTGCCCTTCGACGGGCTGCAGTACGCGCCGCTGCCGTCCGCCCTTCAGCGCCTCGAACCCGGCACCCCCGCCGAGGTGCTTCAGATGACCATTGACCAGCTCGTGGAGTCGGTGTGGAAGCCCTACATCCGCACGCTCACCACATCGCCGCAGACCTTGCTGCACGGCGATCCCCACATCGGCAACACGTACGTGACCCCCGACGACGAAGTCGGCTTCCTCGACTGGCAGATGGCGCGGCGCGGGAACTGGTCCCTTGACCTTGGCTACTTCCTGCAGGGCGCCCTGACCGTCGACGATCGCCGGGCACACGAACGCGCCCTTTTGGACGAGTACCGCGACGCGCTCGGGCTGCCGGACACCGAGCTGCCGTCCCGTGACGAGCTCTGGCTGCGCTATCGGGCGTCGGTCGCACACGGGCTGGCCTTGTGGCTGTGCACGGCCAGCGCGGGCGGCGGGCTGTGGCAGCGCGTCGAAGTCGCCGTCGCCCTGGCACAGCGGTACGCGACCGCCTTCGGCGACCTGGAAAGCGCGGCGGCGATCGCCGCGATCGCCTAGCTGGGCGGGTCCGGGGGCTCCGGGCCGGGCGGTGGCCCGGTCGGCGAGTCCCTCAAATACCGGCGTAGCCGAAGCAGTTGGTTGACCACCATGCCGATGCCGAGGAGCATCAACCCCACGACCACTGCCACCACGATTGCGGCGCTCACGCCCTCCATGATGGCAGGGCGGGGGTTTCAACCTCTGCCAATGCGGGGTAGCCACAGCGGCATGAGTAGCGAGGACAAGCTGAAGAACAAGATCGAAGACCTCGGCGGCCGGGCCAAGGAGGCCATCGGCAGGGCCACCGGGGACCACGACACCAGGGACGAGGGCCGGGCGGACCAGGCGAAGTCCAGCCTGAAGGACGCGGGCGAAAAGGTGAAAGACGCGTTCAAGAAGTGAGCAGACTTGCCGAGCTGCGCCGGCTGCCGGCGCTCGTTGGACTAGCGGCGTTGGTGGCCGGCGCCCTGGTCTCCAGCGCGCCGAGCCCGTCCGCGTCCGCGGAGCCGTGCCCCGATGTCGAGGTGGTGTTCGCCCGCGGGTCGGGTGAGCCGCCCGGCGTCGGCGGGATCGGCGGGTCGTTCGTGGACGCGCTGCGGCCGCAGGTCGGCTCCCGGTCGCTCGGGGTGTATGCGGTCAATTACCCTGCGAGCACTGACTTTTCGAATCCCAACTTCCCACAGACCGTCGTCGACGGCATCCGTGACGCCAGTTCGCACGTGGAAACCATGGCCAAGAACTGCCCCAACACCCGCGAGGTGCTCGGCGGGTACTCGCAGGGGGCGGCGCTGGCCGGGTATGTGACCTCGGCGGCCGTGCCGCCGGGCGTGCCCGCGTCGTCCGTGCCGCCGCCGATGCCCGCGGACGTCGCCAATCACGTCGCCGCGGTCACCCTCTTCGGAACGCCGTCGGGTGATTTCCTGCAGAAGTACCACGCACCGCCGCTCGCCATCGGCCCGCGGTATCAGCCGAAGACCCTGGAGCTGTGCGCCCAGGGCGACCCGGTGTGCGGCACCGGCAATGGCAACGAATTCGCCGCGCACACCTCCTACGGGGTGAACGGCATGACGAGCCAGGCCGCCAAGTTCGCCTCCAGTCATCTGTAGGCCGCACGGCCCTGTAAGGATCGCACCGTGCGCGTTCTGATCACAGGGGGTACGGGATTCGTCGGCGGCTGGACGGCCAAGGCCATCGCCGACGCGGGGCACTCCATCCGGTTCCTGGTGCGCAACCCGGCGAAGCTGAAGACCTCGGTGGCGAAGCTGGGCGTCGACGTGTCCGACTTCGCCGTCGCCGACATCACCGACCGCATGGCGGTGCGCCAGGCGTTGGACGGGTGCGAAGCCGTCGTGCACAGCGCCGCCCTGGTCGCCACCGATCCGCGGCAGACGACGCAGATGCTCACCACCAACATGCAGGGCGCCCAGAACGTCCTCGGCCAGGCGGTCGAGCTCGGCCTGGATCCCATCATTCACGTGTCGAGCTTCACCGCGCTGTTCCATCCGGGCCTTCAGACGTTGACCGCCGACCTGCCGGTGGTCGGCGGGGCCGATGGATACGGAACGTCCAAGGCGCAGGTCGACATCTATGCCCGCGGGCTACAGGATGCCGGCGCGCCGGTGAACATCACCTACCCCGGCATGGTGCTCGGCCCCCCGGTCGGCGACCAGTTCGGCGAGGCCGGCGAGGGCGTCAAAGCGGCCGTGCAGATGCACGCGATCCCCGGGCGGAGCGCCGCGTGGTTGATCGTCGACGTCCGCGACCTGGCCGCGTTGCACGCGGCGCTGCTGGAGCCCGGACGCGGGCCGCGCCGCTACACCGCGGGTGGCCATCGGGTACCCGCGGCCGAGCTGGCGGCCATGCTCGGCGAGGTTGCCGGGACTCCCATGGTCTCCGTCCCGATTCCGGACACGGCTTTGCGCGTCGCGGGGGCGGTGATGGATCGGGCCGGCCGCTTCCTGCCGTACGAGACGCCCTTCACGTGGGCCGGGATGCAGTACTACACGCAGATGCCGGCATCCGACGATTCGCCCAGCGAACGCGAACTCGGCATCAGGTACCGGGATCCGCGGGAAACCGTGGCGGACACGTTGGCGGCGTACCGCGCGGCGACCTAGGCTTTCCGCGGGCTCGAGCAACGACGTCAGGGGATCACAGAATGAAAAGCGTGGCCTGCACCAACGCAAAGCTCGAAGTGGTCGACACCCCGACGCCGACCCCCGCGAAGGGCCAATTGCTGATCGAAGTCGTGCGGTGCGGCATCTGTGGATCGGACCTGCACGCCCGCCGCCACTGCGACGAACTCGCCGACGTGATGGCCGAGTCCGGGTACGACGCGTTCATGCGATCGGATCAGGCGGTGGTTTTCGGTCACGAATTCTGCGGCGAGGTACTGGATTACGGGCCGGGCACACGCCAGGCTCCGCGGCGCGGCACGCCGGTCGTGGCCCTGCCGCTGCTGCGGCGCGGCAAGCAGGTACACGGGATAGGGCTGTCTGCGATGGCGCCGGGCGCCTACGCTGAGCAGCTTCTGGTCGAGCAGTCGCTGACGTTCGCCGTCCCCAACGGGTTGTCCCCCGAGATCGCCGCGCTGACCGAGCCGCTGGCCGTCGGGTGGCACGCCGTTCGGCGCGGGGAGGTCAAGAAGGGTGACGTCGCGATCGTGATCGGTTGCGGCCCAATTGGTCTCGCGGTGATCTGCATGCTCAAGTCGCACGGCGTGCGCACCGTGATCGCGAGCGACTTCTCACCGGGCCGCCGGTCGCTGGCGACGGCCTGCGGGGCCGACATCGTCGTCGACCCCGCGCAGGACTCGCCGTATGCGACCGAGGCGGGCCGCAAACACCTGCACGGCATCCTGGAGGCGTTCGACCTCGCGGTCGGGACGATCGAGAAGCTGCGGCGGCTGCGGCTGCCGTGGTGGCATCTCTGGCGCGCCGCCGAGGCCGCCGGCGCCGCGACGCCCAAGCATCCCGTCATCTTCGAATGCGTCGGCGTGCCCGGCATCATCGACGGCATCATCGCCGGCGCACCGCTGTTCTCGCGCGTCGTCGTTGTCGGCGTCTGCATGGGTGCCGACCACATTCGTCCGGCAATGGCGATCAACAAGGAGATCGATCTGCGGTTCGTGCTCGGCTACACGCCGCTCGAGTTCCGCGACACCCTGTACATGCTCGCCGACGGCAAGGTCAACGTCGCGCCGCTGATCACCGGTACGGTCGGATTGTCCGGCGTCGAGGCCGCGTTCGATGCGCTCGGGGATCCCGAGGCGCACGCGAAAATCCTGATCGACCCCAAGAGCGACGCTAACCGGCCGGTTTGATCTCGAGGCCGACGTGCACCTTGTCGATGCCACCGCGGACGATCGAGTGCGCGTAGAACCACCAGGCGTGGTACCAATACCGCTTGAGGACGGCGTTGTAGACGCGCCGCGTCTCGGACTTGGGCAGCACCCGGGCGACGCCCTCGACCTCTTCGCTCTTGGGTTTGCCCAGTGCGCCGCTCTTGGCGATCGTCACCCGGGGTGTGTTGTTGATCCGCTTGGTTTTCCACGATCCGTCGTCGGTGATCACCAGCAGTTTGCCGCCGTCGGGCACACCCCAGATCGGTGTCGGCTTGGGACGGCCGTCCTTCCTGTGCACGAATATTGGGAAGCCGGTTCCCCGCTCACCCCACTTCCTAATCCTGGACCCGTCACCGCAGCCCCGTCACGCTAGACTTTTGGGCGATCGCCCAAGCGCTCCCGCATCCCGGTCCATCGACAGGAACACACATCATGACCGCTTCCGAACGACCGAAGGCGCGGGATTCCACGGCGCGCGACATGCTGATCGACGCGACGATCCAAATCATGGTCGACGAGGGCTACGCCGCGGCTACGTCGCGCCGCGTGGCGGCCGAAGCCGGCGTCAAACCGGCCTTGGTGCACTACTACTTCCCCACCATGGACGAGCTCTACCTGAACGTCTTCCGGCGCGGCGCGGCCGCCTACCTGGACCGCCAACAGCGGGCGTTGGCCTCCGACCGCCCCCTGCATGCCTTTTGGGACACGCTCATCGAGCCCAAGGACACCCGCCTGCTGCTGGAGTTCATGGGGCTGGCCAACCACCGCAAGGAGATCAGGGCAGAGATCGCGGCCTGGCTGCAGCGGTGGCGCGACATGCAGACCGCCGCGCTGAATACCATCGTCCGCGAAAAGGATTTGGATACTGGCGATTTCCCGCCCGCCGGCATCGCGGTCATCATCGCCGCGGTGGGTCGCATGCTGATCCTGGAACAGGCGTTGGGCGCCACCACCGGCCACCAGGAAGCCGTCGGGCTGGTGAATCGTTTCGTCAACAGGTTCGAGAGCTAGGTCGGTTCAGGGCAGGACGACTCGTAACCGCTCCCAGCCCCGCACGGTCGATGTTGAGGCCAATTGCGCGGTGTCGTAGTCGATGCCCCATTCGGGCCAGCGGTTGAGAATCTCATCGAGCGCGACGCGGCCCTCGAGGCGGGCCAGGTTGGCGCCGAGGCAGTAGTGCACACCCTTCCCGAACGTGATGTGCGAGATGTTGTCACGACGGATGTTGTAGGTGTCCGGATCGGTGTAGCGACGGTGGTCGCGGTTGGCGGCGCCGAACAGCAGCAGCATGGCGCTGCCGGCCGGAACCGTCGTGCCGTAGCACTCGAAATCCCTTGCCATCCAACGGGCGACGTGCGGTCCTGTCGGTTCGAATCGTAGCGTCTCGTCGACGGTGCGGGTCAACAGTGATCGGTCCTCGTAGACCGCGCGCCGCTGGTCGGGATGTTCGGCGAGCACCTTGGCCAGCCAGCCGATCAGTCGGCCGGTCGTCTCGTTGCCCGCCCCGGCGACCACCTGCGTGTAGTGCAGCACTTCCTTGCGCGTCAGCTTTCGGCGCACCCCGTGCTCGTCGTCGAACTCGACGTTGAGCAGCGTCGTCATCAGATCGTCGGAGGGGTTCTTGGACCGCCATTCCACATAGTCGGCGTAGATCCGGCCGTCGGCGATGGAGTCGGCGTCGGCGACCTTCAACGGGGCGCCCGGCTTGGTGCGCAGGTTGGCGTCGTTGGCGTCGCGCACCGAGACTTGTTCGGACTCGGGGATTCCCAACAGCATGCCGATCACCCGCATCGGCATCATCGAGGCCAGCTCGGCGATGATGTCGAAGGTCCCGGAGCCGACCAGCGGGTCCAGACACCGCACGCAGTATTGCCGGATCTGGTCTTCGAGGGCGGCCATCCGCCGCGGCGTGAACACCCGGGACATCAGGCCGCGCAGCCTGGTGTGTTCGGGCGGATCCTGGAACATCATCACGCCGCCGGGCATGTCGAATTTCGATTGGATGAGCTCGAGGATGTCGCTGCGCCTGTTGGAGAACGTCTCCCAGTTGGCCAGCGCGCCTTCGACGTCGGAATGCCTTGACAGCGCCCAGAAGTCGTAGCGGTCGTTGTAGTAGATGGGCGCCTCTTCGCGCAGCCGCGCGTAGGTCGGGTACGGGTCGGCGATGATGCCGGTGTCGTAGGGGTCGTAGTAGACGTCGGTGTCGTTGGCGACCGTCATCGTGTCTTCCTTACTTCAGGCAGCTGCCGGCGTCCACGGGGAGTGTGACGCCGGTGATGTAGCGCGCTTCGTCGGAGGCCAGGAACAGCACCGCGTTGCTGATGTCTTCGGGGGTCACCCAGGGAATGGGCAGGTAGTGGAAGCTCTGGCACACCGGTGCGAGGTCGTCGGGTCCGGGGTTTTCCAATTCGGGCCGGAAGGCGCGGTAGGTGGCCTCGTTCAGCAATAACGGCGAACTCGTGTGCATCGGGAGGACGGCGTGGCTCGGGCCTTGCCCACGCGCCGCGCCCGTCACGAACGCGACCTTGCCGTCCATCCGGCCCATCGCCACCTCCATTCGCGGCCTTTTGGGCGATCGCCCAAATTTACCCGCACCCATGTCTAGCAGCGGGGACACCGGGCAGTCAAGGCGTCAACGGGAGGTGATGGCGGCGTGACGGACAGCACGGACACCACCGCGCCGGTATTGACCGATCCGTACAACGACCTCATCTCCCCCGGCGGCTTGAGACGCGCGCCGTGCTCGAGGTGGGCATCCCGACCTACGCGGCCGCGATCGTGTCCGAATCTGTGAAGATTTGCCACCCGGGTGTGAAGGCTTCGTTAAGAACGCGGCACGCCCACGCTCCGCCCTGCACCGTGGAGGTATGACGCTCTCCGAGCTGCTTCCGTCGCCGGGGCGTGGGCGCAACCCCGGCGTCGACCGCGCGATCTGGCCGTTGCGGCTGGACCGGTCAATGACGTTGTCCAGCGTGCAAGTTCGCGCGCGTGCCGACCGCCTGCGTGTGACGGCGGCGTATGCCGTCCTGCTGCTCGCCGTCTCGCTCACCCTGACGGCACTGGGGGCGCACACCCGCGCCGCGGTCGTCAGCGAAATGAGCACCAACCTGCACAACCTGGCGCACGGCCACCTGGGCAGCTTGGTCGGCAGCGCGTTCGTCAGCGACGGCGGCGACGTCTATCTGTGGTTGCCGGGGCTGGTGTGCTTGCTGGCGCTGGGCGAACTGATCTGGCACGGAAGGGGTTTGCTGATCACCTTCGCCATCGGCCACATCGGCGCGACCTTGATCGTCGCGGTCGGGCTGGTCGCCGCGGTGGAGACGGGATGGCTGCCGTTCTCGGTTGCGCGCGCCACCGACGTCGGGATCAGCTACGGCGCGGTGTGCGTGCTGGGCGCCCTGACCGCATCGATACCGTCGCGCCGGCGTCCGGCCTGGATCGGTTGGTGGCTTGGCGTCGCGGCGCTGGCAACGTTTGACGCGGACTTCACCCCGTTCGGTCACCTTCTGGCGCTGCTCCTTGGCATGGGCTTGTCGTTTCGCTTGCCCTCGATCGCCCGCTGGACGCCCGCGCACGCGGCCCTGCTCGTCGTCGGCGCCGCCTTCGGCTACTTCGTACTGTCGGAATGGTCGTCGCCTGTGGCTCCCGCCGCCGGGTTGACGGGCGTGATGTGCGCCCTGCTCGCCAGTCGGGTGATGAGGCGCTCTACCGCCGTGTGATCGGTCAACCGGTCACCGCTTCGATCTGGTAGCGGCTCGCCGTCCAGGGCGGTGAGTCGGGCGCAGGAGTCAGGGTGATTGCCAGCTGCGCTTTGCCCGCGGTGACCGATGGCGGCAAGAGGTACGTGTCATCGAGCCAGCGATGAAAAGTGTTGCCGCGCGGCTGTAACCAGGTCCCGGCGGGAACGCCGTCGACGGCGACGCCCGCCGATTGGAAGCCGTCCGCTTGGTCCGACGTGCGGCGCAGCAGGACGCCGCGGTTGCCCGGGTCGGTTTCGACATGGAAGGTGATCGCGGCACTGGTGGCGCGGACCGACCCGATGACCGGACGGGTGTCCTCGTTGCCTTCGTATTGGCTGACCAGCAGCTGATCCGTGGCGTCGGCGTCGGCGTAGCCGTGCAGGAGGCGACTGTCCGGATCGCTGGGGCGGACGTCGTCGCCGGGCGCGAGAACGTCGTTGGGCTGCGTGTAGAGGAAAGCGGTTGAGCTGTAGTCGGGTTGGACCATGTTCCGCTTGCCGTGCTCGATACCGAAGCGGATCGCGGAGCGGTAGTCGATGGCATCGGCGAGCATGAGCCGATAGACGGCGACGCAATAGTCTGCGCAGCCGCCGGTGGCCGTGCGCTGATCGGGTTGTCCGGTGAGCGGGCCGGTGAAGCGGGTGCCGTCCTTGAAATACCAGCCGCCCTCGTAGAGGTCCTCGGTGCCGGTGCCATACCACTGCGGCGAGTCGGCACCGTCCGTGTACACGCGCTCGGCTCCCTCGAGAAAGTAAGGGGCGCCGTCACTGAAAGCGGTCCTGATTCGGGAACCGCGAATGGTATGGCTGACGCCGACGAATTTGCCGTGGCCCTGCTCGTCGGCGAACAGCCAGTCCCGGCCGAAGATCGTCGGCGCGGCGTGCGAGCGAGCGGTGAAATAGCCGGCACGGCCGCCGGCCAGCGCGGGCGCCCATTGCGCGTCGGGGGCGGTGGTCACGTCACTGTCGATTCCCTCAACCGGGTTGTCGGTGGCGTTCACGAGCGTGATGCGAGCTTCGTGCGCGAACGGCATCGGCCACCAGGCGGACAACGACAACGACCCACCGGGCTCCGGGGTCGTGGCGAACATCAGCGCACGCACGGTGTTGCTGCCCAGGCCGGCACCGAAGAACTCCCCGAGCGGAGAGTCGACCGTGGTCCGGCCGTCGAATTCCATCTGCAGCCGCAGGGCGCTCAGGAGTTGGTCCGCCGGTGGTGGTAGTTGCAGTCGTAGCTGTGAAATGCTGCCCGGACCGGTTGACTCCGCGATCGTCGCCCCGGCGCCGGCGGGAAGCTTGACAACCCGGATGTCGTGCGCCGCCGTGGATTTTGCCGGCTTTGGGTCGGCGGTGCCCGCGGCGCGCAGCGTGGCGAGTACGTCGAGCGCGGGGTCTGAGGGCGAGAAGGTGGTCACGCCCTCGGCCGTCGGGAATTGGCGGTAGTCGACGTGGTAGTACTCGAGATTGGATGTGACGCTGATGCGCATCGAGCGGCGGTAGGGCATGGGGACCTTGATGTAAACACCGCCCGGTGACTGCGCCGCATTGGCCACCAACGGCCATTCGAATGGCGCACCCAGCGCACCATCGACCACCGATTGCAGGGGCGCGTCCAACACGGTGCGTCCATCCAGTTCGACGCGGATGTTTCCGATGCGGGTCACCTTTCCCCCGTCCCGGGTGAACCAGATCGAATCCACCTCGCCGGCACCGCGATCCTCCGCGACGACGCAGCCGGCACCCCCCGGCGCCAAGCATCCACCGGTGCCGTTGCGGTTCCCGGTGGAGAGGTCGAAATCACCGCCGCTGCGATCGAAGCTGGACAGCTGCAGGGATCGCGTGTCGGTGCGCAGGTAGGGCAACAGGTCCAACCGGCGGTAGGTGTCCCAGCCGATCAGCCTTTCGCCGGGGCCATTGGGCTCGGCAGCCGCCACGGCGGTGGCGGTCACACCGGCGGCCGTAGACAGCGCAACGGTCAATGTTGCGCACCACACGCGAATAGCCACCGGCATAGCATCAAAGCTTACTTTTCCCGGTCTGGTTGACCAGATTTAGCAACCTAACGGCGATCCCATCAACCGCACGTTCACATGGAATGCATTCAAGCCGTTGATAGTTCGGGGCCTAGGCCGGGATCAGCACGAACGTATCTGCCGGCGTGGTCAGTGCAGCCGTACTATCAGGCCTACCGAATCCAGCCGCCGGATCTCAAATGGGCATAGCAAAATCGGGAGACGCGAACAGTTGGCCGATTCGTACCGGTCAAACCCGTATGACGGTTCCCCCGAACACGTTTCACATCGCCCTGCATTGTTCGAAATGTAGGTCGGATCGTGCGCCGTTCCATTTTATCGCGCCATCGGCGTGTGCGGAAGCTTTTGGAAAATGAATGCAAAGTCGTGGCCATCACCCGGGCATCCCCGTACGAAGCGGCTCCGCGCGGACGACGATCGCCGGCCTTCAATCAGTTGACGTAAATCACCTCAATTTTGGTGAATCCCATGACATCCCGCTGTGCGCTCACGTAACATGGCTCACCTCGGGCGAAACATATCTCCATCTATCGGACGGAGTGGTTATGTCTCGTGTGAAGTACAAAGTTGCTGTCGGCCTGATCCTGGCCTTTACCGCTGCTACAGCCTCTGGTTGCACAGTACCGCTAACGATCGATTGCGGGCCTAACCTGACCTGCACGCCATAGGGCTACCCGACAGCCCATCGAGGGGTTGCGCTACTGGCACGCTCTACTTGGTACGGCCCACTTTTGGGCCTATCGAGTTTCGTGGCATGGGCGTGCCAGTTAGGGCAGCAACCCCCCGCACCGCGCTTCGGCGAAACTGCATGCGCGTCAGGAGCTTTCATCGAGTAGCGGTTTAGCACGCTCGCAGTGAGGCGCTGCCCGCGACGAATTGGTTCGTCGCGTCATCCGGGCCGTTTCGTGTGGCTTCTCTGTCAGCCCAGCGCGGCCGGCGGCGTGACAGAACGCTTTAACCGTTGTGGCACAAAGAGAATCACGCCGGAGAAAGTCAAAGAATTGTTCCCGACTTCGATCAGCTGATCAGGAATTTTTCGCACATTTCCTGAATCCCATGGGATTTCGTATTGCGCTCACGTAGTATAACGATTCTCGGGCGTAACATTTCTCCTCAACGGATGGAGTGGTTCATGTCTCGTTTGAAGTGCAAGGTTGTTGTCGGCCTGGTCCTGGCATTCACCGCGTTGACAAGCTCCGGTTGCACATTCCCAACCATCTCGTGCACCGGTTCGCCCACCGGAATCACCTGCTCGCCATAGGGCTTGGCCCTTCGCGACGTCGGCGGGATGCGCTGACTGGCACGCTTGCGGGTGCCAGTCAGCGTACTGATCCCCGCCGCGTGACTATTTGAAAGCGGCTGGTGCTCAGGCGCTTTCAAATGGCTGGCGCATCGCCTTGAGATGTGCCGCGCCATGACATAGAGGGGGTGACACACAGAGAACCACGCTGCCTTTGGCGCGCTTGCTTGATACCTCGGCGCGCAGCCGTGCCGAAACCCGGTAGCTCCGAACGACTCACGGGGTCGGGCTGCGGTCTTTTGCGGCCATTTATCGCCCGCATCAGCGCGTGGCCACGGTGAAAAGTTGCCTGGGCGCTGTGACACGAGCGAATCAAAGCCCGACAACCCGCCGGCGCGCGGGCCAAAGCTAGCTCACCCCTACTTGTGGTCTTTCTTCAGGTTCGTATCCCGGCTGGGCTGAACGCGTTTCGGTTCGCCCGGCATTTTCGGGTAATTCGGCGGATACGGCATGTCGCCCAGGCCGCGCTCTTCGTCGGCCTCGGCCATCTCGATCAATGGCGCGATCGACTGCGCCACCTCATCCATTGCGGCCCAGGGGTCCCGGCGGCCCTTCACCAGGTCGGGAACCGTCGCAATGGTGTAGTCGTCGGGTTCCGCGTCGGCCAGTTCATCCCATGTCAGCGGCGTCGATACCGTCGCGATCGGGGTGCGCCGCACCGAGTAAGCCGACGCCATGGTGCGGTCCCGGGCGTTCTGATTGAAGTCCAGAAAGACCCGCGCGCCCCGCTTCTCCTTCCACCATTCGGTGGTGACCGCCTCCGGCGCGCGTCGCTCTACCTCGCGGGCCAGCGCGATGCCGGCGCGGCGCACCTCGATGAAATCCCAATCGGTGGCGATCCGGAGAAACACGTGGATCCCGCGACCGCCGGAGGTTTTGGGGTATCCCACCAGGCCCAGCTCGTCGAGCAACGGTCGCAAGACGTCGACCGCGACCGTACGCGCCTGCTCGAAAGCGACCCCAGGCTGCGGATCCAGATCGACGCGCAACTCGTCGGGATGGTCGGTGTCCGGACAGCGCACCTGCCACGGGTGCAACGTGATGGTGCCCATCTGTGCCGCCCACACGATCGCCGACGGGTGCGTCACCTTCAGGGCGTCCGCGGTGCGTCCCGAGGGGAACGTCACCCGGCAGGTCTGCAGATAGTCGGGATGGTGCCGCGGAATCCGCTTCTGGTAGATCTCCTCGCCGTCGATGCCGTCCGGGAAGCGCTGCAGATGGGTGGGCCGGTCGCGCAGCGCGTCGAGCATCGGACCGCCCGCCACGGCGCGGTAGTACTCGACTAGCCGACGCTTGGTGCCGTTGGCGCCCAGCTTGGGGAAATAGACCTTGTCCGGGCTGGTCAGGCGCACCGCAATACCGTCTACGTCGAGCTCTTCTGCAGCGGCCATACACACGATTCCAGCACAATTAGGCTATGGACCTACCTGTGATGCCCCCGGTGTCGCCGATGCTGGCCAAACCGGTGCGGTCGATTCCGCCGGGCGCGTCATACGAGCCGAAATGGGACGGCTTCAGGTCCATCTGTTTCCGTGACGGGGACGAAGTCGAGCTGGGCAGTCGCAACGAGCGGCCCATGACGCGGTATTTCCCCGAGTTGGTGGCCGCGGTGCGGGCGGAGCTGCCCGAGCGCTGCGTGATAGACGGGGAGATCGTCATCGCCACCGACCACGGCCTGGATTTCGAGGCGCTACAACAACGCATCCATCCGGCGGATTCGCGGGTGCGGATGCTGGCCGAGGCGACGCCGGCGTCCTTCATCGCGTTCGACTTGCTTGCCGTGGGCGACGACGACTACACGGGGCGACCGTTCAGCGAGCGGCGCGCCGCCCTCGTCGACGCGCTGGCGGGATCCGGCCCGTCGATCCATGTCACGCCGGCCACCACCGACATCGATATCGCGCACCGCTGGTTCGACGAATTCGAGGGGGCCGGCCTCGACGGTGTCATCGCCAAGCCACTGACCGTCACCTATCAGCCCGACAAGCGCGTCATGTTCAAGATCAAGCACGAGCGGACCGCCGACTGCGTGGTCGCCGGCTATCGCGTGCACAAGTCCGGCGGTGACGCGATCGGCTCGCTGCTGCTCGGGCTCTACCAACAGGACGGCCAACTCGCGTCCGTCGGCGTGATCGGCGCCTTCCCGATGGCCGAACGGCGGCGCCTGTTCGCCGAACTGCAGCCGCTCGTCACCGATTTCGAAGGCCACCCGTGGAGCTGGGCCGCCCACGAGGCGGGCGAACGAACGCCGCGCAAGAACGAATTCTCGCGCTGGAACGCCGGAAAGGATCTTTCGTTCGTGCCGCTGCGGCCGGAGCGCGTGGTCGAGGTCCGCTACGACCACATGGAAGGGCGGCGTTTCCGTCACACCGCGCAGTTCAACCGGTGGCGCCCAGACCGCGAACCACGCTCGTGCACATACGAACAACTCGAGCAGCCGGTAACCTTCAGCCTCGGTGACATCGTGCCCGGCCTGGGATCGGGCTAGGAGTGAACACCACGGCTCGAGGCTGTCTCGGCTCAGCCGTCGATGTGCGTCGGCGGGTCGGCGAAGGCGGGATCCCCGGGGTACTGGTCAGGACCCATCACGTCGCAGCGCTTATCGGGCACTAGGTAGGAACTGGCGCCGTTCCAGATCAGGTGAGTAA
The DNA here is from genome assembly GCF_025263485.1 of Mycobacterium sp. SMC-2. Taxonomy (NCBI): domain Bacteria; kingdom Bacillati; phylum Actinomycetota; class Actinomycetes; order Mycobacteriales; family Mycobacteriaceae; genus Mycobacterium; species Mycobacterium sp. SMC-2. The sequence continues at coordinate 441,595 of NZ_CP079863.1, forward strand.
ATCCCACGCAACGTTGCCACGTGCCGTCAGGCTGGACGGGTCCGTCGCACTTGCTGAGAAAGGCTCCCCCGTACTGGCACCCGGCGCCGGCCGGCGGAGCCAAGGCGATCAGCCCGCCGGCCGTCAGCGCGGCAGCCAGCCCTCCGACGATGCAGCGCTTCATGGTGGTCTCCCGTCCAGATCGCCGCCGGTGCGTCGCCGAGCACCTGAGGTGGCGAACACAGTCGACGGCACCGCCAGCATCAACGACGCTACCGCTTACTTGGCCGGTCGATCACCGGAAATCGGCACGTTTAACGACCGCCATGGCCGGGCACGCGAACCTACATGTCAGTGACAGCGTTTCAAGACCTTGCGTTGACCGATCGAGACCGCAAATGGGACGGTGACGCCGCCGAAAAGCGGGTCCGCAAGTGGGCCGGGGCCGAGGACGCGCCGAACCAGAAGTACCGCGACGCCCACGTCTGGTACGACAACGGCAAGAGGGACAACTTCACGGCGTACAAGCTGTTGATCGCCGACGTCGTCGGTGGGGACCTCAAGGCGGTGCCGCGGGGAGTGATGGCGGCCGGCGCCATCATGGACGGTGCGCGCGGGGGCATCGACCTGCCGAAGGCGGACGTCGAGCGGGTCAAAAGCCACCTGGCCAAGTACTACAAGAAGATGGGCGAGAGCGCGCCGTGGGAGCGCGGCTGATCTAGACCGCGACGGAGAGGCGCGACAGTCCGCGCAACGTGACGTTGGCCTTGTATTGCGGCGCGCCGGCCAGCCGCGCGTTCGGGAAGCGCGCCGTTATCGCCGACAGGGCCACGCCGGCTTCCAACCGGGCCAGGGGCGCCCCCAGACAGTAGTGGGCTCCGCGGCCAAATCCCAAGTGCCGCAACGCCGGACGATCCGGATCGAAGGTATCGGGTCGGTCGAACTCCGCAGGGTCACGGTGGGCGGCGGCGATCAGCAACATCATGACATCGCCCGCGGGCACCTCGGTGCCGCCAATCATCATGTTGGCGAGAGCAATTCGGCCGACGAGTTGCACAGGCGGGTCGTAACGCAGGGTCTCTTCCACGATCGCCGGTGCCCGGCCGGCGTCGGTGGCCAGAGCGGTCCACCGCCCGGGATTGCGCAGCATCGCCAACACGGCATTCCCGATCAGATTCACCGTGGTCTCGTGTCCCGCGATCAAGAGCAGATTGCAGGTCGAGACAATTTCGTCCTCGGTCAGTTGATCTCCGGACTCCTCCACCGCGATCAGTCCCGACAGCAGGTCGTCGCCAGGTCGCGATCGGCGGCGCTCGATCAGACCGTGGAAGTATTGGCGCAGCCACGCCGCGGCCCGTTGCCGCTCGCTCGCGACGTCCGGCGGCACGCCGGTGATTGTCGAAAACGGGTCCAGCGCCTGAGCCAGCAACGCAGACGCGCGGCTGAACCGCGGCTCGTCGTCGAGCGGCACGCCGAGCAGCCGGCAGATCACCGCTACCGGCAACGGATACGCGAAATCCTCGACAACGTCGAAGTGACCCTTTTCGGCGATCCGACCGAGCATTCGGTCGACCAGCGACCGAATGTCGGGCTCCAGTGCGCTGACCACCTTCGGCGCGAACGCCTTACTGACCAGCCTGCGCAGCCGGGTGTGGTCGGGCGGATCGAGAAACAAGAAGCCCGGCGGGCCCTGCCTGCGTGGCGCCCTACCGGCCTCGGCCTGCCGCTTGGCGACCGTCGAGTTGACGTTGTCGCTGCTTGACGACGGGTGCCGCAACACCTCGTCGCAATCTCGGTAGCTCGAGAAGACGGCCAGGTTGGCTTCGGGCAGTCGCAGCGCTCCGCCGTCACGAAACCGCGCACAGAGTCGATACGGGTCGGGCCGGTTGGCCGGGTCCAGCAGCTGCAGCAGCAGCCCTTGGGATTCGGCCTGCTCGGCAGGCGCGGACGTCATGAAGACATTGTGCACAGCGGCGCGGCGCACCGACGTCGCCGCACGTCAAGCCCCTTCGTCCAAACCCGCCAAGTCCGGATGCGTCATCAGCCGGTCCAGAAATCCAAGCTGGCCTTTGAGTAGCTTGCCGCGCGCCTGCGCCACCGAAAACCAGCCCACCCGATCGACTTCCGGGAATTGCCGCAACGTGCCCGACCCCTTCGGCCACTCCATTTCGAAGGTGTTGCTGCGCGCGTCGGTAACGTCGAGGTCGCCGCAGACGGCGAAGGCGGTGACCACCTTGCCACCGGGCTGTTTCAGCTGCCCGAGGTCCAGCCGATGTCCGGCCGGCACCGACAGCCCGAGCTCCTCGGCGAACTCGCGTTGCGCGGCGGCCCAGGGATCCTCGCCGTCGGCGTACTCCCCCTTGGGAATCGACCAGGCCCCGTTGTCCTTTCGCGCCCAGAACGGCCCACCCGGATGTGCGATCAAGACTTCGACGGCGCCGTCGCGGGTCCGGTACAACAGCACGCCCGCACTGAGCTTCGGCATCCGGTCAGAACCCGACCGAACGTTCCAGGTCCTTGAGCGACGACTCCAGGTGCGCGAGTAGCCGCTGCAGGTGCGGCACGCTGCGCCGGCATCCCACCAGGCCGAAGTCCAGGTTCCCGGCGTTGTTGGACAGGGTGATGTTGAGCGCCTGCCCGTCCAGCGCGATGGACAGCGGGTAGTTGCCGTCGAGCCGGGCGCCCCCGTAGTAGATAGGCTGAGTCGGCCCCGGCACGTTGGAAATGATGATGTTGAACGGCGGCGACGTGGAGGCCACCCAGCCCGGAACCGCCGCCAAAGCCAGCGCTGACGTGTTCATCGCGGACAGCGCCAGTGCCTGGAAGCGGGGCAACTGCGAAAACACCTTCTTGTTGCTGCGCATCGAATCGCTGATGATCTGCAGCCGCTCAGCGGGATCGTCGCTGTCGGTGGCGAGGTTGCACAGAATGGCGCCGACGAGGTTGCCCCCGGTGTCGGCCTCGTCTTCGGTGCGCAGGCTCACCGGGACCATCGCGATCAGCGGTGTGTCCGGCAGCGCGTTCTGCTCGAGCAGGTAGTAGCGCAGGGCACCCGCACACATCGCCAGGACGACATCGTTGACGGTCACGCCGGCCGCGTTCTTGACGCTTTTGATGCGGTCCAACGACCATGACTGCGCGGCGCAGCGGCGTGCGCCGCCGATCTTGACGTTCAGCATGGTGCGCGGAGCCCCGAAGGGCAACGTCAGCTGCTGCTCGAGCAGCGCCGCACGCGCCAGCGAAAGGGTCGACGGGGCAAGCGCCGCAAGGGATCCGGCCACATGCAGCACGGAACTCAGCGGGCTCACCGGGCTGCTCTTGCGCTTGGGTTTGGGCAGGCTCCAGGGCGCGCGGACGTCGGGGTCGCCGGGGTCCGTCGACAACGCGCGTTGCATCAGCTTCTGCGCGGAGACGCCGTCGATCAGCGCGTGGTGGACCTTGGTGTAGATGGCGAACCGCCCATCCTTGAGGCCCTCGATGATGTGCGTCTCCCACAGCGGACGATGCCGATCCAGCAGGCTGCTGTGCCACCGCGAAGTCAGCTCGAGCAATTCACGGATTCGGCCGGGCGACGGCACCGCCGAGCGCCGGACGTGGTAGTCGATGTCGATGTCTTTGTCGTAGGCCCAACCCAGGTTTGCGATGCCGCCGACGAACGCCGCCGGGTGCTTGCGGAAGGTGGGCTGGAAGTCTTGCTGCGCAACCAAGCGGTCGTAGAGATCCCGGACGAAGCCGCGGCCGGCGCCCTCCGGCAGCTCGAACAACTGCAAGCCGCCGACGTGCATGGGATGCTCCCGCGACTCTCCCAGCAGGAATATCGCGTCGGTGGGCATCATCAGTTCCATCCACCCATTAGACCGCGACTCACGCCGGGGCGAGGCGCTCCTTAGAACATCGCCGCCGAGCTGATATCGGGATGGCTGCGCATGTAGTCCACGAGCCGATCGACATAGCTGCGGAACGCGGGCGCCTCGATACCACTGCCGGCGAGGTCGGCCCGACAGTGATCGGTCAGGTAGAACGTGGGCTGGGCGAAGTAATCGACCGCTTCGGGAGGGATCCGCATCAGGCGGTGCAGCCCCGGAACGTGTGCCAGCGACGCTTTGGTCAATTTCAGGGGCAGCGGGACCCTGATGAGTTCGCGACCCGTTGCCTGGGCCAGCGTGTCGGTCATCTCCTCGACCGTGAGCGGGCGCGGGTCCGCCAGCTGATAGGTGCGCCCCTCGGAAGCGGGCAGGCCGCTCAAGTATGCGACGGCGTCGACGATGAAGTCGCGCGGGACGACGTTGACGCGCGTCGTCGTGGGGTCACCCACCATCGGCAGGATCGCGTGCCGGGGCTGTCGCAGCAGCCACTGCATGACGAAGTAGGGGCCGTCGTATTTCTGTGTCTCCCCGGTGCGGCTGTCGCCGACGACGATCGAGGGGCGATAGATCGTCGCGGGCATGCCCGCGGACATGTGCCAGCGCACGTCCGCCTCGGCGAGGTGCTTGGTCTCTTCGTAGTGGTTGTTGAACGGCGCGCCGACTTCGAGGTCGTCCTCGCCGAAGGGGCCGGCGTAGCGGCCGCTGACATAGCAGGTGCTGAAGTAGTGCAAGCGCGTCAGGGAGGGGCAGCGCCCGAGCGCGTCCAGGACGTTCCGGGTGCCGTTGACGTTGACCCGAAACGCCACGTCGCGCGGCACCGCCAAGTCATATGCGGCGGCCAGGTGCCACGCCTCGCTGACATCCGCGAGGGCATCCGCTGCGAGGCCGAGTCCGGGTTGGGTGATGTCACCTTCGACCAGCCGGATCCGCCCCTCGACGAACGGTTCCGCAGAGCTCAGTTCCTGCACGCGTCGCTGTGCCAGTCTGCCGAACTTCGGCTGCACCAGACAGATGGCCGAATCGCCGGTGCGTTTGAGGATGCCCGGCAGCAACGCGCTACCGAGAAAGCCGGGGAACCCTGTCATCAGAACGGTCATGGCTGCACTCCTTGCCAGCTCGGTTAATTCAAAGTTGTTGCGGTGGAATGACTCTGCGACCGGTGGCCAACTCCCCACCGGGCGGCCTGCGAGGTCTGGGGCAACTCCTCCGTCGCGGATCGCACGGCCGCTCTTTCCCCTACCGAAAGGTGCCGTTAAAAACAGACGCTATCGACTACAGGCGGTTGTTAAAACGGGTCTTTCGACCCTGCGTGACGGCCATTGGTCCCCTGGTTGCGCCGGCCGGCGACGAGAAGCTTTCGGCCGGGCACAACCGGTGGCAGCATGGGCTCGTGACGACGACAGAGTTGACCTGGGACGTGGTGGCCGTTGACAAGCCAGAGGATGTCAACGTGGTCATCGGCCAGGCGCATTTCATCAAAACGGTCGAGGACCTGCACGAGGCCCTGGCCGGGGTGAGCCCGTCGCTGCGGTTCGGAGTGGCCTTCTGCGAGGCGTCCGGGCCGCGGTTGGTGCGCCGCAGCGGCAACGACGCGGATCTGGTCGAAATGGCGACACGTGCCGCGCTGGCCATCGCGGCCGGACACAGCTTCGTGATCTTCATGCGCGAGGGTTTTCCCGTCAATGTCCTCAACCCCGTGAAGGCGGTGCCCGAGGTGTGCGGGATCTACTGCGCCACAGCCAATCCGGTTGATGTCATCGTTGCGGTATCTCCACGAGGGCGCGGCATCGTCGGCGTCATCGATGGGCAGACTCCGGTCGGGGTGGAAGGCGAACGCGAGGTGGCCGAGCGCCACGATCTGCTGCGCGCCATCGGCTACAAGCTCTAGGGATCAGTCGGCCACCAGTGACCATACCGACGTCGCGATCAGGTCACCGCGCTCCAAACCGGCGGCGCGATGTTCGTGCACCTTCGCATACTCCGGCGTGCTTACCATGTCGATGAACGCCTGTGGTGTCGGGTACTCGACGATCAGAATGGCGTCCCACCAAGGCCTTTCGCCGTCGCCGATCACGAAGGCCGGCGCGGTTCCCGCGTAGCGCACGGTGGCGCGCACGCGCTGCAGGTGGGGAGCGACCTCCTGGCCGTAGCGCCGGTAGGACTCCAGGCCCCCCGATGCCTTGAACTTCAACAGGTTGACCATCACCACCGGCGCATCGGCGGGCCGCCCGGCCAGGGCTGCGAACTGCTCGGCGGTGGGCTCCAAGGAACTACTCATGGTCACGATTACAGCAGATCGGTGATTGTCTTCAGGCCCGCTTCGTACAGCACGCCGGGCAGCATGCCGCCGTCACATTCGATGGTGGTGCCGTTGACGAAGTCGGCCTGCCCGCCGGCCAGGAACACGCAGACCCTGCCCACCTCCGCGGGCTCGCCCGCCCGCCGCAGCGGGACGGCCGCGAAATACTTTGCGCCGGTTGGGTCGTCCTTGGGCAGCACGAACGACCGGAAGTTCTCGGTCATCGTCGGTCCCAGCGCGACGCAGTTGACCCGCACCTTGGGCCCCCACTCCTCGGCCAGCGAGCGGGTGAGATGGTTGAGTCCGCTCTTGGCCGCGCCGTAGGAAACCAACGTCGGCGATCCCGCCGGATGCCCGGCCCCACTGGAGATGTTGATGATGCAGCCGACGCCGTCCTGGGTGCGCATCTGCCGGTAGGCGCGGATGGCGAACCACAGCGGGCTGATCAGGTTCATCTGCACGGCGAACGCGTGGAACAGCGCCGTGCGCTCATACTCGTCGTCGCTGCCGGGCGCGCCCTGAATGCGTTGCACCAGTTCGGGAATGCCTTCGGCATGCGGCGCCGGCACGGTGCCGCCGGCGTTGTTCACCAGGATGTCGATCCGGCCGTGCTCGGCGACGACGTCGGAAACGAAGGAGTCGATCGCGCGGTAGTCGCCTTGGTCGCAGACCTTCTGGGAGGCCCGCGCCGCCCACTCGGGTTCGACACCGGGCATGGCGTCGAGCGGCGAACGCGAACAACCGACGACGGTGGCACCCGCGCGCAGCAGTTCGTGGGCGATCCCGACCCCCACACCGCGGCTGGTTCCGGTGACGACCGCGACCTTGCCGTCCAGGACGCTCATGACAGGCCTTCCTACCCGAAGCCAATGTTGACAGTCACTGTCAGCGGGTCATACTGTGCCATTTCGGTCGGCGGCGTGTAAAGGCATCACATTCGGAGGTCACAAGATGAGCAGTCCGTCCAAGCTCCGCGTCATCCAATGGGCGACCGGGGGCGTCGGCAAAGCGGCCATCGCGTGCGTCCTGAATCATCCCCAATTGGAGCTGGCCGGCTGTTGGGTGCACAGCGCCGAGAAGAACGGCGTCGACGTCGGTCGGATCCTCGGAATCCAGGACCTCGGTGTCACCGCCACTTCCAGCATCGACGACATCCTGGCGCTGGACGCCGACTGTGTCGTGTACAGCCCGCTGGTGCCCAACGATGACGAGGTCATCGCGATCCTGCGATCCGGTAAGAACGTTGTCACCCCCGTCGGCTGGGTATACCCCGACCCCGGCAACGCGCGGCACCAGGCCGTCGCCGACGCCGCTGTCCGAGGCGGGGTGACCCTGCACGGTTCGGGGATCCACCCCGGGGGCATCACGGAACGATTCCCGCTGATGCTGTCGTCGCTTTCGTCGGCCGTGACCCACATCCGGGCGGAGGAGTTCTCCGACATCCGCACCTACAACGCCCCGGACGTGGTGCGCTACATCATGGGCTTCGGCGGCACCCCTGAGGAAGCCATGCAGGGGCCCATGGCCGGACTGCTGGACGCGGGCTTCAAGCAGTCGGTGCGAATGATCGCCGACCACATGGGTTTTCGGATCGACCCCAACATCCGGACCATCCAGGACGTCGCGGTGGCGACCGCCGACATCGACTATGCGCCGTTCCCGATCACGACGGGCAAGGTCGCCGCCCGGCGGTTCCGCTGGCAGGCCCTCGTGGGCGGCGAACCGGTCATCACCGCGGCGGTCAACTGGTTGATGGGTGAGGAAAACCTGGAGCCGGCCTGGAATTTCGGTGGGCGCGGGGAGCGCTTCGAGGTCGAGATCACCGGTGATCCCACCGTGAGCCTGACCTTCAAGGGTCTGCAGCCCGAGACGATCGCCCAAGGGCTGGTGAAGAATCCGGGCGTGGTGGCCACGGCCAACCACTGCGTCAACGCCATCCCCGACGTCTGCGCCGCCGGGCCCGGCATCAAGACCTACCTCGACCTCCCCTTGTTCGCCGGGCGCCCGGCCGCCGGCCTCGCCGCGACATGACCTACAGCCACCCGTCCTCGATGCGCGGCCACGTCGCGATCGTCACCGGCGCCGCCCAGGGCGTGGGCAAGGGCGTCGCCGCCGCGCTGCTGGAACGCGGTGCGGCGGTGCTGCTGGTCGACATCCAGGACGAGTTGCTGGGGGCGACGACCGCCGAGCTGTCCTCGATAGGACGCGTCGAGAAGCTGACCGCCGACCTGCGCGACCCGGCCAGCGCCCGGCGCATCGTGACGGCCACGGTCGACGCCTTCGGTGCGGTGCACGGCCTGGTCAACAACGCGATCGCCACCAACGAGCCCAAGGCGTTCGTCGACATCACGACGGAGGATTTCGCGCTCGGTCACGAGGTGGGCCCGCGGGCGAGCTTTCTGCTCATGCAAGCCGTGCACCCGGTGATGGTCGAGGCGGGCGGCGGGTCGATCGTCAACCTCGGATCGGGGACGGGCACGGGCGGCGAACCCAAGTGGGGCGGTTACGCCGCCGCCAAGGAGGCGATCCGGGGCCTGTCGAAGGTCGCCGCGCTGGAGTGGGGGCGCGACAACATCCGCGTCAACGTCATCTGCCCGTTCGCCGAGTCGGACGGCGTCAAGTTCTGGAAATCGTTCGCGCCCAAGGAGTACGAGAAGGCCGTGGGACGGGTGCCGATGAAACGGATCGGCGATGTCCGCACCGATGTGGGCGCGCTGGTGGCGTTCCTGCTCGGCACCGACGCGACGTTCATCACCGGGCAGACCATTCACGTCGACGGTGGGATCGGCTGCTTCCGGTGACCTCTCCGACCAGAGGCGAGTCGCTGCGCGATCGGCAGCGCGCACAGATTCGGGCAGACATCAGGCGCGCCGCGTTCCGGCTCTTCGTCGAACGCGGATACGACGCCGTGACAACGGAGGAGATTGCCGCCGCCGCAGGAGTTTCGCCGCGCACCTTCTTCCGGCACGTGCCGACGAAGGAAGAGCTGTTGCTCGGGCCCGTTCGCCATGGCGGCGCCGCGATCGTCAACCTGCTCGAGCAGCGGCCCGCCAGCGAGGCGCCGGACGTCGCGCTGATCAACGCCATCGTCACGCGCACCCGATCGTTCGACCAGGCCGACACCGACGAGTGGCGGAAAGCGCTGCTGGTGGCCCCCGATTTCCTCCGTAAAGTCACCGTGCACACGCCCGCCGACAAAGAGCGGGCGGCCAAGCTGATCGGCGAGCGCATGGGCGTGAACCCCGACGTCGACATCCGCCCCGGGCTGCTGGTCCAACTCGCCTTCGCGGCAGCCGATTTCGGCTTCCAGCAATGGGTGCGCCAGTCCGGCCGACCGTGGCCGCTGGACCGGTATGTCACCGAGGCCCTCGAAGCGGTCAAGAGCCCGCACTGGAAACGGAAGCACAGCTGATCAACCCCGCGATGCCTCGGGGTTGGAAATCCGCACCGGGGCCCCGTCCAGCCAGGCGGTCACCGCCTCCACGGTGTCCGCGTAGAAGGCGCCGAGCATTTCGCGGGTGACGTAGCCAAGGTGGGGAGACAGGGTCACATTGGGCAGCAGCCGCAAAGGGTGATCGGGCGCCAGCGGTTCGACATCGTAGACGTCGAGCCCCGCGCCGGCGATGCGTCCGGCTTCGAGCGCGGTGATCATGGCGGCCTCGTCGACGATCGGGCCCCGCGACGTGTTGATCAGGTAGGCGTGCGGCTTCATCAGGGCGAGCTCGGTTTCGCCGACCAGCCCTCGCGTGCGTTCCGAGAGCACCACGTGAATGGAGACGACGTCGGACTCGGCGAACAGCACCGCCTTCTCGACCCGGCGCGCACCGGCCGCCGCGGCGGCGTCCGCCGAGAGGTTTTGGCTCCACGCAAGGACTTCCATGTTGAAAACCCGCGCGTATTCGGCCATCCGCTTGCCCACCCGGCCGAGGCCGAGCAGCCCGAGCGTCTTACCGGACAGCGTGAGGCCCGTCGTCGTCTGCCAGGCGCCGTCTCGCATCCGTCGGTGTTCCTCGGCCAGGTTGCGCACCGTGGCGATCAGCAAGCCCCAGGCGAATTCGGGGGTGGCGTCGTGCACGGAGCGAAAACGCGGGTGAGCGAAGTCGGTATGCGCGACCAGGATCCCCCGCTCGGTGGCCGCGGCCATGTCCAGGTTGGGCAGTCTTCTGCCGACGATGGTGATCAGCTTCAGGTTCGGCAGCCGTTCCAGCAGCGTCCGCGGCAGTGCCATCCGCTCGCGCAGCGTGCAGATCACGTCGAAGGGCCGCAGCGCGTCGGCGGCCTCTTCCTCGGCGAGGTGCCGATCGAAAACGGTAATGCGGGAACGTGTTTGCACCGGCGACCAGTCGGCCAGCCGCAGGGCCACGCCGGCGTAGTCGTCGAGGATCGCCACCCGGGGCGTGCGGTCCGCCATGACCCCATTGAACCTTAGATCAGAACGCGCGCTCGCGCGGCGCCCGCAGGCGGTGGATCGAACACTGATCGCCAACGCGTGACATCGGGCGAAAATGGGCACCTTGTAGCCATGAGTGTTGTGGTCGTCGGCCAGATCGCGCGCGACCTGGTCCTGCGTGCCGACGGGCCGCCGACGCCGGGCAAGTCCACCGCAATCCTGCAGCGCAACGAGCTGCTCGGCGGCAAGGGCGACAACCTGCTGACCTCCGGTCCCGACCTGGTCGCCCTGGCGGTCCCCGATGTCGGCGATCTGTTGGTTTGGAAGGGCGGCAGCGAGCTGTTCGAATTCGCCGACGTGGACGTGGTGGACCCGACCGGCGCCGGCGACGCCTTCGTGGCCGCGCTCATCGCCGCCTTGCGGGACGGCGCGTCACCACCGCAGGCGGGCAGGCGCGCGTCGGCCGCCGCCAGCGCCACGGTGCAGCGCCTCGGCGGGCGCCCAGACCTGAGCGGGCTCACGGCGTGACCGCGGGCGCGCCCCCGTCGATCAGCGCGGCACGGGCCAGCGTCTCCTCCGCCATCTTCACGTGCGCGGCATCGACCAGCACGCCATTCACCCCCACCGCGCCGCGACCCTGCGCCTCGGCCGCGCGATAAGCGGCGAGATTGGTTTCGGCGCGGGCGATTTCGTCGGCGGTCGGCGCGTAGACCCGGTTTGCGACCGGGACTTGGTCGGGGTGAATCGCCCATTTGCCGGTGTAGCCCAGCAGCGCGGCCCGCCGGGCGTCGCGCTCGTACCCCGGCAGGTCCCGGTAATCGGGGTACGGCGCGTCGATGGCGTCGATGCCGGCGATCCGCGCGGCCACGATCACCTTGTTGCGCGCGTAATGCCAGAAATCGCCCGGGTATTCGCCGAGCGGGACGAAGTTCGTGTCCACCCGCGCGCCCTGCGACAGGGAGAAGTCACCCACTCCGAAGATGAGGGCGTCCAGCCGGGGGCTGGCCACGGCGATCTCTTCGGCGTTGGCCAGCCCCTCGACCTCCTCGATGAGCACTTCGAGCCGAATCCGCTTGTCCAGCACCAGCTTTGACTCAAGTTGGGTAAGCAGCACGTCGGCCCACCAGACGTCACGGGCCCGGCGGGCCTTCGGGATGATGACGGTGTCCAGGTTTTTACCGGCCTTGGTCACCACCTCGATCAGGTCGTCGTGACACCACCGGGTGTCCAGGCCGTTGATCCGCACCGCACGCGCGGTGCGCCCCCAGTCGAGGTCGTTGAGCGCGCCGATCGCCTTGGCGCGCGATTCCTCCTTGACCGCGGCGGGCACCGCGTCCTCGAGGTCGAGGAACACCAGGTCGGCGCCGCAGCCGGCCGCCTTGTCGAACATGTTGTCGTTGCTCGCGGGCACCGCCAGCTCGGAGCGGCGAAGAAGATGTGTCATGAATTTCCTTCCGTCACAGCACGCCACGCGTGCGCAGGTCATCGATCTCCGCCGCGGTCATGCCGAGCAACTCCCCGTACACCTCGGCGTTGTGCTCGCCCAGGCGCGGCCCCAGGTGCCCGACCGTGCCGGAGACCGAAGAGAAACGCGGGACGGGGGCCTGCACCGTCATCGGCCCGAGCTGTGGGTCCTCGACCGCAACGAACACCTCCCGGTGCGCGAGTTGCTCGTCGGCGACCAGGTCGCGGATGTCATAAACCGGGGCCGCGGCCACCTCGTGGGCGTCGAAGACCGCCATCGCCTCCGAAAGTGTTTTGGTCCTAACCCAATCGGCGACCACCTCGTCGACCTCGCGGGCCCGTGCCAGGCGCCGCTGCGGGTCGGTGAAGTCGGCGTCGTGCAACAGGTCGTCGCGGCCGATGGCGCGGAACACCCGCAGCGCCAACGTAGGCGAACTGCCGGACATGGCCAGCCACCGCCCGTCCGCGGTGCGATAGGTGTTGCGCGGCGCCGAGATGTCCCACCGGTTTCCCGACCGTTCGGGCACCAGCCCCAGCTGGTCGTAGCCCAGCAGGGTCTGTTCCAGCAGCCGGGCCAGTGGGTCGATCAGGTTGACGTCTATCAGCTGTCCGGGACCGCCGTGCACGTCGCGGTGATACAGCGCCATCAGGACCGCGTAGGCGGCGTTCAGCGACGCGACGCCGTCGGCCAGCATGAAGGGCGGCAGCGTGGGCGGCCCGCCGGCCTGGCCGGTGATGTGCGCGAATCCGCTCATCGCCTCCCCCAGCGTGCCGAAACCCGGTCGCTCGCTCTTGGGTCCGCTCAGCCCGTAGCCGGTGATGTGCAGCATCACCAGCCGGTCGTTCACCGCGCGCAGGCTCTCATAGTCGAGGCCCCATTTGCGCAACGTCTGGGGCCGGGTGTTGAAGATGGCGACGTCGGCGTGCTCCACCAGCCTGCGCACCAACTCCTGCCCCTCCGCGCTGCGCAGGTCCAGCGTGATGGATCGCTTGTTGCGCGAGATCGACTTCCACATCAGTCCCACGCCGTCGCGCTGGTTGCCCCAGCCCCGGATCGGGTCGCCGCGCGTCGGCTCTTCGACCTTGATCACGTCGGCACCGAACTCACCCAGATAGGTCGCCACCAGCGGGGCGGCGGCCAGGGTGGCGAGGTCGAGCACCCGTAGGCCGTCAAGCACCGGCGGGCACCCGGGCGTTCGACGGGCGTTCGAGCCCGAGGTGTCCCCGCAGCGTCGACGATTCGTACTGCGTCCGGAACAGGCCGCGACGTTGCAGTTCCGGAACGACCATGCGCACCACGTCTTCGAAGGCTCCGGGCAAATGCGTTGCGGCCAGGACGAATCCGTCGCAGGCACCGGTTTGGAACCACTCCGCCATCTGGTCGGCGACCTGCTCACCGGTGCCGACGAAGCGGGGCCCCTGCAGGAGGGTGGCGCGGTGGTTGGCCAGGTCGCGTAGGGTCACAGTGTCCCCACCGATGTGAGCACGCAGGTTCTGCACCAGGCCGCGAATGCCGGACACCGAGGCCAGGAGTTCGTCGGTCACCGCATCGTCGAGATCGTGTTGCGCGAAGTCGTAGTTCATCAGCTCCGACAGCAAGGTCAGCGAGGCCATCGGATGGACCAGATCGTTGAGGAACAGGGCCTCGCGGTCCTTGGCGTGCGCCTCGGACTCCCCCACCACGGCGTAGGCCATCGGACAGATGCGAACGGCCGCGGGGTCGCGGCCCGCGTCGGCGATGCGGTCCTTTTGATCCGCGTAGTGGCTGCGCGCGACGTCGATCCCGGGGTCGCCGGTGAAGATCAATTCGGCCCACCGCGAGGCGAATTCGCGGCCGCGGCCCGACGATCCGGCCTGGATGATCACGGGCCGCCCCTGGGGCGTGCGCGGCACCGTCAGCGGTCCGCGGGCGGAGAAGTACTGGCCGACATGCGCCAGCTCGTGCACCTTGCCGGGGTCGGCGTAGCGGCCGGCCGCCCGGTCGTGCAGCACGGCGTCATCCTCCCAGGTGTCCCACAACCCGGTGACCACGTCCATGAATTCGTCGGCGCGGTCGTAACGTTCGTCGTGCCCGAGGTGAGCGTCGACGCCGAAGTTCTGCGCCTCGCTGTCGTTGACCGAGGTGACCACGTTCCAGGCCGCCCGGCCGCCCGAGAGGTGATCCAGCGTCGCAAACGTTCTCGCGACATGGAACGGCGCGTAGTAGGTGGTCGAGTACGTTGCGCCCAGCCCGATCTTCGAGGTTGACTCGGCCAGCACCCCGAGCACCACGCCGAGGTCCAGCTTGACCGGGCGGGCGCCGAAGGCCACCGCATCGGACACCGAGGCGCCGTAGACGCCCGGCATCGCGAGTCGGTCGTCGAAGAACATCAGGTCGAAGCAGCCCTCCTCGAGCTGCCGACCAATCTTGGCGTAGTAGGCGGCGTCGAGATACCGGTGCTCCGTTGCGGGGTGCCGCCACGAGCCGGCGTACACCGAAGTGCTCCCTGCCTGCATGAACGCCACGAGCGCCATCTTGTCGGTTCGCATGACTGGAATCTAACATCTGATATTTCAGATATCAAACGCCAAATGCACGATTTGCTATCCTTCCCGGATGGCCGCGATCGACATCTCCGGCACGGTGCGCGAACGCGCGGCCCGCGAACTTCGGGACCGCATACTCACCGGCGCGCTGCCGGCCGGCGCACGGGTCGACCTGGATGCCATCACCGAGGAATTCGCGACCAGCCGGACGCCGGTGCGGGAGGCGCTGCTGGAGCTGTCGTTCGAGGGCCTGGTGCAAGTGGCGCCGCGCAGCGGTGTGACGGTGGTGGGCATCAGCCCGGCCGACGTCCTGGACAGCTTCACCATTCTGGGGGTGCTGACCGGGCAGGCCGCGGCGTGGGCCGCCGAGCGGATCGAGCCCGACGAGCTCGACGCGCTGCGCGAGCTCGCGGCGGACGTCGTCGCCCGATCCGGTGACGACAGCATCGGCGAGGCGAACTGGCACTTCCATCAGATGATCCACCGCGCCGCGCACTCGCCCCGACTGCTCACGCAGATCAAGCAGGCCGCGCGCGTGGTGCCGAGCAACTTCCTCACGCTGTTCCCCGAGCACGAGAAACATTCGCTCGACGAGCACCGGGAGCTGCTCGACGCGCTCGGCGACAAAGACGCCGAGCGGGCACGCACGATCGCCGAACGGCATGTCCTCGACGCCGGCCGTTCGCTGGCCGACTGGCTGCAGCGCCGGGACGCCTAGCAGTTAGCGCCGTCAGCTGAGCGCGGGCAGGACCTTGTCGGTGAGCAACTGGACCGACTTCCACGCTTCGTCGACGGGCATGCCGCCGACCAGCGGATGCTGCACGAGCGGCCCGTAGTCGTCGGCGTCGCGCACCTCCGCGATCAGCTCGTCGGGGGTCAGGAAGCGGTACCGTCCGGACGCTCTGACCTCGTCCAGCGTCTGCACGCCGGGCAGATGCATGAGGGACCGTTGATCGGTCGACCATCCGCCGTAAGTGACCGCCTCCCAAAGGATGTGGTCGCCGAGTTCGGCCCACGCCCGCTCGGGGTCCTCGTGCAGGAAGATCATCCCGCGGTTCACCGGCCCCGGCATCAGGATGACCGGCGTCATGCCGGCCTCGGCACACAGCTCGCGGTAGTAGGCGGCGATGTCGGGCAGGTGGTCGGCCAGGCTGAGCGGCAGCCGGAAGCGCGCCGCCCGTCGCGCCGTGGCGCGCGAGCCGCCGCCGACGTACAGCGGTGGGTGCGGCCGGGTCCAGGTGCCGGTGCAGATTCCCGCGTCGGCGTCGGCGCCGGACCACACCGACAGCATCCGCTCGAGCAGGTTGTCCATCAGCGCGCCCCGCCGCGCGAAATCGACTCCCATGGCGTCGTATTCGACCGTGCGGTAGCCGAGCCCGACCGTGGTGTGCAGCCGGCCCCGGCTGATGTTGTCGACGAGTGCGATGTCCTCGGCGAGCCGGACCGGGTTCCAGAGCGGGCCGAGCGCACAGTCCACGCTGGCGATCAGCGTGGTCGTTCGGGCCAGGAACATCGCCGCGGCCATGATGGGATTGCAGCTCCAGCCGTGTCCGGTCGCGTGATGCTCGTCGACGCTGATGGAGGTGATTCCGTGCGCCTCGCCCCACTGCGCCAGTTCGAGGGCGGCCGACAACAGCCCGCTCTGCGTGCGCGGTTCGCCGTGTGGGGAGGCGAAGTTGAAGCGCAGCACCGTCAGCAACACGTCATGCCTCCCGCGGGGCCGCCATCGACTCCAGGAATGTGGGGAAGTCGGGAAACAGCGCGCGGTCCACGATCTCGATGCGGGCGCCCGAAGCGTCTGTGTAGTAGGCGAATAGCCCGAGCTCGGAGCCGGGCACATCCGCGGTCATCTCCAGGGTGAAGCCGTTGGCCTCCAGCGCCCGCGCGCTCTCGGCCAGGTTGTCGCTGAAGTAGCCGAGATGGTGCACCGCATTGCCCGGCGCGGCCGTCCATGGGCTCCCGGGGACCTCCTGCACGAGTTCGAGGTGCGGACTCTGCAACGAGTAGACGATGGTCGAGGTCAATTCGCGGACGCCGCTCGCCGTGCGGAATGGCAAGGTGTAGCTCATCGGGTTGATCCACCGGTAGCCGGCCAGCGCGCTCAGCCGTGCCATGGCCGCGCCGAGGTCGGGCACGATGACGCCGGTGTGGTAGAAGTCCTCGGGTCGCAGCGCAATTGCCATGTCTCTCCTTGAGTCTCAGACGCAGTCCGACGCGGCGTCGACGACGAATACCGCGCCACTGGTGTAGCTGCTCTGCTCGGTGCACAAGAAGGCGATGGTCGGCGCGATCTCCGCGACGGAACCGAAGCGGCGCAACGGGATGTGCGCCAGCTCGGCCTCCACCAGTTCGGCCGAACCGTGCATGGGCGCGGTCATCGGGGTGTCGATGGCGCCGGGTGCCACCGCGTTGACCCGAATCCCCTTGCCGGCCCATTTGACGGCGAGGTTCCTGGTGACACACACCACCCCGGCCTTCGCCGCGCCGTATCCCGGGACCAACGGGACGGCCCGCAGCGCAGACATCGACGCCAGGTTCACCACGCTGGCACCGCCGGTCGCGGTCGACGCCTTCAAGGCGCGGTAGAGCCCGACCGTCAACCGGTACGGCCCGGTGAGGTTCAGCGCGACCGACGCCTCGAACCCGTCGGGCTTCGACTCGTCAAGGCCGCCAGGGAAATTGGCGCCGGCGTTGTTGACCAGCACGTCGAGGACGGCGAACTTCTGCGCCAGCGCGTCCACCGAATCCGCGTCGCTGATCTGCAGCCGGTGATACTCCATACCGGACAGGTCGGCCTCGTAGTCCGCCGCCGCCGGCTTGGTCCCGGTGACGGCGACGCGCGCCCCGGCATCGCGGAACAAGACCGCGGTCGCGTGCCCGATCCCGCTGGTGGCGCCGGTGATCAGCGCCGTGGTGCCGGTGAAGTCGAAGCTGACGCGCGCCGTCATGAGTTCCTCGCTATCTGGTTTCTGAGCCAGGCGCTTTCCCAGAAGTTCGTGCTGCCGGCCAGAAGCTTTTCATGGGCGTTCCGCAGTACGGCCCGCGCCCCCGCATGGTCCGCCGAAAGGAGCTCGGCGAGATGGATGGCCTGCAGCGGGCGGCCCGCGGCGAGGTGCTCCCGCGCCCGGTCCACCAATGCGTCCGCGCCGGCCAGCTCGACCACGTCGGCGGCCACGGCGTCGAACCCGACCGGATACAGCTCGGTGGTCGACTCGTGGTGAAACCAGCCGGAGTAGTTCTCCCAGATGGCCCGCACGTCCCAGGCCACCTTCCCATAGCCTTGCCCCACTTCGTATTCCGCGGGCAGCGCGATCTCGCGCATCAGGGTCCGCACGTCCTTGCCGGCGTTCATCCCCTCGACGGTCTGGTCGTGGACGTACCGGATGGCGTCGCGCAGCCGGGTCAGTTCGGCATGGATGAGCCCGGCACCCGCTATCGGCTCGAAATGACCGGTCACCAGGACCTCGGGCTGCAGGTCGCGCACCCGCTCCACCGACGAGATGGCCGTCAGCGCGTCGCGGTACCGGTCGCCGCGCATGGTGACCAGGTTGGGAATGTGCCCAAACAGCGGGCCGAAGACGTTGCCACACAGGCAGATCCGCTCGTTCGGCAGCCACACCACCAGTGAGTCGGTGGTTTCCCCACCGGGAACGGAGATCAGTTCCATCCGCCGGTCGCCGACCTCGAGGGTCAAGGTGTCGTCGAAGTCGAGGTCGACGACGGGAACGCTCTGGCCGGCGAGCCGGGTGCCAGCCAGGCGCCGCTGGATGGCTTGGATACCGGTCGCCAGGGTGTCCTTGAACGCGAAGGCGCTGCGGCTGGCGCGATACGGGATGAGGCGTTCGTTGTCGTCGCGCCACAACGTCCAGTTCGCCTGCGCCACGACGGTCGTGTCCGGGTCGCGCACGCTGTCCAGCCCGCCGACGTGGTCGACATGGCCCTGGGTGAAGACGATGTAGCGCACCGGCGAGGAGTCGACGGCATCGAAGTTCGCGCGGTGCACCGGGCCCTCGAAGCCCATGCCGGTGTTGACGATCACCCGGCCCTCGGTCGTGGTGAGCAGGTAGGAATTGGAAAGCCCGGGTGAGCACCACAGTCCGGGCGCGATCTGCTCCGCCTTTTCGGCGGCGGCGGGCCGCATCGCTTCGGCGCCGGGCCTGTTGCGGTAGACCGGTTCGAAACTCATCGCTCTGTTTGCCTTCCGGCTAGCTTTCGGGCTGGACGTCGAACTTGTCGAAGTAGAAGTCGAATCGCCCGCGCAGTTCGTCGGCCGTGATCCCGAAGTGCCGCTGCAGGTCGTAGCGGATGCGGCCGTGTTTGCCGCGCCGATTGCCATCCAGGTATTGCTGGAATCGAGCCCGCACCTTCGGTGTCAATTCGACGCCGCCGCAGCGGTAAAGCCGTTCGAGCACCGGCATTTCGTTGCCGTTGAGCTGATGGAAGCCGATGTCGATGCTGCGTTCGGCCGGCACCAGATCGCGGTCGCGCACGCATGCGCCGAGCAGTCGGTGCACGCGGTCGCTCCAATAGTCCAGCAGCCAGTCTGGCTCGATGCTGGTTCGGCGCAGCCGGTCGGAGTAGGCCATCATCGTGATCGCCGACTGGATCACGGCGACGGGATCGCGGTGCGTGAAAGCCACGGTGGCGTCGGGAAACGTCGCCATCAGCGGACCGAGCTGCTCGCAGTGCTGCGGGCTCTTCAGCACCCAGGTCCGCGGACCGCGCAGGAAGGTCAACGCCTGCAACACTTTTCTCAGGTATGCATAGTGCCGGGTTTGGTCCAGCCCCAGGTAGTAGTCGCGCCAGTCCGGCACGCGCGCATGCCATTCCAGGACGTAGGCGGCCAGGTCCAGGTCGAGCAGTTCGACTTCTTCCTCGATCGCCTCCGGGAATCGGTCGTGCATGGCGGCCACGACCGGGGCGCTGACCATGAGCGCGTCGTGCTCGGATTTGGCTCGCGCGTAACGGGGGTCGACCCCGAAGATGTCGGGGCCCTGCCCGCGGGCGGGGATCGGTTCCTGGCTCTCCCAGTACGGCAACGCCCGCCGGCGCGGGTCGGCGGCGATGAGATTTACCAGATGGGTGGTGCCGGACCGCGGCATCCCGACGACGATGAAGGGCTTCTCTATCGGGATGGCCTCGATTTCGGGATACCGCTTGAGGAGGTCGGTCAGTGACAACCGGTTGCGCAGCAGGCGCACCACTCGCTCCCGCAGCGAGGAGCGCGTGAGCTGACGCAGGCCCCGGTCGGCTTCGATCGCGGCGACGTGCGCGGCGAGCCGGTCACCGAAGCCGTCGACGTCGTCGAGGTCATCGGTTCCCGCCTGCTCGACCGCCTCCGCGAGCATCCGGTCGACGTCGAAGTCGACGAGTTTGGCCTCGGTGAATTCCAGGATCTGGCGTTGGACGTCGGTCAGCTTGGGCGCGATCAGGTCGTCGAAGTCGATGTCGTCAACGGCAGAGCCCACCGGATCCTCTTTTCGACGCGTCGTCGGAAGAGAATATGACACAGACGCCAAACGCCGGGCGGGCCCTACAGGTTCGCCAAGTCGTCGGGCACGTCGACCTTGTGCTCCTGCAGCGCCTCCAGGGGCACCACCTCGAGGGTGCGCTCATGCGTGGAGGCCAGCACCACGGGCGCCGCGCAGCCATCCTGGTGCGCGCGAAGCCAGTTCAGCGCGGTGACGCACCAGCGATCGCCGGGCAGCAGCCCGGGGAACCGGTATTCGGGAACCGGTGTCAGCAAGTCATTGCCGATGGAACGCTGGTGCTCCAGGAATTCGGCGGTCATCACCGCACAGATCGTGTGCCGGCCGAGGTCCTCGGGTCCCGTCGAGCAACAGCCGTCGCGGTAGAAACCGGTAAGTGGTTCTGTGCCGCACGGTTCCAGCGGACCACCTAAAACGTTTCGATCGGGCACAGGTTCAGTATCGCGCTCTCGGGGGTGAAGTTTGAAGTAACTTTGCCGTCCGCGCCGTGGCGAACCTGTCCAGCGCCGGGGTAGCTGGCTACCCCGCCAGCGGGTAGGTGGCCGGCGGGCGGAGGCCAAGCACGCTGCCGGCCGCGGCGGCGTCGACCTCCGAGTACATGCGGGTGATGTCGAGTACCGCCGTGCCCGTGCGGACCAGCTCTTCTTGCGCCGCCGTGTTCAGCGCCAGAAACGCGGTGGCCTCGGCGGCGAACGCGAGGGCCGCCTGCGCCGACACCTCGTCGGCCCCGGCCGGCACCAGGGCGGTGGTCGATGGCGATGCGGTGACACCGGCCTGCAGGCCCTGCATGGCGCCGCGGACGACGTCGGACCCGATGCCGGCGGCGGCCGGATCGAATGACAGTGCCTGCACGGGCTACTCCTCCACACATCGAATGATGTCGTGAGGCGATAGTAGCAATAGGCAACTATTGTTGTCTACAAAATTTGTGCTGGGGAATGGTTGGCCGGGCAGGAACCGGTGCCAGGTGACGATGGGGTAACAATTCCCACGTCAAGCCGGTGCGACGCGCTGAGGAAATCCCGGGGAAAATGCCCGGAAAACCTATCGTCACATCGTGCAACGAAGAACGGCCCTCAAGCTGCCAATTTTGCTGGCAGCGGGCACCGCGCTGGCGCGAGCCCCGCGCGCCTCCGCGGAGGAACCGGGCCGCTGGTCCGCCGATCGCGCCAACCGCTGGTATCAGGCGCAAGGGTTCCTGGTCGGATCGAACTACATCACCTCCAACGCCATCAACCAGCTCGAGATGTTTCAGGCCGACACCTTCGACCCCCGCCGCATCGACACCGAGCTCGGCTGGGCCCGGTTCTACGGGCACAACACCGCGCGGGTGTTCCTTCACGATCAGCTGTGGGCCCAGGACCAGCGCGGCTTCCAAACGCGGCTGGCGCAGTTCGTCGGCATCGCAGCGCGCCATCGGATCAAACCGCTGTTCGTGTTCTTCGACTCGTGCTGGGACCCGGCGCCCAGGGCCGGCCGGCAACGCCCCCCGCGGCCCGGGGTGCACAACTCCGGCTGGGTGCAGAGCCCGGGCGCCGAACGGCTCGGCGACCCCCGCTATGCCGGCGTCATGCGCGACTACGTCACCGCCGTATTGACCCAATTCCGCAACGACGACCGCGTTCTCGGCTGGGACTTGTGGAACGAGCCCGACAACCCGGCGCGCCAGTACAAGAACGCCGAGCGCGGCGACAAGGATCAGTTGGTCGCTAACCTGCTCCCCCAGGTCTTCCGCTGGGCGCGCGCGGTCGATCCCAGTCAGCCGCTCACGAGTGGCGTGTGGCGCGGTGATTGGGGACAGCCGCAGGGCCGCAGCGCAATCAGCGATATCCAGCTCGCCAACGCCGACGTGATCACGTTCCATTCCTACGCCGAGCCCGCGGGCTTCGAGTCGCGGATCGGCGAGCTTGCCCCGCTGGGCAGACCGATTCTGTGCACCGAGTACATGGCCCGGCCCCGGGGCAGCACCGTCGAGGGAATTCTGCCAGTTGCCAAGCGCCACAACGTCGGTGCGATCAATTGGGGTCTGGTTGCCGGAAAGACACAGACCTACTTTCCCTGGGAATCGTGGGACCACCCGTACACGGCGATTCCGAAAGTTTGGTTCCACGACCTGCTCGGGCCCGACGGCCGCCCCTTCCGGGATACCGAAGCCCTGACGACCCGGAAGCTGGCCGGGTCCCAGGCTTGACGCCTACCACCGGGCTGCCAATTAGCGGGGTAATTCCCGAATCCACGACCCGGACATGGTTCATACGCGGATCTGAATTAGTAATTCCGGTTTGCTGCGATCAGGACCGCACCATGGCCGGCTTTTGCTATGCTCCCGCCCATGGCGCTCCAGGGTCAAGAGCGCGACTTTCGGGGGCTGCTTCTCTGCAAGCTCAATGAGAAGTACGCGCAGTATATTCACGAGTTTCTTTATCAGAAGTTTTTGTACCGCTACTTGACCCGCAAGCTTTCCGCCGAAGACGTTGTGTTCCTCAACTATGGCTACGAAGAAGATCCGCCGATGGGCGTACCGCTGTCGCCCTCCGACGAGCCCAACCGGTTTTGCGTCCAGCTTTATCACCGCACCGCAACCCAGGTAGACCTCGCCGGTAAGCGGGTGCTGGAGGTCGGTTGCGGCCACGGCGGTGGGGCCTCGTACCTCATGCGCGCCTTGCATCCGGCCTCGTATACCGGGCTGGATTTGAACTCGGCCGGTATCGCGTTTTGCCGGGAGAGACACCGCCTGGCCGGGCTGGACTTCGTGCAAGGGGACGCCGAGAACCTGCCTTTCCCCAACGGATCCTTCGACGCGGTGCTAAACATCGAGTCCTCACACCTTTACGCCCAGTTTCCCTGTTTCCTCGCCGAGGTGGCGCGCGTGCTGCGCCCGGGGGGTCATTTTCTGTACGCCGATTTCCGCCTCACTGAGGGCTGTGCCGTCTGGGAGGCGCAACTGGCTGACGCGCCGATGCGGATGCTCTCGCAGCGGGTGATCAATTCGGAGGTCGTGCGCGGGATGGAGAAAAACGCGCAGTGGTGGGTGACGGTGGTCGATGCGGCCGTGCCGGCGTTCGCGCACCGCTTTGCCGCGACCCGCGGCTACCAGCTGGTCTGGAGGA
The DNA here is from genome assembly GCF_025263485.1 of Mycobacterium sp. SMC-2. Classification (NCBI taxonomy): domain Bacteria; kingdom Bacillati; phylum Actinomycetota; class Actinomycetes; order Mycobacteriales; family Mycobacteriaceae; genus Mycobacterium; species Mycobacterium sp. SMC-2. The sequence goes on from NZ_CP079863.1 coordinate 464,718, forward strand.
CGCACCAGGACCTGCAAAGTGGGGGTCCCATGGAATACCGAATGTACTGCTTTGCCAAGGCATGAGACGGCCTCCCGTGCCACCAAAACAGGCCGCCCAAAAAAACAAGCCCGAACCCTAAACGAGGGTTCGGACCTATTCCGATGTCTTGACACATCACAATGGCGGTGGCGGAGGGATTTGAACCCTCGGACGGTGTTAGCCGTCACACGCTTTCGAGGCGTGCTCCTTAGGCCGCTCGGACACGCCACCGCCGAGCAGCTTACCGAACTGTCGGGCCCTCACCCCAATCGCTGGCGGGCGAAGAAGGCCTCCAGCGGTGCGGCGCACTCTTCGGCGAGCACGCCACCGCGCACTTCCGGGCGATGGTTGAGCCGCCGATCGCGCACCACGTCCCACAGCGATCCGACCGCTCCCGTCTTGGGTTCCCACGCGCCGAACACCAGCCGGCCGATGCGGGCCAGGACCAGAGCGCCGGCGCACATGGTGCACGGTTCGACGGTGACCGCCAGCGTGGCGCCCTGAAGCCGCCAGCCGTCGCCGAGCGCGCCGGCCGCCGCCCGCAGTGCCAGGATCTCGGCGTGCGCGGTGGGATCACCCAGGGCTTCGCGGGCGTTGACCGCGCGGGCCAGTTCGGTTCCGTCGGCGCCGACGACCACCGCCCCGATGGGCACGTCGCGGGGACCCGCCGTCGCAGCGACCGACAACGCGGCGCGGATCAGGTCTTCGTCAGCGATCACCGACCGGGCCGGACGGCGGCGACCCGTCCCCCGCAAGCGGGAGGTGCCCCCATCGCCCGGCTCCACCGCCGCGCTCGCGATCACCGACCGATGCGGTCGATCACGGCCGACAGCTGGTCGGCGAAGCCCATCTCCCGCGCGATCCGGCCGAGCTGTTCGTCCGCGTACAGGTCGGACTCGTCGAGGATCACGCCCAGCACCGCCTCGGGCAGCCCGATGTCGGACAGCAACCCGAGGTCGCCCTCCTCGAACGGGTCGGAATCCTCCAGGTCTTCCGGGTCGATGTCGGCATCCAGCTTCTCCAGCACTTCGGCGGCGATGTCGTAGTCCAGCGCGGCGGTGGCGTCCGACAGCAACAGCCGGGTACCCGACGGCGCGGGGCGCACGATCACGAAGAATTCGTCATCCACGTCGAGCAGCCCGAACACGGCGCCGGCGCTGCGCAATTCCCGCAGCTCCGTCTCGGCGGCCTTGAGGCTCGTCAGCGATTTTCGGGCCATTGGAGAACACCGCCACTGGCCCTCTTCGCGCACGACCGCTACGCCGAAACCGTCCGGCGTATCGGCGGACGGGCCTTGGGCGGGGGCCCGTTGTGCTCCCATGGCCGCTTACGGTAGTCGCTGACCAGGCCACCTGACCAGACGGCGCGACACGAACCCCGGCGGCGCGGCGACATCTGGACCACCGCCGTCGGCGGATGTGCCAACCTTGGTCTGTGGCCAGCCCTGTTCCTCAAACACCGGTGTGCGTGCTCGGGCTGGGCCTGATCGGGGGCTCGATAATGCGGGCCGTCACGGCGGCAGGCCGGGAAGTGTTCGGCTACAACCGGTCCGTGGAGGGTGCGCACGGGGCCACCGCCGACGGTTTCGACGCCACCACCGACCTGACCGCGACGCTGACCCGCGCCGCCGACACCGGCGCACTGATCGTCCTCGCGGTACCCATGCCGGCGATGGCCGGCATGCTGGCCCACATCGCCGAGCTGGCCCCGGCCTGCCCGTTGACCGACGTCACCAGCGTCAAACGGGCGGTGCTCGACGAGGTCGTTGCGGCGGGTCTGCAGGAGCGTTTCGTGGGCGGTCACCCGATGGCGGGCACGGCTCATTCGGGTTGGCACGCCGGCCACCCCGGCCTGTTCACCAGGGCGCCCTGGGTGATCAGCGTGGACGACCACGTCGACCCCGCGGTGTGGTCGATGGTGATGACGCTGGCGCTGGACTGCGGCGCGGTGGTGGTGCCGGCCAAGTCCGACGAGCACGACGCCGCGGCGGCCGCCATCTCGCACCTGCCGCACCTGCTCGCCGAGGCGCTGGCGGTCATTGGCGGGGAAGTCCCGCTGGCGTTCGCGCTGGCCGCCGGATCGTTCCGGGACGGGACGCGGGTCGCGGCCACCGCCCCCGACCTGGTGCGGGCGATGTGCGAGGGCAACTCCGACCAGTTGGTGCCGGCGGCCGACCGGGTCATCGAGCTGCTGACCCGGGCCCGCGAGTCGCTGGTCACCAACCATTCGGTGGCCGAGCTCGTCGAGGCCGGCCACGCCGCCCGCACGCGTTACGACAGCTTCCCGCGTTCCGACATCTTCCACATCGTCATCGGCGCCGAGAACTGGCGCGAGGAATTGGCCGCCGCCGGCCGTGCGGGCGGGGTGATCAGATCCGCTCTGCCAAGCCTGGGTAGTCGACGATGAATCCCTCTTCATCGACGGTCACGGTGGTGTTGGCGACCGGGGAGCGCAGCTTGATGCCGTCGCCGGCGCCGGAGCTGGTGTAGCTCACGAGGTCCGCCGTGATGGACATGTCGGGCAGGTTGACGTAGACCACGGGCAACGTGACCGAGTCCGCCCGCTCGTGCAAGCCGAGCCGCCGGATGGGTAACGCGTTGAAAAATGGGCTGAACACCACGTCGCAGTCGAGCGCGCCGTTGTACCCCGCGCGGTGCTCGCCCTGATGGTCGGTGACCAGCCACATGTTTTCTTCGTCGCGCGCGATGGACACCACGCGTTCCCGTTCGGCCAGCGTGACGGTCATCCCGAGCCGCTTGGTGGCGCCGGACTCGTCGGTCTGCAGGTCGTAGTGCGCGCCAAACGCCGGGTTGGTTGCGGTGGCGGCCGCAACGATGCGGCCGTTGGCCCTGATCCTCTTGCCGGACACCTGGATTCGTACCGATTCCATCCGCGATACGTCCTGTGCACGCCAGGTGAGCATCGCCTGCCACACGCGCCGAGTCGAATCAGAGGAATCTGTGTTCACTCACCTACCGTAAAGCGTCCCCGCGAACCGCGACGTACCTGCCCGGTGCTCGGGTCGGCCGGCAGCCCCGGGGAGGCGGCCGGTGCCCGGCACCGACGCCCACACCGCCAACGCCAGCAGACCGTCGAGCGCCAATGCCAACGCGGCCACCATCAAGGCGCCGACCAGGGCGAGGTGAAACTCCCGCTCCTTGATTCCGTCGATCAGGTATCTGCCTAGCCCGCCGAGGCTGGCGTAGGCCGCCACCGTCGCGGTGGCGACCACCTGCAGCGTCGCGCTGCGCAGCCCACCCAGGATCAGTGGCAGCGCATTGCGCGCCTCCACCCACAGCACCTGCGCCTCGGTCATACCCATCGCGCGGGCGGCGTCGACCACGGTCGGGTCGACATTGGCGATTCCCGCATAGGTGCCGGCCAGCAGGGCCGGGACACCGAGCAGCATCAGGGCGACCAGCGGCGGCCCCATGCCCAGCCCGAACAGCAGCGTCCCGAGCAGCAGAACGCCCAGCGTCGGCAGCGCACGCAACCCGTTGACAGCGCCCACCATCAGCAGCGTGCCGCGCCCGGTGTGCCCGATGATGAGCCCGGCGGGGATGGCGATCAGGGCCGAGGCGCCCACCGCGACGGCCGTGTACTCGAGATGCTCCAAGACGCGCGCCGCGAGCCCGACCGGGCCGGTCCAGTTGTCGGCGGTCAACAGGTAGGCGATGGCCCGCTGCACGAAGTTCATTGCGCGCCACCCACGATCGGGGCCACGACCGACCGCCGACGCGGCGGGCGCGCCGCGCGCTCCCACGGCGTGATGAGCCGGCCGGCCACCACGATCAACGCATCGATGGCGGTCGCCAGCGCGAAGAGCGCGATGATGCCGGCCAGGATCTGGTCGCTCTTGTTGGCCTGGTAGCCCTCGGTGAACCAGGTTCCCAGCCCGCCGATGCCGATCACCGAGCCCACGGAGACCATCGCTACGTTGGTGACCACCACCACCCGCAGGCCCGCCACCAACACCGGAATGGACAGCGGCAGTTCCACTTTGAGCATGCGCGTGAGCGCCGAGTAGCCCACCGCCGTCGCGGCGTCACGCACCTGGGCCGGAACCGCGTCCAGCGCTTCGAGCACCGCCCGCACCAGCAGCGCCGCGGTGTAGGCCGTCAGCGCAACCATGACGTTGGCCTCGTCGAGGATGCGGGTCCCGATCAGCATCGGCAAGACCACGAACAGCGCCAGGGACGGGATGGTGAACACCACACTCGCCGTGGCCGTCGTCAGCCGCCGGGCAACCGGGGCACGCTGCACCGCTGCGCCCAGCGGGACGGCGAGCGCCAGTCCGATCAGCACCGGCACCAACGACAGGCGCAGGTGGACAACGGTCAGCGCCCAGGCGTCGGCGAGGTGGGTTAGCAGGTAGTGCATCCCTACCCCCGCCGTCGGGTGTCCGCCGCGGCCAGCACGTCGCCGGCCAGCACACCGCCGATGACCCTGCCGCGCTCGTCCACGGCGAGGCCCACCCCCGACGGCGACGACAGCGCCGCGTCCAGCGCCTGGCTGAGGTTGCCGCCGGGACGAAACAACGAGCCGATGCCGCTCATGCTGTCCGACAACGACGCGCCGGATCGGTGGCGGCGCAGGCCATTGGCGTCGAACCAACCCATCGGCGCGCCGGCGCCGTCCACCACGACCGCCCAGCCGTCGGCAAGGGTCTCGGGCAGGCCGTCGGCGGGTATGCATCGCACGTCGTGCAGCGGCAGGCCGGTCGCGTCGATCAGTTGCAACCATCGATAGCCGCGGCCGAGGCCGATGAACCTCGCGACGAAGTCGTTGGCCGGCCGCGACAGCAGCCGCGCGGGTTCGTCGTACTGCTGCAACGTGCCGGCCCGGAACACCGCGACCTGGTCGGCGAGTTTGAGCGCTTCGTCGATGTCATGGGTGACGAATACGATCGTCTTGTGCAATTCGCTTTGCAGACGCAGGATTTCGTTCTGCAGGTCGAGGCGGACCACTGGGTCGACGGCCGAGAACGGCTCGTCCATCAACAGGATGGGCGGGTCGGCGGCCAGTGCGCGCGCCACGCCGACGCGTTGTTGCTCACCGCCGGACAGCTGCGCGGGGTAGCGGGTGGCGAGCTTGGTGTCCAGCCCGACCCGTTCGAGTACCCCGTAGGCGGCGGTGCGGGCCGCCCGGCGGGACTGCCCCTTGAGCACCGGAACCGTTGCGACGTTGTCGATCACCCGCAGGTGCGGCATCAGGCCGGCATGCTGGATGACGTAGCCGATCCCGAGGCGCAGCCGCACGGGGTCGAGGGTGGACACGTCCACCCCGTCGACGGTGATGGCGCCTGATGTCGGCTCGATCATGCGATTAACCATGCGCAGCGCCGTCGTCTTGCCGCTGCCCGAGGAACCGACGAAGACGGTCATCTTCCCGTTCGGGACCACCAGGCTCAGCCGGTCCACCGCTTTGGTGCCGTCGGCGAATGCCTTGCTGACGTTGTCAAAGACGATCATTGGCCGACCGCATGAGTGAAGCCGTTGTCTCGCAACCAGTCCCGCGCGGCCTGATCGGGATCGACGCCGGAGTTTCCCGCCACCGCGGCGTTGAGTCCGGCCACTCCGGAGGTGGTCAGCTTCGCCGACACGGCGTCGAGCACCTCCTTGAGCCGGTCCGACTTCTTCTGCGAATTGACCAGCGGCACAATGTTGCCGGCCAAGAAGTTGTGCTCCGGGTCTTCGAGCACCACCAAATGGTTCTGCGGAATGGCGGGGGACGTGGTGAAAACGTTTGCGGCGTTGACCCTTCCTTCCACCAGAGCGCGCACGGTCACCGCCCCGCCGCCGTCGTTGATGGCCACGAAGTTGCCCGGCCTGATGTCGAGCCCGTACTTCTGCCGCAGCCCCGGCAGGCCGGCCGGACGGCTCGCGAACGCCGAGGGCGCCCCGAACCGCACGTCCGCCGAATGCGCCGCCAGATCGGCGATCGTCTTCAGCTTCCAGGAATTAGCGGTTTCGCCGGTCACGGTCACGGTGTCCGTGTCGGTGGCCGGCGAGGGCGTCAGGATCGCCAGGTCGCCGGGGAGTTCATGGTCGAGCTCCAGCTCGACGGCACCGAGCATGGTCGCCGTCGACCCGGGCGCGAAGTAGAGCAGCAGGTTACCGATGTACTCCGGCACTAAGTCGATCGAATGGTCTTTGAGCGCAGGGATATACGTCTCCCGGCTGCCGATCCCCATCCGCCGTCCGACTTCGAACCCGTTGGCCTGCAACGCTTGTGCGTAGATCTCGGCGATGATGTGTGATTCCGGGAAGTCGCCGGACCCCACGACGATGGACTTGAGGCTGCGGACCTCGGCGCCCAGTGGGTCCGAACTGCTGCACGCCGCCAGGACACTGACCGCCGCGAGCCAGACCGCCGCTTGGATGATCGCGCGGCGCGGGCGCGATGGCATCCTCATACCGCCGACACTAACGCCAGACTCGGCCGTCCGCCGGGACGAAGCGGACCGGTTGCGCGGTTTGGTTTCATTCCGTGCCGGATGGGACAAAGATGACACTATGAGCAGCCAAACCCCTGCCTCGCCCAGCCAGCCTCCCCCCAAGCCCGCCGCGGCGCCCAAAACGGGCGCGGCGCCCAAGGAACCGGCCATCGGCTTCACCCGCGCCGGTGCGCTGTGGTCGTCCCTGATCGCCGGCTTCCTGATTCTGATTCTTCTGCTGATCTTCATCACCCAGAACACGGCGCCGACACCATTTACGTTCTTGGGCTGGCACTGGAGCCTGCCGCTGGGGGTGGCCATCCTGCTGGCAGCGGTGGTCGGCGGGCTGATCACGGTGGCCGTCGGCACCGCCCGAATCCTGCAGCTGCGCCGCGCCGCCAAGAAGCACCACGCGGCCTCGTCGCGCTAGGTCATCGGGTGTGCGCGCTGGGCTTCGGTTGTGGGCCCAGGGCGGAAAAACGGCCGCGCAGCCACCGTGGACGCACACTCGAAGCCGTCAACGCACCTGAAGCCGTGGTCGCACACTCAGCCGGGCAGCTTGGCCAGCTCCGTCAGCCCACGGGAGATCAACGGTGCCACGACCTCCGGCATGTGGTCGGAGTCCATCCCGTGAGCCTGGTCCGACATCCGCCTGCGGAAGTCGATGCCGGCGGCGATGATGGCGAGCTTGAAATAGGCCAGCGCCATGTAGAACTCCCAGTGCGCCAGCGGCAAACCGGCGACCAGCGAGTACCGGTCGGCCAGCTCGTCGGCCGTCGGCAGCAGCGGTGACGTCCAGGCGGCCTGCGCGTTGACAATCAAGTCCAGCGCCGGGTCGCGGTACACGCACATCAGGGCCGCGTCGGACAGCGGGTCCCCGAGGGTGGACAGCTCCCAGTCCACGACGGCGCGCACCTTCGTCGGGTCGTCGGCGTCCAGGATGGTGTTGTCGATTCGGTAGTCGCCGTGCACGATCGACGTGCGACTTTGCTGCGGAATGGCTTCCCGCAGACCGGAATGCAGGCGCTCGACGTCGGCGTCGCGGCGGTCGTCGGGCAGCCGCACCAATGCCCACTGGGAGCCCCAGCGCCGCACCTGGCGCTCCAGGTAGCCGCTGGGCTTGCCGAAGTCGGCCAGGCCCACGGCCTCGGGGTCGACGTTGTGCAGGTCGACGAGGACCCGGATCAGCGAGTCGACGCAACCCTCGATGACGGTGTGGCTGAAGGCTTCCAGCTGGGCGCGTCGGCGCACCACCTGGCCGGCGACGAACTCGACGATCTGGAACGGCGCCCCCAGGACCGAGTCGTCCTCGCACAGCGCGATCGCCCGCGCCACCGGAACGGCTGTGTCGCGGAGCGCCGCGACCACCCGGTACTCGCGCGCCATGTCGTGCGCGGACGGGGTCAGCCCGTGTAGCGGCGGGCGCCGCACCAGCCAGCTGGTCGTGTCGTCGTACACGCGGAACGTCAGATTGGAGCGGCCACCGGAGATGAAGTCCGCGCGCAACTCACCGTGGCGCCCGATACCCAGCGAACGCAGGTAGGAGTCCAGCGAGCCCAGGTCGAGCCCTTCGAGTTGGTCAGCTGAAGTCACCGGACTTGTTTACCACCGCGGAACGCCGCCCTGGCTCACCACCGTTGGTTTCGGGGCAGCAGGTCCCAGACGTGCTCGACGCCGTTGACGCCCGCCACCGTCGCCTGACCGGATCGCGAGAACAGCAGCCGGGTGATCGACGCGTAGTCGACGGGAAAGGACAGCAGCCGGGAAGTCCCCAGGATCTGGTGCAGCAGCACGTTGATCACCCCGCCGTGGCTGAACACCGCGACGGTGTCGTCGGGCTCGCCGGACGCGACGAGGTCGTCGACCGCCGCGCGCACCCGGCCGAGGAACGCGTCTTCGTCGACCGCGCTGGGCAGGTGCCCCTGCGCCAGGCGCGCCCACTCGTCGGGCATTTCCTGGCGGATCTGCTCGACGGGGATGTACAGGGGAAGGTCGCGGTCGTATTCCGCGAATCGGTCGTCGATCTCGACGGAGAGCTGCAGCGCCGCCGCGACCGGTTCGGCCGTCTGGATGGCGCGCCGCTGGGGGCTGCTCACCACCCGGGAGATGGGAAACCGGTCCAGCGCCTTGGGCAGTCGCTCGATCTGTGCCAATCCCTCGTCCGACAGGTCCGGGTCGGAGCCCTCGCCGTGTTCGCTGCGCAACGGCAGCGCGTGCCGGACCAGAAGCAATTGCATGGGTTTGTTCCTGTCTGTGGGTCAGCGCGACGTGTTCATTCAAAGCATTTCAGACCGGCCCCCGCAAAATGGACACAGGGGAAGGCCGATCTCGAGGAGGACGAATGACCGAGCCGAACATGGATTGGGACGCCGCGTACCGCCAGGAAACGCCACCGCCATGGAGCATCGGACGGCCGCAGCCTGAGCTGGCCGCGCTGATCGACGAAGGCAAGATCCGCGGCGATGTGCTGGACGCCGGCTGCGGCCATGCCGCCGTGTCGCTGGCGCTGGCCGAGCGGGGCTACACGGTTGTCGGCCTGGACGCCAGCCCCACCGCGATCGAGGCCGCGGCCATGGCCGCCGCGGAACGAGGGCTGACCACGGCGACCTTCGCACAGGCCGATGTCACGGACTTCGGTGGGTATGACGGCCGCTTCTCCACCATCCTGGACAGCGGGCTGTTCCACGCGCTGGCGCCGGAGAAGCGCCAGGATTATCTGCAGTCCATCTTCCGGGCGGCCGCCCCTAAAGCGGCGCTCTACATCCTGGCCTTCGCCGCCGGGGCGCTGGGCGACGCCCACGGGGGCGCGCCACATGGCTTCGCCGAGACCGAGTTGCGTGAGGCCGTCGGGCGGCTGTGGCGGGTCGATGACATCCGCCCCGCGAGGCTGTACGGCAATGCGAGCGCGCTCGCGGCAGACCCGGACATGGCGTCGCATGTCGAGCATGACGGCGAAGGTCACTTTCTGGCTCCCGGCTTCCTGCTGATCGCTCACAAACCGGATTAGCCCGGGGCACGCGATGGAGAATGCTATTCTCCGCCCAGAGAGTGGGGTGTGCGGATGACGACGGTGGGTCAGTCCCAACTGGACGCGGGTGTTCTTGCTCGCTGGCTGGATGCGAACGACGCGCCGGGCGGCGGGGAGGAACCGCGCCTGGAGCAGCTGAAGGGAGGTTCGCAGAACACGCTGTACCTGCTCGACCGCGGCGGCGAGCGGATGGTGCTGCGGATGCCCGGCGCCCGCGCCGACGCCGCGCGCATCGACGGCTTGCTGCGCGAGATCCGCCTGGTGCGAGCGCTGTCGGGCACCGACGTCCCGCACGCGGCGCTGATCGCCGCCGACGACACCGGCACCGTGCTCGGCATGCCGTTCTACGTCATGCAGGCCATCGACGGGTGGAGCCCGATGGACGGCGGGTGGGAGGCGCCGTTCGACACCGACCTCGACGCCCGGCGCGGCCTGGCGTTCCAACTCGTCGAGGGCGCCGCCAAGCTCGGTCGGGTGGATTGGCGCGCGCAGGGGCTCGAGGGCTTCGGCCGCCCGGACGGATTCCACGAGCGCCAGGTCGACCGCTGGCTGACCTTCCTCGACGCCTACAAGGTGCGCGACTTGCCCGGCCTCGACGAGGCCGCCGACTGGCTGCGCAACAACCGGCCCGCCAGCTACCAGCCGGGCATCATGCACGGCGACTACCAGTTCGCCAACGTGATGTTCGCGCACGGGGAGCCGGCGCGGCTGGCCGCGATCGTGGACTGGGAGATGACGACGGTCGGCGATCCGCTGCTGGACCTGGCGTGGTGCCTGCTGGGCTACGATGGCGAGGAGCCGAGCACCGACGGCTTCTATCTGGACATGACCGGCATGCCGAATCGCAGCGAATTGCTCGCGCACTACGAAAGTGTCAGCGGGCTTTCCACCGAGAACATCGACTACTACCTGGTGCTGGCCAACTGGAAGCTGGGCATCGTGCTGGAGAAGACCTATGCCGCCGGGGTGCGGACCGGCAAGGTCGACCCCAAGATCAAAGACGCCTTCGGGGCGATGATCCCGCGGCTGATCGCCACAGCGGCCGAGCTGGCCAGGACGCACTGAAATGGGTTATGCCGACCGGCTTTTCGATCTCACCGACCGCGTCGTGCTGATCACAGGCGGCAGCCGCGGACTCGGCCGCGAGATGGCTTTCGGCGCGGCGCGCTGCGGCGCCGACGTGGTGATCGCCAGCCGCAACATGGACAACTGCGTCACCACGGCCAAGGAAATCGAGGCCGAAACTCAGCGCTCCGCCATGCCGTATCAGGTGCACGTCGGTCGGTGGGATCAGCTCGACGGATTGGTCGAGGCGACCTATGACCGGTTCGGCAAGGTCGACACGCTGATCAACAACGCCGGCATGTCCCCCCTCTACGACAAGCTGACCGACGTCACCGAGAAACTGTTCGACGCGGTCGTCAACCTCAACCTCAAGGGCCCGTTCCGGTTGTCGGCGTTGGTGGGCGAGCGGATGGTGGCCGCCGGCCGCGGGTCCATCATCAACGTGAGCACGGCCGGATCGTTGCGCCCCACTCCCGACATCGTCCCCTACGCCGCGGCGAAGGCCGGGCTCAACGCCATGACCGAAGCGCTGGCGAAGGCCTTCGGGCCGTCGGTGCGGGTCAACACGCTGATGGCCGGGCCGTTCCTGACCGACGTGAGCAAGGCGTGGAACCTCGAGTCTTCCCACGGCAAGCCGTTCGAGCACCTAGCGCTGCAGCGTGCCGGGGACCCGGCTGAAATCGTGGGGGCAGCATTGTTTTTGGCGTCTGACGCGTCCAGTTTCACCACCGGTTCGATTCTGCGTGCCGACGGTGGCATTCCCTGACGCGGCGGGTCGCCGCCGATGAGCGAATAGGAGCATTCGAATGTCTTGGGACTTCTCCACCGAGCCGGAATTCCAAGAGAAGATCGACTGGGTCCGCGGGTTCGTCCGCCAAGAGGTGGAACCCCTCGAAGTGCTGTTCCCGGGCTGCGAGTTCCTGCCGCTCAACGACGAGCGCCGGCGCATCATCGATCCGCTCAAACAGCAGGTCCGCGACAAGGGCTTGTGGGCACCGCATCTGGGTCCCGAGCTGGGCGGCCAGGGTTTCGGCGCGGTGAAGCTGACGTTGATCAACGAAATTCTGGGCCGCAGCCCCTGGGCGCCGATCGTGTTCGGCACGCAGGCACCCGACACCGGCAACGCCGAGATCATCGCCCGCTTCGGAACGCAGGAGCAAAAGGACCGCTATCTCTCCGGGCTGCTGTCCGGGGAGATCTTCTCGTGCTTCTCCATGACGGAGCCGCAGGGCGGCGCCGATCCCCGCGTCTTTCGGACGCGTGCCTTCCGCGACGGCGACGACTGGGTGATCACCGGGCGAAAGTACTTCTCCTCCAACGCCTCCGTCGCCTCCTTCTTTATCGTCGTCGCGATCACCGACCCCGACGTGCCCGTCCACCGCGGCGCCTCGACGTTCCTGGTGCCCGCCGGTACCGAGGGGCTGACCATCGAGGCCACCCACCACCTGGTCGGCGCGCTACCGCACGAACCCGGGCATTCCCTGGTGCACTACGAGGGAGTGCGGGTGCCGTCGGATGCGCTGCTGGGCGAACCCGGCCAGGGCTTCATGATTCTGCAGACCCGGCTGGCCGGCGGGCGGCTGCATCACGCGATGCGGTCGATCGGCATCGCCCAACGCGCGGTGGAGATGATGTCTCGCCGCGCGAAAAGTCGCTTCACGCAAGGTAGCTCGCTGGCCGACAAGCAGCTCGTGCAGCAATTCATCGCCGACTCCTACACCGAGCTGATGCCATTCCGGTTGGCGGTGCTGCACGCGGCGTGGCTGATCGACACCGCCGGCGAGCACGCGGCGCGCGCCGAGATCGGCGCCTGCAAGATCCTGGCGTCGCAGGTGCTCAAATCGATTGGGCTGCGCGCGATCCAGGTGCACGGCGCGCTCGGCACCACCGATCAACTGCCGCTGGTCAACGTGCTGCTCGGTGGGGTGGCGCTCGGGCTGGCGGACGGGCCGACCGAGGCCCACAAGGTCAACCTGGCCCGGCTGCTGCTCAAGGGATACGAGGCCGAGGACGCCGAGTGGCCGAGCGAACTGATGGACATCCGGCGGGAGGCCGCACGCACCAAGTACGGCGACCTGGTGGATCGGGTTCCGGCGCTGCCCGATTCGCCGTGAGCAGCAGGGTGACCGCGGCGGTCGAGCGGGCGCTGGACGACCGCCAGCGAGAAGCCACCGAAGAGGTGGAGCGCATCCTGGCCGCCGCGGTTCGCGTCATGGAACGGGTCGCGCCCGAGCCGCCGCGGGTCAGCGACATCGTCGCCGAGGCCGGCTCGTCGAACAAGGCGTTCTACCGTTATTTCGCCGGCAAGGATGATCTCATCCTGGCGGTGATGGAGCGTGGGATTGGCATCGTCGTGTCCTACCTCGAGCACCAGATGGCCAAGGAGCGAGAGCCGCGCGATCAGGTCGCGCGCTGGATCGAGGGCACGCTCGCGCAGGTGGCGGACCCGCATCTGATCAGCATGACGCGCGCGGCCGCCGGCCAGATGTCGGCCGGCACGAACTGGCGGGCGGCGGACCAGGAGATGATGCGGCCCTTGCGTAACCTCCTCGTGGAACCCGTTGCGGCGCTGGGAAGCAACGACGTCGAGCGGGACGTCGAGGCAGTGTTCAGTTGCACCGCCTCGACCATGCGCCGATACATGGGCTCGGCCGGCCGGCCCACGTCGGACGACATCGCACACCTGGTGGAATTCTGTCTGCGCGGTCTGGGGGTTGGTTGATGCGCGCCGTTGTCTGCCGTACCTACGGCACCCCGGAAGATCTGGTTCTCGAGGACGTCGACGATCCGGTGCCGGGCCCCGGGCAGCTGCTGGTGCAGGTCCACGCCGCCGCGGTCAATTTCCCCGACGTGCTGTTCATCGCCGGCAAGTACCAGGTCAAGATCCCGCCGCCATTCATACCGGGCAACGAGGTCGCCGGCGAGGTGATCGCCGCCGGTGAAGGCGCGCGGTTCCAGCCGGGGCAGCGGGTGTCCGGGACCACTTTCGGCGCGTTCGCCGAACGGGCGCTGCTGGACGCGAGCCAGGCCGCGCTCATCCCCGACGACGCCGACTTCGCGTCGGCCGCCGCATTCGGCGTGACCTACCGCACCGCCTACCATGCGCTGCGCTCGACGGCCGCTGTGACAGAGGGGGATTGGGTCGTCGTGCTGGGAGCGGCGGGCGGCGTCGGGCTGGCCGCGGTCGACCTGGCCGTCGCCATGAAGGCACGGGTGCTGGCCGCGGCGTCGAGCCCCGAGAAGCTCGAGCTGTGCCGGCAACGAGGCGCCGAGGCGACCGTCGACTATGACCGCGAGGACCTGAAGTCGCGCATCCGCGAGCTTACCGGCGACGCCGCCCGGGTGGTCCTCGACCCCGTCGGCGGCTCGTATGCGGAGCCCGCGCTGCGCGGGCTGGCGCGGGGCGGCACCTTCGTCACCCTGGGCTACGCCGCCGGGACGATCCCGGCCATCCCGCTCAATCTCGTTCTGCTCAAAGACATCTGCGTGCGGGGCATGGAGATCCGCACCTTCACAACCGACCACCCCGACGACGCCGCCCGCGACTTGCGGGAGTTATCGGAGCTGTTCGCCTCCGGCGGGATCCGGCCGTACATCGGGGCGCGGTTTTCCCTGGCCGAAACCGCGGCCGCGTTGCGCCATGTGGCGGACCGGAAGGTCTTGGGCAAGGTGGTGATCGACGTCGCGGATTAGTCCCGCGAGCTGGGGGCACCTCCCGCTCGCGATGACTGGTTACGGGGTGACGATGTTGAAGGTCGGGTCCGGCTTGTCCAGCACACCGAGGAAGGCCTGCAGCGCGGCCTGATCACCGGAAATCTGCAGCCCTGGCGATGAGAAGTCGCCCATCGCGGCGGATAGCAGCCGAAACTTGCTGTCCAGCTTGACCGTAACTGTCGCCGTCGCGGGGTCGGCCGCCACCTTGCGGTAGACGAGCACCCCGTTGCGCAGGGTGAGCCGGTAGTTGGCGGCCACGTCGGCGAAGGCGATGTCGAGGGCGAGGTCGAGGTCCCAGCTGCGCGGTCCGTCGACCCGGATGGCGATGCTGTCGAAGATCTGCTCCGGCGTCAGCTGGGAAAGCATGGTGGGCGAGGTGGTCTGTGTCGCGGTGCCGAAATTTCCGTCGCGCAATTCGGTTGCCCCGCTGAGGAAGAAATTGCGCCAGGTCGCGTTCTCGGCACCGTAGGCCAGCTGCTCGAGCGTGTCGGCGTACAGCGCGCGGGCGGCACCGTGTGAGCTGTCGGTGAAGATTGCATGATCCAGCAGCGTTGCCGCCCAACGGAAGTCGCCGGAATCAAATGCTGATTGGGCTAGCTCCACCACCCGGCCGATCCCGCCCATCGCCTCGACGTAGCGCGGCGCGAGGGCCTCCGGCGGATGCGGCCACAACCGGGCCGGGTTGCCGTCGAACCAGCCCATGTAGCGCTGGTAGACAGCCTTCACGTTGTGGCTGACCGACCCGTAGTACCCGTGGGTGTGCCAGGCGCGGTCGAGCGCCGGCGGCATCCGGAACATCTCGGCGATCTCGACCCCGGTGTAGCCCCGGTTCAGCAGTCGCAGCGTCTGGTCGTGCAGGTAGGCATACATGTCGCGCTGCAGCGACAGGAACTCGACGATGCTCTCCCGCCCCCAGGTCGGCCAGTGGTGCGAGGCGAACACCACGTCGGCGCGGTCGGCGAAGGTGTCGATCGCCTCGGTGAGATACCCGGACCAGGCGTGCGGGTCGCGCACCAGGGCGCCGCGCAGCGTCAGCAGGTTGTGCAGGTTGTGGGTCGCGTTCTCGGCCATGCACAGCGCGCGGAAACGCGGGAAGTAGAAATGCATTTCGGCGGGCGCCTCGGTGCCGGGCGCCATCTGGAACTCGATCTCCACGCCGTCGATGGTGTGCGTCTCGCCGGTCTCGCGGATGTCGATGGTGGGGACGACGATCGCCACCTCGCCGGTGGAGGGGGCCTGGCCCAGCCCGCAGCCCACCTGATCCCGGGGTCCGCGCGGCAGCAGGGTGCCGTACATGTAGGTGGCCCGGCGCGTCATCGCCGGGCCGGCGTAGACGTTCTCCTGGACCGCATGCTCGACGAAACCGTCCGGCGCCAGCACGGCGACCGCGCCGGCGTCCACGTCCGCCTGTGAGGTGACGCCCAGGACGCCGCCGAAGTGGTCGACATGGCTGTGGGTGTAGATCACCGCGACGACGGGACGCTTGCCCCCGCGGTGGGTGCGATACAACGCCAGTGCCGCCGCCGCCACCTCGGTGGACACCAACGGGTCGATGACGATGATGCCGGTGTCGGTCTCGACGAACGTGACGTTGGAGATGTCGAAGCCACGGACTTGGTATATGCCCGGAACCACTTCGTAGAGGCCTTGTTTGGCGGCCAGAGTCGACTGCCGCCACAGGCTGGGGTGCACCGAAGCCGGCGCGGGACCGCCGAGGAACGAGTAGGCGTCGTTGTCCCACACCACGCGCCCGTCGGCCGCCTTGATGACGCACGGGGACAGGGCGGCGATGAATCCGCGGTCGGCGTTGCGAAAGTCCGTGTCGTCGTGGACTGGCAGGGCGTGCGCGCGATGCGCCGCCTCGATGGCCGCGGTGGGGGGCTTGGGCTCCACGCCAATACATTGCCATTGACGCGCCATTTCGTTCCAGAGGCACTTGTCAAGTCGCCAACGGGCGCAGAAACAATTACGCCGAACCCTATGTCTTCGGCCCAGTTAACCCGCATACTGCCCACACGGCCCTCAACGCCGAGGGTCGCAACTTTCGGGTAAAGGAGAACACGTGAAGCGTGGACTGATGGTCGCGGTGGCGGGAGCGGCGATTCTAGCCGCCGGCATGTCCGGCTGTTCCAGCAATAAGTCGGGTTCGGGCGGTTCAGGCACCAGCTCCGCGGTGAACACCTCGGCGGGCGCTGCCAGCGGAACCAAGGTCATCATCGACGGCAAGGACCAGAACGTGAGCGGCTCGGTCGTGTGCACCACCGCCGGCGGCAACGTCAACATCGCGATCGGCGGCGCGGCGACCGGAATCGCGGCCGTGCTCACCGACGCCAACCCGCCTCAGGTGAAATCGGTTGGGCTGGGCAACGTCAACGGCGTGACGCTCGGTTACACCTCCGGGACCGGCCAGGGCAACGCCTCGGCCGAGAAGAACGGCACCAGCTACAAGATCACCGGCACGGCCACCGGGGTCGACATGGCCAACCCGATGCAACCGGTGAACAAGCCGTTCGAGATCGACGTCAACTGCTCTAGCTAGCTGAGGGTGCGGGCGGTTGCCACCCGTTGAGTGGCAACCGCACCGTGAACTCGGTACGGCCGGGTGAGCTGTTCACCGTGATCGTTCCGTTGTGCGCCTTGACCACAGCGGACACGATGGCCAGACCCAACCCGGTGCTTCCGCCCTTGCGGGAGCGCGAGGTATCGCCGCGGGCGAACCGCTCGAACACTTCCGATTGAAGCCCCGCCGGGATGCCGGGGCCGTTGTCGATGACCTGCAGCACGGTGTGCGCCGGCTCGGTGCTCAGACGCGTGGTCACGACGGTGCCCGCGCCGGTGTGCAGGCGGGCGTTGGCAAGCAGGTTGGTCAGCACTTGGTGCAGCCGGGCCGCATCGCCGGTGACGATGACGGGTTCCTCCGGCAGGTCGAGCTCCCAATGATGATCGGGTCCGGCGACGTGCGCGTCGTTGACCGCGTCGACCGCCACCCGCGACAAATCGACCGGTTCGCGTTCCAGCGGGCGGCCGGAGTCCAGGCGGGCCAGCAGCAGCAGGTCCTCGACCAGGCGCGTCATCCGTTCCGTCTCGGAGGCCACCCGGCTCATCGCGTGCGCTATTGCCTCACGGTCCCCTCCGTCTCGGTCCATGCGCTGGGTGAGCTCTGTGTAACCGCGGATCGCGGCAAGGGGCGTGCGCAGTTCGTGACTGGCGTCGGCGACGAACTGGCGGACGCGGGTCTCGCTGGCCTGCCGGGCCGACAGCGCGGCCGCGATGTGGTCGAGCATCCGGTTGAGTGCCGACCCGAGCTGGCCCACCTCGGTGGAGGGGTTCGCGTCGGATTCCCGCACCCGCAGCGGCAGCTCGACCTCACCGCGATCCAACGGCAGGTCGGCCACCCTGCTCGCGGTCTGCGCGACACGGCGCAGCGGCGCCAGCGCGCGCCGGATGATGATGACCCCGGCGATCGTCGCGGCGGCCAGCGCGACAGCGGTGACGATCCCGAAGATGATCAGCATCCGGATCAGGGTGGCGTCGACATTGGACATCGAGAGCCCGGTGACGATGGTGTCGTTCCCGTTCCGGCTCGGGGCGGCGACCACCCGATATCGACCGAGGCCGTCCAGGTTCACCGTGACCGGCACGCGGCTGCCGGCGATCTGTTCCAGCTGGGTCTGGGCGGTGGGCGTCAGCGCGGCCCTGGTACCGCTGCTGGTCAGGTAGCCGGCGTCGACCGTTTCGCCGTGGTTGACCACCGCGGCCACCATGCCCGCCGGCTGACCGGGGGCGTCCAGGAACCGCGGGCCGGGACCAGGCCGCGGATTGTAGGTGTGCTGGTGCCGCCATCCCGGATGGTTCGGTTCGGGGTACATCAGCGCCGAGCGGAAAGACGTGCCGGCGAGTTGCCCGTCGAGTTGCTTGACGAGGTGGTGGTTCAGCGCCAGTTCGGTCACCGCGGTGATGCCGACGCACACGATGGCCAGCACGACGATCTGCCCGACCAGCAACCGCAGGCGCAGGGACCAGGCCCGTCGGGTACTGGCCAACGGTCGCGACCCGTCCCCCGCAAGCGGGAGGTGCCCCGAGCGCCCGGCTTCGCCGCGCTTGCGATCGCTCCTAGCGGGCCGGCTTGAGGACATAACCCGCGCCACGCAGCGTATGGATCATAGGGTCGCGACCGCTGTCGATCTTCTTGCGCAGATAGGAGATGTAGAGCTCGACGATGTTGGACCGGCCGCCGAAGTCATAGCTCCACACCCGGTCGAGGATCTGAGCCTTGCTCAGCACCCGCTTGGAGTTGCGCATCATGAACCGCAACAGCTCGAACTCGGTGGAGGTCAACGAGATTGGCTCGCCACCCCGGGTGACCTCGTGGCTGTCCTCGTCGAGCACCAGATCGCCGACCACCAGCTGCGCGCCACTGTCCACCGTCGTCACCCCGGTCCGCCGCAGCAGTGCCCGCAGGCGCAGCACCACCTCTTCGATGCTGAACGGCTTGGTGACGTAGTCGTCCCCGCCCGCCGTCAACCCGGCGATCCGGTCTTCCACCGCGTCCTTGGCCGTGAGCAGCAGCACCGGCAGCTGCGGGTTTTCCCCGCGCAGCTTGCGCAAGACTTCGAGCCCGCTCATATCGGGAAGCATCACATCGAGGACGACCACATCCGGTCGTTGGGCGCGGGCGGCGGCGATGGCCGACGCCCCATCGGTGGCCGTCGCGATACTCCAGCCCTCGTACCGCAGCGCCATCGACACCATCTCGGCCAGGACGGCTTCGTCGTCCACGACCAACACATTGATCGGATTGCCATCGGCGCGAAGCATCACCACCCGCTCGACGGAGGTTCGGGGCGATGTCACAGCTTCCAGTATGCGTACCGAGCTGAGCCGCGGCTATGGCCTACCTTTGCGGGCCCTGTGAACGCCGATCGCGCGACTGCTCGGCAGCCGCGCGATCCCATTTTTCCGGCGAGGAGGTTAATACCAATAGCGCCGGCCGGCGACTGGGCGGCCAACGGAACCCATAATCCACAACACGGCCCCGATGACGAGCAAAACGATACCGAGCACCCACAGCAAATGGATGCCGAAAACAAATCCCAGGATTAGCAGGATCGCACCGACGACAATCATGACACTTTCCTTTGTGTGAGGGTTTCTAGGCCACTGGGCATCGAGCTAGGTTGCGGGACATGGCAGTCCTTGACTTTCGGGTTGACGCCCCCGTAGTTCAAGGGCCCCGCGACCACGGTCAACGCGATGTTTCCCGCTGTGACGCAACTGGTTGAGTCACCCTTGAAGTAGTCGCGTTGCCATGCCGCGAAAACCCCGATCAGCAGCCATACCAGCGCAATGGTGCCGATGATTCCGCTGCCACGCATGGTGACCTCCAATGTGGTCGAGAAAATTTCTCGTGGACGATAGTTACCCATTGGACTTGTGTCTAAACATTTCCTTTGGCGAATTGGGCACCGCCCCGGCGCAGCCCGGCGCGCCTATGTGTGGTCGGCGAGCCATGCGGCGGCCCGCCTCTTCGACGCCCGGGACAGCCACGCGTCTTGAATCATCTCGCTGAGTTCCGTCCTGCTGATTTCGGCCAGCCGGCTGGCCCGCACCAGCACCGAGGGATGCCCGTCGAAATGGTCGGTGGTGAAAAACGGCGAAGCGGGATCCTGAGTCAGCGCCAATTTGTCGCTCTCCGACTCAACCCAGAGCATGATCACGTCCGGATACCGTTCGCCGGTGTCCGGATCGGCCGCATCGGGCCGGGGGGCGAAAGAACACGAACGACTTCCCGCCCACCTGGTAAATGGGGTTGCCCTTCGGACCCTCCAGGCGCTGCACGTGCGGCATCGACGCGGCGATCTCGTGCACGTCGCTCACCCGGGCAGGTCGATCAGCCACAACCCCGAGGGTAGCGGCGTTGCGGCAAAAGGACGTTCGACGACCGGCGGTCGTGTCGACGCTCTAGCTGTGTCGCTGCGCGGACACGTACAGCGTGGGCGGCATCGCATGCTCTTTGCCCTGCGGAACGCCGCGGCCGTAGCGAGCCATCAGCTCCGAAAACGTCGCCGTGGTGACGTCCCAACCGTGCTCGCGTAGCCAACCGTCGACCGCGGTGCGCTCTTCGGGGTACCAGAGGTCGTCGAAGTCGGTGATCTCGGCGTCGACGAGCTTGGCGGCCGCGGCCCGCATGCGGCGCATATCCTCGCGCTGGCGCCGGACAAGCTCGGGATCGGTGAATCCCGCGCCCGGCACGTTCGAAGCCAGCCAGCTCCCCTGCGCGCTGAGTGAATGCATGCGCTCGAACAGCAGGTCCTGCGCCTGCGCCGGCAGGTAACGCACCAGGCCCTCGGCCGACCAGGCCGCCGGCCTGGAAGCGTCAAATCCGGCCTCCTGCAACGCCTTCGGCCAGTCCTGCCGCAGATCGATCGGCACGTTCACCAGTCGCGCCTTGGGCTGCGCGCCGTGCTCGCGCAGTGTGTTGGTTTTGAAGTCCAGCACCTTGGGCTGGTCGAGCTCGTAGACGACCGTGCCGTCGGGCCAGGGCAACCGCCAGGTGCGTGCGTCCAAGCCGGCGGCCAAAATCACCACCTGCCGAACGCCGGAGTCGGCAGCGCCCAGGAAGAATTCGTCGAAAAACGCTGTCCGCGTGGCCATGAAGTCGATCATCAGCTGGATGCGCGTGCTTACCTCCGGCTCGAGCTCAACCGCTTTGGCCAGCAGCTTGGGATCGGCGTAGATGCTCCACATGCCTTCGCCCGCCGCGTCCAGGAACACGCGCGCGAACGGGTCGTTGATGAGCGGGTCGACGCTCTCTGTCTCGGCGGCCCGCGCCGCGGCGACACCCAGTGCGGTGGCCCCCACACTTTGGGTGATGTCCCAGGAATCGTTGTCGGTACGCGGCATCGCCAGTTCCCTTCCACGCGCGAGGGTCAGTTAGTTCTGCACACTATTGTTCCAGCCTCCGCCTACCGAAGTCGCTTCCCAGCGGTGGCCTACGCTTTTTCCCAGACGGCCCACAGGGTTGCAAAGGAGCAGCTGCATGACACGTACGCCGCACGAAGCGTTCGCCCTGATCGGCGAGCGCTGAACGTGGATGCCGTGAATCTGGACGCCGTTGCGGCGTGGATGTCCGAGCGTGGGCTCGGCGAGGGCCCGTTGGAGGACATTTCGCCCGTTACCGGTGGAACCCAGAACGTCATGCTCCGGTTCACCCGGGCCGGCCGGCCGTACGTGCTGCGGCGTGGCCCGCGGCACCTGCGCCCGCGGAGCAACAGCGTGATCCTGCGCGAAACGGAAGTCCTTGCCGCACTTGCCGGTTCGAACGTGCCGCACCCACGGTTGATCGCCGCGTGCGAGGATCCCGCCGTGCTGGGCGACGCCGTCTTCTACCTGATGGACCCGGTCGAAGGATTCAACGCCGGCGAGGGACTGCCGCCGCTGCATGCGGGCGATGCCGGCGTGCGGCACGGCATGGGCCTCTCCATGGCCGACGCGCTGGCCAAGCTCGGCGCCGTCGACCACGTCGCGGTGGGCCTCGCCGACTTCGGCAAGCCGGAGGGCTTCCTGGAACGCCAGGTGCCGCGGTGGCTTTCGGAGCTGGACTCCTACAGCGAGTACGACGGCTACCCCGGGCCCGACATCCCCGGGATCGAGGACGTGGCGGGCTGGCTGGAACGCCACCGGCCGACCACCTGGACCCCGGGCATCATGCACGGCGACTACCACGCCGCCAACGTGATGTTCTCCCTGACCGGTCCGGAGGTGGTCGCCATCGTCGACTGGGAGATGTGCACGATCGGCGACCCGCTGCTGGATTTGGGGTGGCTGCTGGCCACCTGGCGCCAGCCCGACGGTTCCAGCGTGTTCAGCCACGCCCTGGGTGGCCACGACGGGCTGGCCAGCACCGACGAATTGTTCGCGCGCTACGCGGCCAACACCACCCGGGACCTGTCGCACATCGCCTGGTACACCGTGCTGGCCTGCTTCAAGCTGGGCATCGTGATCGAGGGGACACTCGCCCGGGCCTGCGCGGGCAAGGCCGAAAAAGAGGTCGGCGACCAATTGCACGCGGCCACGGTCCACCTGTTCGAGCGCGCGCTGGGCCTCATCGAGGGCGAGCGCTGATCCACTAACATCTCCCCACAGCCCGAGCCGCCGACTCCGTGGTACAGCCGCCCGGCCGGGGGCCGCTAGCGAGCAGGGCGCGTCACAGCTTGGCGCTCAACCCCGCGATCATGTTGATGGTGACGGCCAGAATTACGGCGCCAAGAAGGTACGACAGCAGCGCATGGCGTAAGACGGTCACTCGCAGCCGAGAGCTGTTGATCTCGGTGTCGGAGACTTGAAAAGTCATACCGACGGTGAACGCCACGTAGGCGAAATCGAGGTAGCGCGGCGGATGTGGGTCGTGGAAATCGATGCCGCCGATTTCGTCGGAGTAGTAGAGGCGCGCATAGTGCGCCGTGAAAAGCGTATGCACGGCAAACCACGACGCCGCCACGGCCAGAACACCGACGCCCGCTGCGGCGAGGGATTCGCCACCCGCATGCGTGCCCGCGGCTACGACGTATCCGACCCCGCCGAGGCTGCCCAGGCTCGCCGAGACTATGACCACGTCGGCAAGCAACCGGGTCGCGTCCTCGCGCGTCGCATGCCGAGCGGTGCGCTCCGCATCCATCGGGGCGATGATCAGCCAGCTCCATGCCGCATACAGCGCTGCGGCCGCAACCCAGCCGAGGAGAGCGAACCTGCCGCCGAACACATCGGCGACCACGACGGCGACCGCCGTTCCGGCGAGCAAGGCGACAAAGAGGCGCACCGCGACGGTGTCACGGACAAGGCGCACATAGGAAGTCACAGCGTCGACTTAAGCAGATCCGGCGGATACGACCGCTCGAAAAGAGGTCCCCAGCTAATACGCTGAGCCGCGATTTCAAGAGCGCGCCCGAAGGGATTCGAACCCCTAACCTTCTGATCCGTAGTCAGATGCTCTATCCGTTGAGCTACGGGCGCCGGTTTTCAGTTGTGTTGGTCGTGTTCCGCTAGGGACCCAGCGGAGGCGAGAGGATTTGAACCTCCGGTCCCCTTTGAGGGGGACAACTCATTAGCAGTGAGCCCCATTCGGCCGCTCTGGCACGCCTCCCTTGGACTGTTTGAGGGTACCCGACCCCTTTCCGGTCTCGCGGAACCGGCCATAGCGTACACATCCGCGACATAAACTGTCGAAGTGACCGCCCGCTTGCGTCCGGAACTGGCCGGACTGCCCGTCTATGTGCCCGGCAAGAACGTGCCGGGCTCGATCAAACTGGCCAGCAACGAAACCGTGTACGGCCCGCTGCCCAGCGTGCGGGCGGCCATCGAGCGCGCCGTCGCCGTCGTCAACCGCTACCCCGACAACGCCTGCGTGGACCTCAAGGCGGCGCTGGCCATGCACCTGGGTTCCGACGTCGCCCCCGAGCACATCGCGGTCGGCAGCGGTTCGGTCACCTTGTGCCAGCAGCTGGTGCAAATCACCTCGTCCGCGGGCGACGAGGTGATGATGGGCTGGCGCACGTTCGAGTGCTACCTGCCGATCGTCCAGGTGTCCGGCGCGACCGCGGTCAAAGTGCCGTTGACCGACCACACGCACGACCTCGACGCCATGCTCGCCGCGGTCACCGACCGCACGCGGCTGATCTTCGTCTGCAACCCGAACAATCCGACCTCCACGGTCGTCGATCCGGGCGCCCTGGCCCGCTTCGTCGAAGCTGTGCCGCCGCACATCCTGATCGCCATCGACGAGGCCTACGTCGAGTACATCCGCGACGGCATGCTGCCCCGCACCCTGGAGCTGGCCCTATCCCGCAGCAATGTCGTTGTGCTGCGGACCTTTTCGAAGGCCTACGGGCTGGCGGGCCTGCGCGTCGGTTATGCGGTGGGCCACCCCGACCTGATCACCGCGCTGGACAAGGTCGTGATGCCCTTCGCGGTGACCAACGTCGCGCAGGCGGCCGCCATCGCGTCGCTGGAGGCGTCGCACGAACTCATGGCCCGCACCGACGCACTCGTCGCCGAGCGCACCCGCGTCAGCGCCCGGCTACGGGACGCCGGCTTCACCCTGCCGCCGTCGCAGGCCAACTTCGTCTGGCTGCCCCTGGGCTCTCGCACCGAGGACTTCACCGAGCAGGCCGCCGACGCGCACCTGGTGGTGCGGCCGTTCGCAGGCGAGGGGGTGCGCGTCACCATCGGTGCGGTGGAGGAGAATGACGTCCTGTTGCAGTTCGCCTGCGAC
The DNA here is from genome assembly GCF_025263485.1 of Mycobacterium sp. SMC-2. Classification (NCBI taxonomy): domain Bacteria; kingdom Bacillati; phylum Actinomycetota; class Actinomycetes; order Mycobacteriales; family Mycobacteriaceae; genus Mycobacterium; species Mycobacterium sp. SMC-2. The sequence goes on from NZ_CP079863.1 coordinate 489,252, forward strand.
TGGATTTCCCGCACCGAACCGTAAGGAGTGGTCCCTTGGACTTGGCGCGCAAACTGTTCACCGAGTTCAAGGAGCGCGGCGGTGATATCCCCGACACCGAGCTCGACGACTTCTGGGCCAGCCTCGAGCCCGCGACGATCGAGGGGATGCTCGGCGAGTGGAAGGGCGGCGAGTTCCGCACCGGCCACCGGATGAACGGCCAGCTGGAAAAGGCCGGCTGGTTCGGCAAGACGTTCTCCTCGGCCCGCGACGTGCAGCCGCTGGTGTGCCTAGACGCCGACGGCAACAAGTTCTCGAACGTTCAGATGGGCAAGGGCGAGGCCAGCCTGTGGCTCGAAGAGTTCCGCGGCGAGGTCACCGCCACGATGGTCTACGACGGCCAGCCCGTGCACGACCACTTCAAAAAGATCGACGACGACGCCGTGATGGGCATCATGAACGGCAAGGGCGTCCGGGACAACGGACGCTATTACTACTTCTACCTCGAACGGGTGTAGCGCCTGAGCCTTCGAGCGTGCGCTGACGGCTTCGATTGTGCGTGCAGGGCGGCGACACGCCGGGCGCGGCCGGCTTGGACGCACACTCGGCTGAGCGGTAAGCGCTACCGGGCCGGGTCGCGGCCGGTGAAGGCGACCAACTGCTCGAGCGCCCCGGCGTCTTCGGGCACGTCAACCGGGTCGTCGAAGCCGGCGCCACCGCGGAACTCCGGCCTGATGACCTGGTGGGCCAGTCCCAACACGTACTCGGACAACGGTTCGGGAGCGTCGACCTCGCGTCCCACGGCGACCGCGTAATCCCAGGCGTGGACCAGGAATTCGAGCGACAGGATGGCGCAGGCACCCTTGGCGGGCAGCTCGCGGTCGCCAAACGGCACGGTGCCGTCCAACCCGTGGCGGTGCCAGGCATCCAAAGCGGGCCGGGCCGCGGCGACCACCTGCCGCTCCACCGAATCGCCTTCCTCGCGCTCCGGGATCTGCGCACCCACCATGCCGCCCAGCGCCGTGATAGAGCCGAGCAGGTGATCGGTCAGCCGCGCCACGTCGAAGTCGGCGCACGGCGTCTGCCGGGAGAGGTCGTCGGCCGCGATGGTGTGCAACACCCGTTGCAACACCCCGAGCGTGTCCTCGGCGCTGTGCAGTTCGTCGGTGGGCGGGGAATGTGGGCCGGGCCGCAAATCAGACGCCATGTTTGCCACGCTACGGTCTCGATATGGCGCAAGCATACGAATCCGTCGCGGTGGAAACGAAGGATCACGTCGCGCAGGTGACGCTGATCGGGCCGGGCAAGGGCAACGCGATGGGCCCGGCGTTCTGGTCGGAGATGCCGGAGCTGTTCGCGGCGCTGGACGCCGACCCCGAGGTGCGGGCCATCGTGATCACCGGCTCGGGCAAGAACTTCAGCTACGGCCTGGACGTACCCGCGATGGGTGGTTCGTTCACCCCGCTGCTGTCCGGTGACGCCCTGGCCGGCCCGCGCGCGGTCTTCCACCGCGAGGTCAAGCGCATGCAAGGCGCCATCACCGCGGTGGCGGACTGCCGCACCCCGACGATCGCGTCGGTGCACGGCTGGTGCGTCGGCGGCGGCGTCGACCTGATCTCAGCGGTCGACATCCGCTACGCCAGCGCCGACGCCAAATTCTCGGTGCGCGAGGTCAAACTGGCCATCGTCGCCGACGTCGGCAGCCTGGCCCGCCTGCCGCTGATCCTGAACGACGGGCATCTGCGCGAACTCGCGCTGACCGGAAAGGACATCGACGCGGCCCGGGCCGAAAAGATCGGCCTGGTCAACGACGTGTACGCCGACGCCGACGCGACGCTGGCCGCCGCGCACGCCACCGCCGCCGAGATCGCGGCCAACCCGCCGCTGACCGTCCACGGCATCAAGGACGTCCTCGACCAGCAGCGCATCGCCGCGGTGTCGGAAAGCCTGCGCTACGTCGCCGCCTGGAACGCCGCCTTCCTGCCGTCGAAGGACCTGACCGAGGGCATCGCGGCGACATTCGAGAAGCGGCCGGCGCAGTTCACGGGGGAATAGGCGCGCAGTGACCCGAGACGGCAGGATCCGCGTCCCGGCCGACTTGGACGCCGTGACGGCGATCGGCGACGAAGACCACTCCGAGATCGACAGCGCCGCCGTCGACCGGATCTGGGCGGCCGCCCGGCACTGGTACGAAGCCGGGTTCCACCCCGCCATCCAGCTGTGCATCCGCCGGCACGGGCGGGTCGTGCTCAACCGCGCGATCGGCCACGGCTGGGGCAACGCCCCGAGCGACCCGCCCGACGCCGAGAAGGTCCCCGTCACCCCCGACACGCCGTTCTGCGTGTACTCGGCGGCCAAAGGCATGGCGGCGACCGTGATCCACATGCTCGTCGAGCGCGGGGTCTTCTCCCTCGACGACCGCGTCTGCGACTACATCCCCACCTTCACCAGCCACGGTAAGCACCGGATCACCATCCGGCACGTCATGACCCACAGCGCCGGGCTGCCCTTCCCGACCGGGCCCAAGCCGGACATCAAGCGCGCGGACGACCACGAGTACGCGCAGCAGAAGCTGGGCGAGCTGCGGCCGATCTACCGGCCGGGGCTGGTGCACATCTACCACGCGCTGACCTGGGGCCCGCTCGTGCGCGAGCTCGTATACGCGGCCACCGGCAAGGAGATTCGCGAGATTCTGGCCACCGAGATCCTCGACCCGCTCGGGTTCCGGTGGACCAACTTCGGCGTCGCCAAAGAGGACCTGCCGTTGGTCGCGCCGAGTCACGCCACCGGCCGCCCGCTGCCGCCGGTGGTCGCGCAGATATTCCGCAAGGCGATCGGCGGGACCGTGCACGAGATGATCCCAATCACCAACACGCCGTTGTTTCTCACCACCATCATCCCGTCGTCCAACACCGTCTCGACGGCGCACGAGATGTCCCGCTTCGCCGAAATCTGGCGTCGCGGTGGCAACCTCGACGGTGTGCGGGTGATGAGCCCCGAAACGATGTACGGCGCGATCAAGGAATGCCGCCGACTGCGACCGGATTTCGCGGTCGGGCTGCAGCCGGCCCGGTGGGGCACGGGGTACATCCTCGGCACGAATCGGTGGGGGCCGTTCGGGCGCAACGCCCCGCACGCTTTCGGCAATCTCGGTCTGGTCAACATCGCGATCTGGGCCGACCCGGCCCGCGGCCTGGCGGCCGGTGTGGTGAGCAGCGGCAAACCCGGGCGCGACCCGGAGGCCAAGCGCTACACCGCCCTGATGGACACGATCACCGCCGAGATCCCCACCGATTGAGGGCACCCTCGGGTGGGAACCCTGCCGGCATGGCTACCTACCGAGTGCTCAACCCGAAGGGCGACGTCGTCGCTACCAAGGACATCGACAGCGCCGACAAGGCGCACGCGTGGTTCGCCGACGAGGCGGTCGAGGGCAACGAGCTGGGCTGGCGCATGGAAGTCGAGGCCAACGGCGAGTGGCGCTTCTTCGACAACAGCGAAGGCGATCGCAGCTACTAGTGTTTGTCGCCCCGAGAGGGGGGCACCCAAACGGGCATGGACTCTGACCGCTTCCGCAAGTTGCTAGACGCCCCAGGGCCGTTCGCGTCGGTCTACTTCGACGACTCACATGACACCCACGATGCCGAAGCTCAGCTTCAGCTCAAGTGGCGGGCGATGAAGGAAGACCTGGAAAACCAGGGCGCCAGTGCGGCGGTGACCGAGGAAATCGGGCGAGCGGTGCTGGACCTGCGTCCGGCGATCGGGCGCAGCGGCAGCGCCATCGCGTCGGCTGACGCGCGCGGTGGCGGAGGGATTTGAACCCCCGGACGGTGTTAGCCGTCTCTCGCTTTCAAGGCGAGTGCATTAGGCCGCTCTGCCACGCCACCACGGACAAGAGTAACGGGGGCTAGTAACGTCGCCGGCATGCGCGCGATCGTCGCCGAATCCCCAGATCAGCTTTCCTGGCAAGACGTGCCCGACGTGTCCCCCGGGCCCGGCGAGGTCCTGATCAAAGTGACCGCGGCCGGCGTGAACCGCGCCGACTTGCTACAGGCCGCCGGTAGATACCCGCCCCCGCCCGGAGCCAGTGAAATCATCGGCATGGAGGTGTCCGGTGTCGTCGCCGAAACCGGCGAGGGTGTCACGGATTGGCCAGTGGGACAAGAGGTTTGCGCGCTGCTGGCCGGCGGCGGATACGCCGAGTACGTCGCGGTTCCCGCCGGGCAGGTGATGCCCGTGCCCGACGGGGTGGACCTCGTCGACGCCGCCGGACTGCCGGAGGTGGCGTGCACGGTGTGGTCGAACCTGGTGATGATCGCCCACCTGGGCAAGGGCCAGCTGCTGCTTCTCCACGGCGGCGCAAGCGGCATCGGAAGCCACGCGATTCAGGTCGCGCGGGCGCTGGGGGTCCGGGTGGCCGTGACGGCCGGGTCTGCGGAGAAGCTGGAATTCTGCCGGGAGCTGGGCGCCGAAATCACCATCAACTACCGCGACGAGGACTTCGTCGGGCGCGTGCGCGAAAACGGCGGCGCCGACGTGATTCTCGACATCATGGGCGCCTCCTACCTGGACCGCAATATCGACGCCCTGGCCACCGACGGGCAGCTGGTCATCATCGGCATGCAGGGCGGCATCAAGGGCGAGCTCAACATCGGCAAGCTGCTCGGCAAGCGCGCTCGGGTCATCGGCACCACGCTGCGGGCCCGCCCGGTCACCGGCCCGAACAGCAAGACGGAGATCGTGCAGGCGGTGATCGGGTCGGTGTGGCCGATGATCGCCGAGGGCCGCGTCCGCCCGATCATCGGCGCCCGCATGCCAATCCAACAGGCCGGCGCGGCACATCAACTGCTGACCGCGAGCAAGGTGACCGGAAAGGTCGTCCTGACGGTTTAGCGGAATTCGCGAGCGTAGCGGGGCTGCGATTTCCGGGCCGGATTTTCGCAGTGAGGTTACGCTCGCGGCCCCAATGGTTCAGCCCAGCGACGCCAGCGCGCGCACCAACTGGTCAACCTCGGCCGTCGTCGAGTAATGCGCCAGCCCGACCGTGACGGCGCCGCCGACGTCGTTGACGCCCAGCACGTCGAGCGCGCGGGAATTCTCGTTGGTGACGGCCAGGATCCCGTTGTCCGCCAACCGCTGAACCACCCGCTCGGCCGGCACGCCGTTCAGGGCGAAGCTGACCACGGGTATCCGCACCTCCGGACGGCCGATCACCATGACCAACGGCAACGACCGCAACGACACCATCAGGTAATCGAAGATCCGGTTCATGTACAGACTGGCCGATTGCATCGACATCGACAGGCGTTCGCGACGGCTGCCGCGGGCGGACTCGTCGAGCGCGGCCAGATACTCGATGCTGGCGACCACCCCGGCCAGCAGACCGAACTGGTGCGCGCCGATCTCGAGGCGCGACGCGCCGGTGGCCTTCGGGTCCGCGGAGATGGAGCCGAACGAATTGAGCAGCGCCGGCTCGCGGAACACCACCGCGCCGATCGGCGGACCGCCCCACGCCAGGGCGTTGACCGCCACCACGTCGGCGTCGGTTTCCTTGACGTCGAGCAACCGGTACGGCGCGGCGGCGGAGTGGTCGACCACCACCAGCCCGCCGACGTCGTGCACCAGCTTGGTCATCGCCCGCAGGTCGGTGACCGTGCCCAGCGCCGCGGACGCCGACGCGACGGCCACCAGCCGGGTCGACTTCCCGATCAGGCCCTCCCACTGCCATGTCGGCAGCTCACCGGTCTCGATGTCGATTTCGGCCCATTTCACCTTGGCGCCGTAGCGGTGCGCCGCCCGGAGCCACGGCGCGATGTTCGCCTCGTCGTCCAAGCGGCTGACGACCACCTCGTAGCCCAGGCCCGCACGCGAGGACGAGGCTTCGGCCAGCGCCGACAACAGGATCGCGCGGTCGGCCCCGAGCACCACCCCCGCCGGGTCCACGTTGAACAGGTCGGCCACCGCCGTGCGCGCCGCCTCCAGGATGGCGGCGCTGCGTTGCGCGGACGGGTGCGCGCCCGCCGTGGTGGCGCTCGATCGGCGGAAGGCCGTCGAAACGGTGGTCGCAACGGAATCGGGGATGAGCATCCCGGTCGGCGCGTCGAAGTGCACCCACCCGTCACCCAGCGACGGATGCAGTCCGCGCACCCGGGCGACGTCGTAAGCCATGCCAGCCACCTTAAAGCTTGCGCATTTTCGCGAAACTGTGACCGTAGTGGGCGCCGCAGACGCTCCAACCAGCCGGTGGCTTCCCGAGGCAGGACACCCGGGCAGCCATACTAGTCGAGTGGGCCTCTGGTTCGGAACGCTGATCGCATTGTTTTTGCTGATAGCGCCGGGGGCGGTCATCGCGCGAATCAGTCAGTTGAGTTGGCCCATTGCCGTCGCGGTCGGCCCCGCGCTGACCTACGGTGTGGTAGCGCTGGCGATCATCCCGTTCGGTGCCGTCGGAATCCCCTGGAACGGCTGGACCGCGCTGGCCACGCTGGTCGTGGTGTGCCTGGTGGTGACGGTCCTGCAGCTGCTGCTCGGCCGCTACCGCGACACCGAGGCCGAAGCGCGCGGCATCAGCCGCTGGCCGGCGCTCGCCGTGGCCGCCGGGGTCCTGCTCGGGTCGCTGCTGATCATGTGGGCGGCCTACCGCGGTCTGGCCGCCCATTGGCAAACCATCCCCAGCACCTGGGACGCCGTCTGGCACGCCAACGAGGTCCGCTTCATCCTCGACACCGGGCAGGCTTCGTCCACGCACATGGGTGAGCTGCGCAACGTCGAAACGCACCAGGCGCTGTACTACCCGTCGGTGTTCCACGCGTGGGTGGCGGTGTTCTGCCAGCTCACCGGGGCGGCACCAACCACCGGCTACACGCTGAGCTCGGTGGCGGCCTCCGTCTGGCTGTTCCCGACCAGCGCGGCGATGCTGGCCTGGCAGCTGCTGCGCCCCCGCTGGGGGGAATGGCGCACCGCCGGCGCGGCCGCCACCACCGCCGCGCTGTCGGCGTCGTTCACCGCCCTCCCCTACGTCGAGTTCGGCGTCGCCGCGATGCCCAACCTGGCAGCCTACGGTGTCGCCGTCCCGACGTTCGTGCTGATCGCCTCGACGCTGCGGCACCGCGACCGCCTCCCGCTGGCGGTGCTGGCCTTCGTGGGGGTGATGTCGGTCCACCTGACCGGCGGGTTCATCGTCTTGTTGTTCGTCGCGGGCTGGTGGTTGCTGGATGTGGTGTGGCGTCCGGTGCGCGGCCGGGTCGCCGACGCCGCGACGCTCGCCGGCGTCGCGACGGCCACCGCGCTGATCCTGTTGCCGCAGTTCATCAGCGTCCGTCAACAGGAAGACATCATCGCCGGACACTCGTTCCTGACCTACCTGAGCAAGAAGCGGGGCCTGTTCGACGCGGTCTTTCAGCACTCGCGTCATCTCAACGACTTCCCGTACCAGTACGGGCTCATGGCGCTGGCGATCGCGGGCGGGATCGTCTTCGCCTACCAGAGGGTCTGGTGGCCGCTGGCGGTCTGGCTGTTGCTCGTGGTGGTCGAAGTCGACGCGGGAACGCCGCTCGGTGGGCCGCTGGGCGCGGTGGCCGGTGCGTTCGGAGAGTTCTTCTACAAGGACCCGCGCCGGATCGCGGCGGCCGTCACCCTGCTGCTGATGCCGATGGCCGGGGTCGCATTGTTCGGGATCGTCACGGTGGTGGTGGCCGCCGCCAAACGAGTCGCCGGCCGATTCAAACCCCAGCCCGCACCCGTCTGGACCGCGGCCACCGTGGTCCTGCTGGTGGCGACGACCGTATTCGCCGCCCGGCACTACTTCTATCGGCACCTGGTCCTGTTCGGCGACAAGTACGACTCCGTGATGATCGACCAACGCGACCTGATGGCCATGGCCTACCTGGCCACGCTGCCCGCCGCGCACGACACCGTGATCGGCAACGCAAACACCGACGGCACTGCATGGATGTACGCCGTCGCCGACCTGCACCCGCTGTGGACCCACTACGACTACCCGCAGCAAATGGGCCCAGGGCCCAACCGGTACATCTTCTGGACCGGCGCCCGCAAGGGTGACTCCGATCCGCGGGTGGTCGAGGCGATCAAAGCGCTGAATATCAGGTACATCTACACCAGCTCGCCGACGGTCCGGGGATTCGCCGTACCCGACGGACTAGTGTCACTGGATAAATCGAAGTCGTGGGCGCTGATCTACGACAACGGTGGAGCCAGAATCTACGAATGGCGCGGAAACGGCGCGGCGCCGCACTCTTAAGTCCGCAAAGGATGGTGATGGATTGAGTACCCCCAACGACGACGATGGCATCGAGATCATCGGCGGCGTCGACCCGCGGGCCACGGCGGTGACGGAGGACGACTCCGACGAGCGCTCCCTGACCGATCTGGTTGAGCAGCCCGCCAAGGTGATGCGCATCGGGACGATGATCAAGCAACTCCTCGAGGAGGTGCGCGCCGCACCGCTCGACGAGGCCAGCCGCAACCGCCTGCGCGAGATCCACGCCACCAGCATCCGCGAACTGGAAGAGGGCCTGGCGCCGGAGCTGCGCGAAGAACTCGACCGCCTCACCCTGCCGTTCAACGAGGACGCGGCGCCGTCGGACGCCGAATTGCGCATCGCCCAGGCCCAATTGGTCGGCTGGCTGGAAGGGTTGTTCCACGGCATCCAGACGGCGCTGTTCGCCCAGCAGATGGCAGCCCGCGCGCAGCTGGAGAACATGCGCCAGGGCGCGCTGCCGCCGGGCGTAGGCAAGCCGGGCGGGTCCGGACACGGTCAATACCTCTAAGCGAAACACGGTGGCGGGTCCTCACATCGAGACGCACAACGCGTGGGTGGAATTTCCCATTTTCGACGCGAAGTCGCGCTCCCTGAAGAAAGCCTTCCTGGGCAAGGCGGGCGGCACGATCGGCCGCACCAGCTCCAACGTGGTCGTCGTCGAGGCGCTGCGGGACATCACCATGTCGCTCGAGCTGGGTGACCGGGTGGGTCTGGTCGGCCACAACGGCGCCGGGAAATCGACTCTGCTGCGGCTGCTTTCCGGCATCTACGAACCCACCCGCGGCTGGGCGAAGGTCACCGGCCGGGTCGCGCCCATCTTCGATCTTGGGGTGGGGATGGACCCCGAGATCTCCGGCTACGAGAACATCATCATCCGCGGGTTGTTCCTGGGGCAGACCCGAAAGCAGATGATGGCCAAGGTGGACGAGATCGCCGAGTTCACCGAGCTGGGCGACTACCTGTCGATGCCGCTGCGCACGTACTCCACCGGGATGCGGGTGCGGCTGGCCATGGGCGTGGTCACCAGCATCGACCCCGAGATCCTGCTGCTCGACGAAGGTCTCGGCGCGGTCGACGCCGATTTCATGAAGAAGGCTCAGTTCCGGCTGCAGAAATTGGTGGAGCGGTCCGGAATCCTGGTGTTCGCCAGCCATTCCAACGAGTTCCTCGCCCGCCTGTGCAAGACGGCGATGTGGATCGACCACGGTGTGATCCGGATGTCCGGCGGCATCGAAGACGTGGTGCGCGCCTACGAGGGGGAGGACGCGGCCCGGCACGTGCGCGAGGTGCTGGCCGAAACCGCCGCCGAGCAGCCATGAGCGACTCCGTCGTCGCCGTCGTCGTCACCCACCGGCGCCCCGACGAGCTGGCCAAGTCGCTGGGCACCCTGAGCAGCCAGACCCGGCTGCCCGACCACCTGATCGTGGTCGACAACGACGGCCCCGGCTCCGGCCGGGTCCGCGATCTGGTCGCCGGCCAGCCGATCCCGACCACCTACCTGCCATCCCGCCGAAACCTCGGCGGTGCAGGCGGTTTCGCGCTCGGCATGTTGCACGCGTTGGCGCAGGGGGCCGACTGGGTCTGGCTGGCGGACGACGACGGGCGGCCGCAGGACTCGCACGTGCTGGCCACCCTGCTGGCGTGCGCGCAGAAGCATGCCCTGGCCGAAGTGTCGCCGATGGTGTGCAACTCCGACGACCCGCAACGGCTGGCGTTTCCATTGCGACGCGGGCTGGTATGGCGCAGGCGCACAAGCGAATTGCGCACCGACGCGGGGCAGGACCTGCTGCCCGGGATAGCGTCGCTGTTCAACGGCGCGTTGTTCCGGGCCGCCACCCTCGAAGCGATCGGCGTCCCCGACCTACGGCTGTTCATCCGCGGCGACGAAGTGGAGATGCACCGGCGGCTGGTGCGGTCGGGCTTGCCGTTCGGCACCTGCCTGGACGCGATCTACCTGCACCCCTGCGGGTCGGGAGAATTCCGGTCCATCCTGGGCGGCCGCATGCACACCCAATACCCCGACGACCCGGCCAAGCGGTTCTACACCTACCGCAACCGCGGCTATTTGCTGTCCCAGCCCGGCCTGCGCAAGCTGCTGGTCCAGGAGTGGGTCCGGTTCGGCTGGTATTTCCTGGTGACCCGCCGCGACCCCAAGGGGCTGGCCGAGTGGATTCGGTTGCGGCGCTTGGGGCGTCGCGAACAGTTCGGCAAACCTGGAGGATCGGCATGACGTTTCTCGACGCCGCCGCCCAGTCGCGGACCTTCACCCGCGCCCGCGGCGATCTGGTGGCCGGCTTCCGTCGGCACGAGCTGTGGCTGCACCTGGGCTGGCAGGACATCAAGCAGCGCTACCGCCGCTCGGTGCTGGGGCCGTTCTGGATCACCATCGCCACCGGCACCACCGCCGTCGCCATGGGCGGCCTGTACTCCAAGCTGTTTCACCTCGAGCTCTCGGTGCACCTGCCGTACGTCACGCTCGGGCTGATCGTATGGAACCTCATCAACGCGGCCATCCTGGAGGGCGCCGACGTCTTCGTCGCCAACGAGGGACTGATCAAGCAATTGCCGACGCCGCTGTCGGTGCACGTCTACCGGCTGGTGTGGCGGCAGATGATCTTGTTCGCGCACAACATCGTTATCTACGCCGTCATCGCGATGATCTATCCCAAGCCATGGTCGTGGGCGGACCTGTCGGTCTTCCCGGCGCTGGGGCTGATCGTGCTTAATTGCATCTGGGTGTCGCTGTGTTTCGGCATCCTGGCGACCCGCTACCGCGACATCGGTCCGCTGTTGTTCTCGGTCGTGCAATTGCTTTTCTTCATGACGCCGATCATCTGGAACGACGAGACGTTGCGGCAGCAGGGCGCCGGGCGCTGGTCGCGCATCGTGGAGCTCAACCCGCTGCTGCACTATCTGGACATCGTGCGGGCCCCGCTGCTGGGCGCACACCAGGAGCTGCGGCACTGGGCCGTGGTGGGGGCGCTGACCGTTGTCGGCTGGGTGCTGGCGGCGTTCGCGATGCGGCAATACCGCGCCCGGGTGCCGTACTGGGTGTAGCTCACATCAGCGGGGGCAGCGGATTGAGCCAGTCCAACGAATCGCCGATCTGTCCCTTGTATTGCGGGCAGTAGGCGGACACGGAAACGCCGATGAAGAACCCGGCTTGCCGCGCCGAGAGATTGGTGTCTTTCATCACCTTCATCGCCAGCAGGCTCGATCGCTGGTTCCTGTCGAGCCGGGCGCAGACCTTATGGCCCATCGCGATCGCGGCGTCCGGGTCGTCCATCACGATGCCGTTATCCGCCAGGGCTCCCAGGAAGGCGTCGTCGGTTGGGTCCGCCGCCGCCGGGGCCGCGGGAAGCACGGCGGCGACGGACAGCAGGGCCGCGAAGACCGTCGACCACTTCCCCGGACCGACGTTCATATCTACAACGATAGGCACTCACCACGATCGGCGGCCGGCTCCAAGAATTCTTTGAGAATCCCGCAAGCCCGCCGCCGGACGCTGGGCCCCATGCGCAACACCATCTGCTCGGACGGCGTCCGCGTGGCCACCATGCACCGCGCCGACGCGCCGCTGGGCCGCACCGCGAGATTCCACCTATGCAGGTTGTTCGACAATCTGCCCTGCTGCCATCGGTCGTGGGCCAATCAGGGCAAACGCTTCTTCCTGCACGGGTACGAGCGGGCCTTCGACATCGAGTTCGCCTGCGCCGAAACCGAATCAGGCACCGACGCGGTGGTCGACGTGACCACCCTCGACGAGGTCGAGACGGCGCTGCGGGACCAGTTCGACCACACCACGTTGATCGCCGTCGACGACCCGCAGCGCGACCTGTTCGAGTTGCTGGCCGACCGGGGTGTCATCGATCTGCGGATCATGGACGACACCGGGATGGCGGGCACGGCCGCCTGGACGTTCGACACCGTGGAACGGATCGTCGGCCGGGCGACCGGCGGCCGGGTCTGGGTGTCACGGATAAAGGCGCGTGAGAGCCGCAACAACGTCGTCACGCTGACGGCGGGACCCGTTTAGACAAGGACCCCGCCAGCGGACCCGTCGCGCAGGCGGGGCGATCTTTGACGCCCCCGAGGGCAGTGTCGATCGCCACCGGTTCCCAATCCGGCTCCACCAGCCACTGAGCGCGACTCGCCGCTTGTTCAATAACGGTGACGGCGGCCCCGTCGTGGTGCAACACTGGAACGCCACCCGAGCAACTGGGCGAAAGGTCCGACGTGAGCAAGAAGGCGCAGTCACCGGCGGACGCGGCGCGGGAAAACCTGGCCGCGGAGCTGGAGCGGCTACGGCAGCGGCGCGACCGCCTCGAGGTCGAGGTCAGAAACGACCGCGGCATGGTAGGCGATCATGGCGACGCGGCCGAGGCGATCCAGCGCGCCGAGGAACTGGTCGTGCTCAGCGACCGGATCAACGAGCTGGACCGGCGGCTGCGGACCGGGCCGTCGCATGCCGACGAATCGGAAACGCTGCCCGGCGGCACCGAGGTGACCCTGCGGTTCTCCGACGGCGAAGTGGTGACGATGCACGTGATCTCCATCGTCGAAGAGACGCCGGTCGGCCGGGAAGGCGAAACGCTGACCGCGCGCAGCCCCCTGGCCCAGGCCCTGGCCGGACACAAGGCGGGCGACAAGGTGACCTATTCGACGCCGCAGGGCGAGGATCAGGTCGAGTTGATAGCGGTCAAGCTGCCCCGCTGAGCCGTCCCGGCGCGTCCCGGGGGCGGCCCGCCGGCCCGGATAGACTCCCCCCAATGGTTGCCCCGCTGCCCGATGCCGCGCCGCCGAGCCCGCACTTGAGCCTGACGACGCAGGTGACGCGTTTCGTCGTCACCGGTGGCGTGGCGGGGATCGTGGACTTCGGCCTGTACCTGCTGCTGTACAAGGCGGTGAGCGTCCAGGTCGACCTCGCCAAGGCCACCAGCTTCGTCGTCGGCACCATCACCGCGTACCTGATCAACCGCCGGTGGACGTTCCAGGCGGCCCCCAGCACCTCCCGGTTCGTCGCGGTCATGGTTCTGTACGGCATCACGTTCGCGGTGCAGGTCGGGCTCAACCATGCGTGCTTGGCGCTGCTGCACTACCGCGGGTGGGCGATCCCCGTCGCGTTCGTGATCGCTCAGGGCACCGCGACGGTCATCAACTTCATCGTGCAGCGAGCCGTTATCTTCCGCATCCGCTGAGCGACTTCCCCAGGCGGTACCCTCTTTGACGATGTTGAGCACCGACGTTCCGACCACCACCACCCGGCTGATGGGCTTTGGCCGCACCGCCCCGTCGGTGGCCGAGGTGCTCTCCAGCCGCGATCCCGAGGTGATCGCCAAGGCCGTCGCCCGGGTGGCCGAGTCCGGCGGCCCGAACGGGCGGGGCGTGATCGCGCGCGGGCTCGGCCGGTCGTACGGCGACAACGCCCAGAACGGCGGCGGCCTGGTCATCGACATGACCGGGCTCAATCGCATCCACTCGATCAGCGCCGACACCCGGCTGGTCGACGTCGACGCCGGCGTCAGCCTGGACCAGCTGATGAAGGCGGCGCTGCCGTTCGGGCTGTGGGTTCCGGTGCTGCCGGGCACGCGCCAGGTCACCGTCGGCGGCGCGATCGCCTGCGACATCCACGGCAAGAACCACCACAGCGCGGGCAGCTTCGGCAACCACGTGCGCTCCATGGACCTGCTCATGGCCGACGGCACCGTGCGCACCATCACCCCCGACGGGGACGACGCCGAACTGTTCTGGGTCACCGTCGGCGGCAACGGCCTCACCGGGATCGTGCTGCGCGCGACCATCGAGATGACCCCGACGGAGACGGCGTACTTCATCGCCGACGGGGTGGCCACCAAGGACCTCGACGAGACGGTCGCCGTCCACCTGGACGGCAGCGAGGCCAACTACACCTACTCCAGCGCCTGGTTCGACCTGATCAGTCCGCCACCCAAACTCGGCCGGGCCGCGGTCAGCCGCGGCAGCCTGGCCAAGCTGGACCAACTGCCCAAGAAGCTCGCCAAGAATCCGCTGAAATTCGATGCGCCGCAACTGTTGACGGTGCCGAACGTATTTCCGGTCAGCGCGATGAACAAGCTGTCGTTCATGGCCATCGGCGAGGTGTACTACCGGCTGGGCGGAACGTACACCGGCAAGATCATGAACCTGTCGCAGTTCTACCACATGCTCGACCTGGTAAGCGGGTGGAATAACGCTTACGGCCCAATGGGTTTCGCGCAGCATCAGTTCTTGGTTCCGCCGGACGCGATGGAAGAATTCAAGGCCATCATCCGCTGGATCCAGACCCGCGGCCACTACTCGGCGCTCAACGTGTTCAAACTCTTCGGCCCGGGCAACCGCGCGCCGCTGAGTTTCCCGATGGCCGGGTGGAACGTCGCGATGGACTTCCCGAACAAGCCGGGAATCAACGAGTTCCTCAACGAACTCGACCGGCGCGTACTGGAATTCGGCGGCCGGGTCTACACGGCCAAGGACTCTCGCGCGAGCGCCGAGACCTTCCACGCCATGTACCCGCGCATCGACGAGTGGATCGCGGTGCGCCGCAAGGTAGATCCAGCCGGCGTGTTCGCCTCGGACATGGCCCGACGTTTGGAGCTGTTGTAAATGGTGCGCCAATGGTTTTAGACGCCGTGGGAAACCCGCAGACCATCCTGCTGCTCGGCGGTACCTCCGAGATCGGGCTGGCCATCTGCGAGCGCTACCTGCAGAACGCGCACGCCCGTATCGTGCTGGCCGCCATGCCGGATGACCCGGGCCGCGATGCCGCCGTCGCGCAGATGAGGGCGGCGGGCGCGCGGTCGGTGGAGCTGATCGACTTCGAAGCCACCGACACCGACAGTCACCCGAAGATGATCGAGGCGGCGTTCGCCCACGGGGACGTCGACGTGGCCATCGTCGCCTTCGGCATCCTCGGCGACGCCGAGGAGCTCTGGCAGAACCAGCACAAGGCAGTGCTGGCCGCCGAAATCAACTACACCGCCGCGGTTTCGGTGGGGGTGCTGCTCGGCGAGAAGATGCGCGCTCAGGGCTTCGGCCAGATCATCGCGATGAGCTCGGCCGCCGGCGAGCGGGTGCGCCGGTCCAACTTCGTCTACGGCTCCACCAAGGCGGGACTGGACGGCTTCTATCTGGGGCTCGGAGAAGCGCTGCGCGAGTATGGGGTTCGCGTTCTGGTGATCCGCCCGGGTCAGGTGCGTACCCGGATGAGCGCGCACGTCAAGGAAGCACCGCTGACCGTGGGCAAGGAGTATGTCGCCGACCTCGCTGTGACCGCGGCCGCGAAGGGTAAGGAATTGGTTTGGGCGCCAGCAGCGTTCCGTTACGTGATGATGGTGTTGCGACACATCCCGCGGAGCGTCTTCCGCAAGCTGCCAATCTGATCATGCGTAACGCGCTGGCCGTCCTGGGTCAGATGGCGTTGGCCGCCGCGGTGGCCGTCGTCGTCGCGGCGGTCTCGCTGGTAGCCATCTCCGGCGTGCAGTGGCCGGCCTTCCCGTCGTCCAACCAGTTGCACGCGCTGACCACCGTGGGCCAGGTCGGCTGCCTGGCCGGCCTGGTCGCGGTGGGCTGGGCGTGGCGGCGGTCCGGCCGGTGTCGGTGGCTCGCCCAGCTGGGCGGGCTGGTGTTCGTGTCCGCGTTCACCGTCGTGACGCTGGGCATGCCGCTGGGTGCGACCAAGCTGTACCTGTTCGGCATCTCCGTCGACCAGCAGTTCCGCACCGAGTACCTGACCCGGCTCGCCGACAGCCCGGCCCTGCGCGACATGACCTACATCGGGCTGCCGCCGTTCTACCCGCCCGGCTGGTTCTGGATCGGCGGGCGGGTCGCGGCGCTCAGCGGAACACCGGCCTGGGAGATGTACAAGCCGTGGGCCGTCACCTCGATCGCCATCGCGGTCGCCGTCGCGCTTGTGCTGTGGTGGCGGATGGTCCGTTTCGAGTACGCCCTGATCGTCACCACCGCGACGGCGGCGGCGACGCTCGCCTACGGTTCGCCCGAGCCCTACGCCGCGATGATCACCGTGCTGCTGCCGCCGGTGCTGGTGCTGACCTGGTCGGGCCTGCGCGCCGGCGTGGCACCCGAGGCCGAACGTGAAGCTGGCTCACTCGAGCCGCACCGAAGCGGCTGGGCCGCCGTCGTCGCCGCCGGGCTGTTCTTGGGCTTCACCGCCACCTGGTACACGCTGCTGTTCGGCTTTAGCGCCTTCACGTTCGGGGTGATGGGCGTCGCGCTGGCCGGATCACGCTGGCGACAAGGAGGTTTCAGGGCGGCGCTCGACCCGCTGCGCCGGCTCGCCGTCATCGCCGTCATCGCCGCGGCGATCGGGAGCACCACCTGGCTGCCGTTCCTGTTGCGGGCGGCCCGCAGCCCGGTCAGCAACTCCGGCAGCGCCGCGCACTACCTGCCGGCCGACGGCGCCGTGCTCACCTTCCCGATGCTGCAGTTCTCCCTGCTGGGGGCGATCTGCCTGCTGGGCGCCCTGTGGCTGGTGCTGCGCGCCCGGACGTCGGTGCGCGCCGGCGCCCTGGCCATCGGCGTGCTGGCCATCTACCTGTGGTCGCTGTTGTCGATGCTGACCACGCTGGCGCGCACCACGCTGCTGTCGTTCCGGCTGCAGCCCACCCTGACCGTGTTGCTGGTTGCCGCGGGGGCGTTCGGCTTCGTCGAGGCGGTGCGGGCGCTGTCCGCGCGGGGCGGGGCCTGGGAAAGGGCGACGGTCCCCGTCGCCGGGGCCATCGGCCTGGCCGCGGCGATGGCGTTCAGCCAGGACATTCCCGACGTACTGCGCCCGGACCTCACCATCGCCTACACCGACACCGACGGGAACGGCCAGCGCGGCGACCGGCGGCCGCCGAGCGCGGAGAAGTTCTACCCCGACATCGACCGCGCCATCGCGACGGTGACCGGCAGGCCGCGTGACCAGACCGTCGTGATGACCGCCGACTACAGCTTCCTGTCCTTCTATCCCTATTGGGGATTTCAGGGACTGACGTCGCACTACGCCAACCCGCTGGCGCAGTTCGACCTGCGGGCCGCCCAGATCAAGAAGTGGGCCAGTCTCAAGTCCGCCGACGAGCTCATCCGCGCGCTCGACACCTGCCCCTGGCCGCCGCCCACGGTGTTCCTCATGCGCCGCGGCGCGAACGGCGACTACACCCTGCGGCTCGCCGAGGACGTGTATCCCAACCAGCCCAACGTCCGTCGCTACACCGTCGACCTGCGGGCCGCGCTCTTCGAAAGCCCGCAGTTCGTCGTCCAAAGCGCCGGCCCGTTCGTGGTGGCCATCCGCAAGCCCCCGACAAGCCACCGATGAGCACCGACACCTCGCCGCCACGCCACGAAGAACTAGCATCTACCACCGTGACCGACACGGGAGCGAACCACCGGATCGCTCGGTGGGTCGCTACCGTCGCGGGCCTGCTCGGGGCGTTGCTGGCCATCGCCACCCCCCTGCTGCCGGTCAACCAGACCACCGCCGCGCTGAACTGGCCGCAGAACGGCACGTTCGAGAGCGTCGACGCTCCGCTGATCGGATATGTCGCCACCGACCTCGACGTCACCGTGCCCTGCCAGGCCGCCGCCGGGCTCGCCGGACCGCAGAACGCCGCCAAGACGGTGCTGTTGTCGACGGTGCCCAAGCAGGCGCCCAAGGCCGTCGACCGCGGGCTGCTCATCCAGCGAGCCAACGACTACCTGGTGGTGGTGGTGCGCAACGTCGCGGTGGTGACGGCCCCGCTGAGCCAGGTGCTCAGCCCGGCCTGCCAGCGGTTGACCTTCACCGCGCACGCCGAGAAGGTCACCGCCGAGTTCATCGGGCTGACCCAGGGACCCAACGCCGAGCACCCCGGTTCGCCGCTTCGCGGGGAGAAGAGCGGCTACGACTTTCGGCCCCAGATCGTCGGCGTCTTCACCGACCTGAGCGGGCCGGCGCCGCCGGGACTGAGCTTTTCGGCGACCATCGACACGCGCTACAGCAGCAGCCCCACCCAGCTGAAGATGGCGGCGATGATCCTCGGGGTCGTGCTGACGGCCGTCGCCCTGGTCGCGTTGCATCTGCTCGACACCGCCTTCGAGACCGCCGGGGCCACCCGGCACCGCCGCTTCCTGCCGTCGCGCTGGTGGTCGATCGGCGGGCTGGACGCCCTGGTCATCGGCGTGCTGGCGTGGTGGCAGTTCGTCGGCGCGAATACCTCCGACGACGGCTACATCCTGACCATGGCCCGGGTGTCCGAGCACGCCGGCTATATGGCCAACTACTACCGCTGGTTCGGCACACCCGAGGCCCCCTTCGGCTGGTACTACGACCTGCTGGCGCTGTGGGCCCACGTCAGCACCGCCAGCATCTGGATGCGGCTGCCCACCCTGGCCATGGCGCTGACCTGCTGGTGGGTGATCAGCCGTGAAGTCATGCCGCGCCTGGGCCACGCCGTCAAGCGGAGCCGCGGCGCGGCGTGGACCGCGGCCGGCATGTTCCTGGCCGTGTGGCTGCCGCTCAACAACGGCCTGCGTCCCGAGCCCATCATCGCGCTGGGCATCCTGCTGACCTGGTGCTCGGTGGAACGCGCGGTGGCCACCAGCCGACTGCTGCCGGTGGCGGTCGCCTGCATCATCGGTGCGCTGACGCTGTTCTCCGGGCCGACGGGCATCGCCTCGATCGGTGCCCTGCTGGTCGCCATCGGGCCGCTGCGGACCATCCTGCACCGCAGGTCCAAGCGATTCGGCCCGCTGCCGCTGGTGGCACCCCTGTTCGCCGCGGTCACCGTCGGCGCCATCCTCATCTTCCGCGACCAGACCCTGGCCGGCGAGGTTCAGGCCAGCATGCTCAAGCGGGCCGTCGGGCCCAGCCTGAGTTGGTTCGACGAACACATCCGGTACGAGCGGCTGTTCATGGCCAGCCCCGACGGGTCCGTCGCCCGCCGCTTCGCCGTGCTGGCGCTGGTGCTGGCGCTCGGGATCACCGTCGCAATGTCGTTGCGCAAGGGCCGAATTCCCGGCACGGCCGCCGGTCCGAGCCGCCGCATCCTCGGGATCACCATCATCTCCTTCGTCGCGATGATGTTCACGCCGACCAAATGGACCCACCACTTCGGGGTGTTCGCCGGGCTGGCCGGGCCGCTGGGCGCGCTGGCCGCCGTGGCGGTGACGTCCGTGGCGATGCGGTCCCGGCGCAACCGCACCGTGTTCGCCGCGGTGGTGCTGTTCCTGGTGGCCCTGTCGTTCGCCAGCGTCAACGGCTGGTGGTATGTGTCCAATTTCGGTGTGCCATGGTCGAATTCGTTCCCGGCGTGGCACTACGCCTTCGCCACCGCGCTGCTCGGGCTGACCGTCCTGGTGCTGCTACTGGCGGCGTGGTTCCACTTCGTCGACCCTGAGAACAGCGCACCCAAAACCCGGGTTGGCGCGCGTGTCGCCGGAATTGTGCAGTCCCCGTTGGCAATTGCGACGTGGTTGCTGGTGGTGTTCGAGGTGGCGTCGCTGACCCTGGCGATGACCGACCAGTACCCCGCCTGGACGGTGGGCCGCTCCAACCTCGAGGCTGCTTTTGTCTTCAAGACGGGCCACACCTGCGGGCTGGCGCAGGACGTGCTGGTGGAGCAGGAGCCGAACGCGGGCATGCTGGCACCGGTGAGCGCCCCGGTGGCCGATGCCCTCGGAGCGGGCCTGTCGGAAGCCTTCACGCCCAACGGGATTCCCGCCGACGTCCGCGCCGACCCGGTGATGGAACGTCCGGGCGACCGCAGTTTTGTCAGCGACGACAAGTTGGTCACCGGCGCGGAGCCGGGCACCGAGGGCGGCACCACCCCGGCGCCGGGCATCAACGGTTCGGTCGCCCAGCTGCCCTACAACCTCGACCCGGCGCGCACACCCGTGCTCGGCAGCTGGAGGTCGGGCATCCAGTTGCCCGCCCACCTGCGGTCGGGCTGGTATCGACTGCCGGCCCGCGACAAGGCGGGGCCGCTGCTGGTGGTGAGCGCGGCCGGCCGCTTCGACCCCCGCGAGGTCCAGGTCCAGTGGGCCACCGATGACCAAGCGGCGAGCGGACATCCCGGCGGCTCGTTCCAGTTCGCCGACGTGGGGGCGTCCCCGGCGTGGCGCAATTTGCGCTTGCCGCTGTCGGCCATCCCCGCTAGCGCCACCCAGATCCGGTTGGTCGCCGACGACGAAGACCTGGCGCCGCAGCACTGGATCGCGCTCACCCCGCCGCGGATTCCGCAGCTGCGCACGCTGCAGGACGTGGTGGGGTCGAAAGATCCGGTGTTCCTGGACTGGCTGGTCGGCCTGGCGTTCCCGTGCCAGCGGCCGTTCGGCCATCAAAACGGCGTCGACGAGACGCCGAAATGGCGCATCCTGCCGGACCGTTTCGGCGCCGAAGCCAACTCGCCGGTGATGGACAACAACGGTGGCGGTCCGCTGGGCGTCACGGAGCTGCTGCTGAAGGCGACCACCATGGCCACCTATCTGAAGGACGACTGGTCGCGCGACTGGGGCTCGCTGCAACGATTGACTCCCTATTACCCCGGCGCCCAGGCCGCCCGTCTGCAGCTGGGGACCGCCACGCGCAGCGGTCTGTGGAGCCCCGCGCCGCTGCGCAAGAGCTAGGCATCGCTTCGACGTTCAGCTGGGACATCGGCCGGTCCCGGCTGGCAATCCGTCGGCGACGGTGTCGGCGGCGAGGTAAGCTGGCCGCTATATCTGGCTCGCTACACCCGCTTGCTGCCCGCAGGGGCCCGGAAATGACGGCAACGCTGATGGGCATGGCCCGCGACGAGCGGGCAGACCTGGCGGAATTCCTGGCCACCCTGACGCCGCAGCAGTGGGAAGCGCCCAGCCTGTGTTCCGACTGGACCGTCAAAGACGTTGTCGCGCATGTGATCAGCTACGAAGAGCTTGGCACGCTGGGGCTGCTGAAGCGGTTCGCGAAGGGCCGGGTCGTCCACGCCAACCAGGTGGGTGTCGACGAATTCGCCGACCGGAGTGCTCAACAGCTGCTCGACTTCCTTCGCGCCCACCTCCAACCGCGCGGGCTGACAGCGGGTTTCGGCGGAATGATCGCACTCGTCGACGGCACCGTCCATCACCAAGACATTCGCCGCGCGCTCGGCCGGCCGCGCACCGTGCCGGCCGAGCGGCTCCAGCGGGTCCTCGGCCTGGTGCCGGGCAACCCCAGGCTCGGCGCCGGACGCCGGATCAGGGGGCTGCACCTGCGCGCCACCGACGTCGACTGGAAACTCGGCCGCGGGCCGGAAGTCACCGGGCCCGGCGAGGCGCTCCTGATGGCGATGTGCGGCCGCCCGGCGGCGCTCGCCGACCTGGCCGGCCCCGGCCTGGACACCCTGGCCGCCCGGCTGGCCCGCTGACGCCGACCGGGGCCCGCGCGGCCCCGCGTCCTCAGCGGACACAGCGGCTTCGCTTACGATCGAGCCTCGTGCCCCACGACGGTAATCAGCGATCGCAGCGGATCCCGCGGTTGGTGGCCGCCGTCGCGGGGATCGTGGGACTGCTGTTGTGCGCGCTCGTCCCGCTGCTTCCGGTCAAGCAGACCACCGCGACGGTGCTGTGGCCGCAGGGCACCGCCGACGGGCACGTCACCCAGATAACCGCGCCCCTGGTGTCCGGGGCGCCGCGTGCGCTGGACATCTCGATCCCGTGCGCGGCGATCGCCACCCTGCCCGCCAACGGCGGCCTGGTGGTCTCGACCCTGCCCATCGGCGGGATGGACGTCGGCAAGAACGGGCTCTTCGTGCGCGCCGACAGGGACCTGGTGGTCGTCGCTTTCCGCGACACCGTGGCCGTGGCGGCGCCGCGAGCGGCGGTCGCGGGCGGGGCCTGCAGCGTGCTGCACGCCTGGGCCGACGCGGGCGGAGCCGGCGCGGAGTTCGTCGGCATGCCCGGCGCCTCCGGGATGCTGCCCCCGGAAAAGAAGCCCCAGGTCGGCGGGATCTTCACGGACCTGAAGGTGCCCGCCCAGCCCGGGCTGTCGGCCCGCGTCGACATCGATACCCGGTTCATCACCTCCCCCAGCGCCGTCAAGCAGTTCGCCATGGCCGTGGGTGTCCTGGCCGTCCTGGCGGCCGTCATCGCGCTGGCAGCGCTCGACCGTCGCAGTCGAGGCGGGGGCACGCTGGTCAACTGGCAGTCGCCGATCGCCTCGCTGTCCCGGTACCGCCCCCGGGCGCGGTGGCGTTCCTGGCGCCGCGTCGGGCTTGCGACGTGGATCGCCGACGCCGGAGTGATCGCGACGCTGCTGCTCTGGCACGTCATCGGCGCCACCTCATCCGACGACGGCTACAACCTCACCATCGCCCGCGTCGCCCCCAGGGCCGGCTACATCGTCGACTACTACCGCTACTTCGGCACGACGGACGCACCGTTCGACTGGTACCTCGGGGTGCTGTCCAAGCTGGCGTCGGTGAGCACCGCCGGCGTGTGGATGCGGTTGCCCGCCACGCTGGCCGGTATCGCGTGCTGGCTGGTGATCAGCCACTGGATCCTGCGCAGGCTGGGTCCGGGCAGGGGCGGCCTGGCAGCCAACCGGGTGGCGGTGTTCACCGCCGGCGCGGTCTTCCTGGCCGCCTGGCTGCCGTTCAACAACGGGCTGCGGCCCGAGCCGCTGATCGCCCTCGGCGTGCTGATCACCTGGATGCTGGTGGAGCGCGCGATCGCGCTGCAACGCCTGGCGCCGGCCGCCGTCGCGGTCTTCGTCGCCATGCTGACCGCGACGCTGGCCCCGCAGGGCCTGATCGCCGTCGCCGCGCTGCTGACCGGGTCGCGCGCGAACGCCCAGACGATCCGGCGCCGCCGGGCGGCCGACGGGCTCATCGCGCCGCTGGCGGTGCTGGCGGCGTCGCTGTCGCTGATCCTCGTGGTGGTGTTCCGCAGCCAGACCCTGGCCACCGTCGCCGAGTCGGCCCGCATCAAATACAAGGTTGGGCCGACGATCGCCTGGTACCAAGAGTGGCTGCGCTACTACTTCCTCACGGTGGAGTCCAACCCCGACGGGTCAATGTCGCGGCGATTCGCGGTCCTGGTGCTGCTGCTGTGCCTGTTCGGAATGCTGGTGATTCTGCTGCGCCGGGGCCGGATCCCGGGCGTGGCGACCGGCCCGGCCTGGCGGTTGATCGGCACCACCGCGTTCGGCCTGTTGCTGTTGACGTTCACCCCGACGAAGTGGGCGGTGCAGTTCGGCGCCTTCGCCGGGCTGGCCGGGGCGCTGGGTGCGGTCACCGCGTTCGCCCTTGCGCGGATCGGCCTGCACAACCGCCGCAACCTGACGCTGTACGTCACCGCGCTGCTGTTCGTGCTGGCGTGGGCCACCTCCGGCATCAACGGCTGGTTCTACGTCGGCAACTACGGGGTGCCGTGGTACGACATCCAGCCGGTCATCGCGAGCCACCCGGTGACGTCGATGTTCTTGACGCTGTCCATCCTCACCGGCCTGCTGGCCGCTTGGCAGCACTTCCGCATGGACTACGCCGGACACACCGAAGTGAAGGACAACCGGCGTAACCGGGTACTGGCATCGACCCCGCTGCTGGTGGTCGCGAGCATCATGGTCATCGGCGAAGTCGCCTCGCTGACCAAGGGCGCGGTGTTCCGCTACCCGCTCTACACCACCGGCAAGGCCAACCTCGCCGCCCTCGCCTCGGGGCTGTCGCCCACGAGCTGCGCCATGGCCGACGACGTGCTGACCGAGCCCGACCCCAACGCCGGCATGCTGCAGCCGGCGCCCGGGCAGGCCTTCGGCCCCGACGGCCCGCTCGGCGGTGCCAACCCCGTCGGCTTCAAACCCGACGGCGTGGGCGATGACCTCAGGTCCTACCCGGTGGTGACCAAACCGGGGGTGGTCAATTCCGACGCCTCCCCGAACAAGCCCAACGCCGCGATGAGCGACTCGGCGGGCACGGCCGGCGGAAAGGGCCCCGCCGGCGTCAACGGCTCGCACGCGGCGCTGCCGTTCGGCCTCGACCCGGCCCGCACCCCGGTGATGGGCAGCTACGGCGAGAACTCGCTGGCCGCCACCGCGACCTCGGCCTGGTACCAGCTGCCGCCGCGCACCGGCGACCGGCCGATCGTCGTGGTGTCGGCGGCCGGTGCGATCTGGTCGTACAAAGAGGACGGCACCTTCACCTACGGGCAGTCGCTGAAGTTGCAGTGGGGCGTCGCTCGCCCCGACGGCACCACCCAGCCGCTCGCGGAGGTGCAGCCGATCGACATCGGACCCGAGCCGGCGTGGCGCAACCTGCGGTTCCCGCTCACCTGGGCGCCGCCCGAGGCCAACGTGGCGCGCATCGTCGCCTACGACCCGAACCTGAGTTCGGAGCAGTGGTTCGCGTTCACGCCGCCGCGGGTTCCGGTGCTGGAAACCCTGCAGCAACTGATGGGATCGCGCACACCCGTGCTGATGGACATCGCGACCGCCGCGAACTTCCCGTGCCAGCACCCGTTCTCCGAACACCTTGGCGTGGCCGAACTTCCGCAATACCGCATCCTGCCCGATCACAAGCAGACGGCGTCGTCGTCGAACGGGTGGCAGTCCAGCGAGGCCGGCGGACCGTTCCTGGTCGCCCAGGCGATGCTTCGCACCGCGACGGTCTCGACGTATCTGCGTGGCGACTGGTATCGCGACTGGGGATCGGTGGAGCAGTACTTCCGGTTGGTGCCGGCTGATCAGGCGCCGGACGCCGTTATCGAACAGGGTGTGATGACAGTGCACGGCTGGAGCCGGCAGGGACCGATTCGGGCGCTCCCATGAGCGTGACGACGGCCAGCAAGGACGTGCGGGCGACGCGCTGGGTGGCGACCATCGCCGGGCTGATCGGATTCGTATTGTCGGTGGCCACCCCACTGCTACCCGTCGTGCAGACCACCGCGACGCTGAATTGGCCGCAGAACGGCCAGCTGAACAGCGTTACGGCGCCGTTGATTTCGCTGACGCCAGTCGACGTGACGGCAATCGTTCCCTGCGCCGCGGTGCGCGCCCTGCCGCCGGAGGGCGGGGTGGTGCTGAGTACGGCTCCCAAGAAGGGCAAGGACGCCGCGCTGAACGCGTTGTTCGTGGTCGTCAACGCCAAGCGCGTGGACGTCACCGACCGCAATGTGGTGATCGCCAGCGCACCCCGGGACCAGGTGGCGGGCCCGCAATGTCAGCGCATCGAGATCACGTCGACTAAAGCCGGCGCCTTCGCCACCTTCGTCGGGCTGAAAGATGCGGCGGGCAAACCGATCAGCGGTGGCTTCCCCGATCCGAACCTGCGGCCGCAGATCGTGGGGGTGTTCACCGACCTCACCGGGCCCGCCCCACCGGGTTTGAAACTGTCGGCCACCATCGACACCCGGTTCTCCACCACCCCAACGACTTTGAAACTGACCGCGATGGTGCTGGCCATCGTGTCCACCATCGTCGCGCTGGTCGCCTTGTGGCGCCTCGACCAGCTGGACGGTCACCGGATGCGCCGGATCATTCCCGCGAACTGGCGCACCTTTACCCTGGCCGACGTCACAGTGATCTTCGGCTTCCTGCTCTGGCATGTGATCGGGGCGAACTCGTCCGACGACGGCTACATCCTGGGCATGGCCCGGGTCGCCGACCACGCCGGCTACATGTCGAACTACTTCCGCTGGTTCGGCAGCCCGGAGGACCCCTTCGGCTGGTACTACAACCTGCTGGCGTTGATGACCCATGTCAGCGACGCCAGCCTGTGGATGCGGTTGCCCGACCTGATCGCGGGAATCGTGTGCTGGCTGCTGCTCTCGCGTGAGGTGCTGCCACGGTTGGGGCCCGCGGTGGCCTCCAGCAAGGCGGCGAACTGGGCGGCGGGCATGGTCCTGCTGACCGCGTGGATGCCGTTCGACAACGGCCTGCGCCCCGAGCCGATCATCGCCGTCGGTTCGCTGATCACCTACGTGCTGATCGAACGCTCCATGCGCTACAGCCGGCTGACGCCCGCCGCGCTGGCGGTCATCACCGCGGCGTTCACCCTCGGGGTCCAGCCCACCGGATTGATCGCGGTGGCCGCGCTGGTCGCCGGTGGCCGCCCGATCCTGCGCATCCTGGTCCGCCGGCATCGGGTGGTCGGCACCTTGCCGCTGGTGGCGCCGATGCTGGCCGCCGGCACGGTCATCCTGACCGTGGTGTTCGCCGATCAGACGCTGGCAACGGTGTTGGAAGCCACCAGGATTCGCACCGCGATCGGGCCCAGCCAGGCTTGGTACACCGAGAACCTGCGCTATTACTACCTGATTCTGCCCACCGTCGACGGCTCGCTCTCGCGCCGCTTCGGCTTCCTGATCACCGCGCTGTGCCTCTTCACGGCCGTGTTCATCATGTTGCGGCGCAAGCGGATTCCGGGAGTTGCCCGCGGACCGGCGTGGCGGTTGATGGGCGTCATCTTCGGCACCATGTTCTTCCTGATGTTCACGCCGACCAAGTGGGTGCACCACTTCGGGCTGTTCGCGGCGGTAGGCGCAGCGATGGCCGCGCTGACGACGGTGCTGGTGTCGCATGAGGTGCTGCGCTGGTCGCGCAACCGGATGGCGTTCCTGGCGGCGCTGATGTTCGTGTTGGCGCTGTGCTTTGCCACCACCAACGGCTGGTGGTACGTCTCCAGCTATGGCGTGCCGTTCAACAGCAGCATGCCGAAAATCGATGGAATCACGATCAGCACAATATTTTTCGCACTGTTCGCGATCGCCGCGGTGTACGCGGCCTGGTTGCACTTCGCGGATCCCAGCCGCGGCGAGGGCCGGCTGGCGCGGGCGCTGACGGCGGCGCCCATCCCGCTGGCGGCCGGCTTCATGGCGCTGGTGTTCGTGGCCTCGATGGTGGCCGGCATCGTGCGTCAATACCCCACCTACTCCAACGCCTGGGACAACCTGCGCGAGTTCAGCGGAGGCTGCGGCCTGGCCGACGACGTGCTCGTCGAGCCGGACAGCAACGCCGGCTTCATGGCGCCGCTGCCCGACAATTACGGGCCGCTTGGACCGCTGGGTGGGATCAACCCCACAGGATTCACCCCCAACGGCGTACCGGAACGCACTCTGGCCGAAGCGGTTCGGGAGACGTCGGTGCCGCAGCCCGGCACCGACTACGACTGGGACGCACCCCTCAAGCTGAGCACCCCGGGCATCAACGGATCGACGGTGCCGCTGCCCTACGGCCTCAACCCCGATCGGGTTCCGGTGGCGGGCAGCTACACCAGCGGCGCGCAACATCAGAGCAAACTCACCTCGGTGTGGTACCGGCTGCCGAAGGCCGATGACGGGCATCCGCTGGTGGTGGTGACGGCCGCGGGCACGATCACCGGAAACAGCATCCTGCACCACCACACCAGCGGGCAGACCGTGGAATTGGAATTCGGCAGGCCCGGCCCCGGCGGCTCCGTGCAGCCGGCCGGCAGGCTCGTGCCCTACGACCTGTACGGGGAGCAGCCCAAGGTGTGGCGCAACCTTCGCTTCCCGCGCTCCCAGATGCCCGCCGATACGGTCGCGGTGCGGGTACTCGCCGAGGACCTGTCCCTGACGCCGGACGACTGGATCGCGCTGACCCCGCCGCGTGTGCCGGAACTGCGTTCGTTGCAGGAGTACGTCGGTTCGACACAGCCGGTGCTGATGGACTGGGCGGTCGGGCTCGCCTTCCCGTGCCAGCAGCCGATGCTGCACGTCAACGGCGTCACCGAGATCCCCAAGTTCCGCATCACCCCGGACTACAACGCCAAGAAGCAGGACACCGACACCTGGCAGGACGGCGTCAACGGCGGCCTTTTGGGCATCACCGATCTGCTGCTACGGGCGCACGTGATGTCGACCTACCTGTCTCACGACTGGGGCCGCGACTGGGGATCGCTGCGCAAGTTCGACACCATCGCCGACGCGCGGCCCGCGCGGCTCGACCTCGGCACCGCGACCCGCAGCGGATGGTGGTCGCCGGGCGAGATCCGCATTAAGCCCTAGCGGTTTTATAAAGGGTTTCGCCCCAATTGGTCAGCCGCCAAATAACTGTCCAAATTAACGTTTGAGTAATTGTCGGAATTTGGTTTAAATTTGGCCGGCCCGGGTTAACACCTATTCCGCTGTGATCCACTTCACACGGGGAAACGGGTGGGCCCATGTACACGCTGACACGCTTACGGACCTATGCGGCGGTGATCACGTTGTTGATCACCTCGGCATTGACATTCGGGGCCACCAAGGCCGGCGCCGAAGGCGGCACCACGGTCGTCCTGGATAACTATTTGCGGCGCTGCGATTTCAGCCGCGTGGGCGTCGCTCCCAAGGTGCCGAGCCCGATGCTCGGCACCGGTTCGGCCGTGATCCGTACCACCGGGTCAAGGGCGATCGCCGAAGTGCATCTGTACGACGAGCCGGAGCCGGGCACCCACTTCGACGTCGGGCTCATAGAGATGCCCCGGCCGGCGTCGAGCGGTTGCGGACCGGGTGATCCCGGCACCGCTTTCATCGGCATGGACATCGACGCGGCGGGCAACGGAACGGCGACCGTCCAGGCCCCCATCCGGCCCGGCACGACGGGCGTCTGGGTGATTATCGAGCGGGCCAATGCAAACTCGCAGAATCCGGCGGAGTTTTACACCTCCGAGTTCGTGGCGCCGGTATAACCTCCTCCCGCGGGCAGTGCCATAAGTCCCTATCCCGGCGCCACGGTCCGGTGCTCCGATTAGAGGGGTCGCCGTGTGATCGGCGCCGGATGAAAGGTACGACCATGAACGCTTTACAACAGCCGCAGGCCAGGACACGCTTTTTCTGCCGCCTGCTCGGCCCCTTCCTCGTCGTCCTCGATGTGACGGCGGTAGCGCGCGCCTCCGACATGCAATCGCTGCTGTCCCAGTTCGAGGCCAATTCGATGTGGACCTTCGTCACCGGCGCCTTCATCTTGCTGTTCGGCCTGACGATCGTTGCCGCTCACCAATATTGGCACGGCGCCGCGGCCGTCATCGTTTCCCTGCTCGGCTGGCTGATCGTGCTGCGCGGTGTGCTGCTGGTGGCCTTTCCCAAGTTCTTCATCTCGCTGGCCAACGACATGATCGGCGCGCAGGGCTGGTGGATCACGGCGTGCGTCGTCTTCGCCCTGGTCGGTCTGTACCTGACCTACGTCGGTTGGGTTTCGGCACCGGAGCCTCCGGCATCGCACGCGGCAGCTGCCAAGCCAGATCTGCCGCGAGCCGCATGAGCAGCACGGAGTTGACGTCACACCGGCCGCGCGAAGGCTCGGAGGAACGCACCGGCGCCATTGGCAGCGCCACGCCCGCCGAGTTCGACGCGGCCGCCGCGGACGTCGGGGTCGAGGAGACACTGGCGTTGGGTCCGGGTGCGGGCATGCTCGTCGTCAAGCGCGGATCCAACGCCGGCTCACGGTTTGCCTTGACCCAACCCGTCACGTCCGCGGGCCGGCATCCCGAGAGCGACATCTACCTCGACGACATCACCGTCAGCCGCCGGCATGCCGAATTCCGAAGCGAGGGTGGGCAATTCCGCGTCGTCGACGTGGGCAGCATGAACCAGACGTATCTCAACCGCGAGCCCGTCGACTCCGCGGTGCTGGCCAACGGGGACGAAATCCAGATCGGCAGGGTCTGTCTGATTTTCCTCACGGGCGCGTAGCGTCTGTCCCATGAGCGACTACGCCGCAGAGGCGGTGGACAGGCTGCCCTTTTCCACCGAGGAGAAGGCGCAGCGCTACCAGACCGAGAACTACCCAGGGGCCGTGGGTCTCAACTGGTACCTCACCGACCCCACCCTGCAATTCACCATGGCCTACTACCTGCAGCCCGACGAATTGGCGGTCGTGGAGCCGCATCTGGCGCGCATGGGCGAGCTGATGGGCGGCCCGGTCGCGAGGTGGGCGGAGGAGACCGACCACAACCCGCCCCGGCTGGAGCGGTACGACCGCTGGGGACACGACATCAGCCGGGTCGTCATGCCGGCTTCCTTCACGCAATCCAAGCGCGCGGTCCTGGACGCGCAGCAGGCCCTGCGCAACGACGCGCGCGCCGCCGAGGTGAGCTCGGGCCTGGGCATGTTCGCGTCGAACTATCTGCTCAACCAGGCCGACATCGGGCTGGCGTGCGCGCTGGGCACCGGCGGCAGCATGGTCTCGTCACTGGTGGCCGCCTACGCGCCGGCCGACGTGCGAGAGCACGTGCTGGCGAAGTTCGCCTCCGGCGAGTGGGCGGGCGAGACGGCGCAGCTGCTGACCGAACGGACCGGCGGCTCGGACCTGGGTGCGCTGGAGACGACCGCGACGCGCGCCGGTGACGCGTGGATTCTCAACGGCTTCAAGTGGTTTGCGTCTAACTGCGCCGGCGAGGCGTTCGTCGTACTGGCCAAGCCGGAGGGCGCGCCCGACTCGACGCGGGGCGTCGCCAACTTCCTGGTGCTGCGCACCCGACGCGACGGGTCGCGCAACGGCGTGCGCGTGCGTCGCCTCAAGGACAAGCTCGGCACCCGCTCGGTGGCCTCCGGCGAGGTGGAATTCGTTGACGCCGAGGCGTTTCTGCTGTCCGGCGAGCCGACCGGCGAGGCGGGCCCGTCCGACGGCAAGGGGCTGGGCCGCATGATGGAGCTGACCAACGCCGCGCGGCTCGGCATCGCCCTGTTCGGGCTCGGCAACGCGCGCCGCGCCCTGGTCGAGTCGCTGTGTTACGCCCGGCGGCGGCACGCGTTCGGCGGCGCGCTCATCGACAAGCCGCTGATGCGGCGCAAGCTCGCCGAGATGATCGTCGACGTCGAAGCCGCGCAGGCAATGGTTTTCGACGGCACGGGCGCCACCAACCACCGCCAGCCCCGCGGCATGCGGCAGCGCATCGCGGTGCCGGTCACCAAGCTCAAGGCGTGCCGGCTCGGGATCACCGCGGCGTCCGACGCGATCGAAATCCACGGCGGCAACGGCTATATCGAGACCTGGCCGGTCGCCCGGCTGCTGCGCGACGCGCAGGTCAATACCATCTGGGAGGGTCCCGACAACATCCTCTGCCTGGATGTGCGGCGCGGCATCGAGCAGAGCCGCGCGCACGAGGCGTTGCTGGCGCGACTGCGCGACGCGGTGTCGGTGTCCGATGACGAAGACACCACGCGGCTGGTCGCCGGGCGCATCGAGGATCTGGACGCGGCGATCACGGCTTGGTCCAAGCTGGACCGCGACATGGCCGAGGCGCGGCTGTTCCCGCTGGCCCAGTTCATGGGCGACGTGTACGCCGGGGCGTTGCTCACCGAGCAGGCCGCCTGGGAGCGCGCCGCCCGCGGGGGTGAGCGCAAGGCACTGGTCGCCCGGCTCTATGCGCAGCGGTATCTGGCGGACCACGGCGCGCTGCGCGGCATCGACGCCGACAACGACGAGGCGCTGGAGCGGTTCGACGAATTGGCGGACGGCGCGTTGCGCTTGTAGCGCGAGCAACTAGACCGGGATGAGCCCGTGCTTGCGGGCGACGCGGAACCACAGTTGCTTGTCGCGCAGCAGGCGCATCGACTTGCGGATCAACAGCCGGGTGTCGTGCGGGTCGATGACCGCGTCGATGAAGCCGCGCTCGGCCGCGGTCCACGGGATCGCCATGTTGAGGTTGTAGCCCTCGATGAAGTCCTTCTTGATCTGCTGCGCCTCGGGCGTGGTCGGGTCGGGGAACCGCTTCATCAGCAGCTGCGCGGCCCCCTCCGCCCCGATCACGGCGATGCGCGCGGTGGGCCAGGCGAAGTTGAAGTCGGCGGTCAGCTGGCGGGATCCCATCACGGCGTAGGCGCCCCCATAGGACTTGCGGACGGTGATCGTCACCTTCGGCACGTCGGCTTCGACCACCGAGTACAGGAACCGGCCGCCGCGCTTGATGATGCCGTTCTTCTCCTGCTCGGCGCCCGGCAGGAAGCCCGGGGTGTCCACCACGAAGACCAGGGGGATGTTGAACGCGTCGCAGAACCGGATGAACCGTGCCGCCTTGTCGGAGGCCTCGTTGTCGATGGACCCGGCCAGGTACATGGGCTGGTTGGCGATCACTCCGACCGGGTGCCCGTCGACGCGGGCGTAGCCGGTGATGATCGCCGGCCCGTGCTGCGCGGCGACCTCGAGGAAGTCGCCGTCGTCGAAGATGCGCAGCAGGATCTCGTGCATGTCGTAGGCCGCGTTGTCGGAGTCCGGGACGATCGAGTCGAGCTCCAGATCGGTCGGCGTGATCTCCGGCTCGAGCCCGGGGTTGACGATCGGCGGCTTGTCGAAGCAGTTGGACGGCAGGAACGACAGGAAGTCGCGCACGTACTGGAACGCCTCGGCCTCGGAGTCCACCACCTGGTGGATGTTGCCGTAGCGGGCCTGCGCGTCGGAGCCGCCCAGCTCGTCGAGCGTGACGTCCTCGCCGGTCACCTCCCGGATCACGTCCGGACCGGTGACGAAGAAGTAGCCCTGGTCACGCACCGAAACCAGCAGGTCGTCCTGGATCGGCGAATACACCGCTCCCCCAGCGCATTTGCCGAAGATCAGGGAGATCTGCGGCACCAGCCCGGACAGCGCTTCGTGGCGGCGGCCCAGCTCGGCGTACCACGCCAGCGACGTGACCGCGTCCTGGATGCGGGCTCCGCCGGAGTCCTGGATACCGATGATCGGGCAGCCGACCATCGCGCACCACTCCATCAGCCGCGCGACCTTGCGGCCGAACATCTCGCCGACGGTGCCTTGGAACACCGTCTGGTCGTGGGAGAACACCCCGACCGGCCGGCCGTCGATCATGGCGTGCCCGGTGACGCACCCGTCGCCGTAGAGCGCGTTCGGGTCGTTCGGCGTCTTGGCCAGCGCCCCGACCTCCAGAAAGGTGCCGGGGTCGACCAGCGCGTGGATGCGGGCGCGGGCACTGGGGATGCCCCTCTTGTCGCGCTTGGCGACGGCCTTCTCGCCGCCGGGCTCCTTGGCCAGCTCGAGACGGGCGTATAGCTCGGCCAGCTTCTCGGCTGTGCTGTGCTGGATGGGAGCCGGCGCCATCTCCGTCACTACTTGCCTACCTCACTCGCCTGGCTGGTGTCGGCCTCGATCTTGCTGAGCGCCTCGGTCATGTGTGCGCCGACCTTGGCGATGATCGGCTCGTCGATGGCCTGGATGTGCTCGCCACCGATCGGCACCACCTCGAGGTCGGAGACGTACTCGCCCCACCCGCCGTCCGGCTGACGAACCGCATACCGCGGCTCGAACATGATCGCGTCGTCATGGTAGCGATCGGCCATGTAGAGGGTGACATGCCCGTCGTAGGGCTGGATCTCGGCGGTGTCGATGGCCCGGTTATCCAGGTACGACGTGCGCTGGTGCTCGATGATCCCGGCCGGGATCTGCACACCGCTCTGGCTGACCGCCTCGAGCACGAACCGGATCTGGCCCTCGTCGTCGAGCTCCTCGAGCTGCTCGTAGGGGATCTCCGGGATGGTGACGTTGAACGTCTTCTCGGCGAACCTTGCGTAGCGGTCCCAGCGCTTGCGGATCTCCTCCTTGGTCTGCGGGACCTCCTCGCCCGCGCGGACCGCGTCGATGAGACCCACCCAGGCGACGTCCTTACCCAGCCGCTTGAGCCCGATCGCGCAGGCGTAGGCGAGCACACCACCCAGCGACCAACCAGCCAGGATGTAGGGCCCGTCGCCCTGCATCTCGATCAGCTTCGGAATGTATTGCGCTGCGCGCTCTTCGATCGAGCCCTCGACCCGTTCGAAGCCGTACATCGGCGTGTCCGGCGGCAGCCGGTTGAGCAGCGGCTCGTACACGACGGTCGACCCGCCGGCCGGGTGGAACACGAACACCGGCACCTTCGAGCTGCCTTCGGGTCGCGCCCGCAGGGTGCGGACGAACCCGTCGATCACGCCGGCCTCCAGGTACTCCCGCACCTTCTCGGCCAGCGCCTCGATGTTCTCCGACGCCAGCACGTCCTCGACGGTGATCGTGCCCTCGGCGCGCTCGGACAGTCGCTGGGCCATCTTGGCGGCATGCTGGTCGCCCAGCTTGGGCAGCGGGTTGAAGATGCCGCCCGGGGACTTGCCGGTGACGATCGCCCACGTCGCGAACGTCACCCGCTCGGCGGCGTCGCGCGGGGGCACATCGGAGTTGAGCGCCTTGGCGACCGCCTCCTGGTTGAGCGCTTCGGCCGCGCCGGCCAGGTTGGGCTTGGAGCCGTTACTGGCGGGCCCCGACGGGTCCGTGGGCGGCGGCGGGATGGGAACGTCCGAGGCCGGCGGCGGCGGCCCCTGCTGCGTCTCCGGCTCCGCCTGCGGATCGGGCGCCGGCGCCGCCACCGTGGCGGGTGAGGCGCCGCTCATCATCTCGGCCTGCATCCGCGCGATTTCCTCGGCCGACTGCGTCTTCTGGTACTCGTGCAGCTGCTCGACCTCGTCGCGGTGCTCGACCGCGTATTCGATCAGCTTCTCCACGTTGTAGAGGTTGGCGTCGCGCACCGCGGCCAACTGGATCGGTGGCAGGTCGAAGTCGTATTCGACGCGGTTCTTGATCCGCACCGCCATCAGCGAGTCCAGGCCCAGCTCGATCAGCGGGACCTCCCACGGCAGGTCCTCGGGTTCGTAACCCATGGCCGCGCCGACGATCAGGCCCAGGCGCTCGGCGATGGTCTCGCCCGAGTCCGGCGACCACTTGCCCATGCTGGCCGAGAAGTACCGGTTGGTCAGGCTGTCCGTCAGGGTCTCGGCTTCCGGCTCTTCGGCGGGCTCCTCCGCAGCGGCCACCGATCCGTTGGACGCAGCCGTGACCGCCGCGCCCGCGCCGACGGCGGCCGGCAGGGCAACGGCCCCGCCCCCGCCCCGGGTCACCAGTGCGTCGTAGACCAGCGTGAAGGACTCGTCGATGCGGGCGTGCACCTGCACCGAGGCGCCGCCGGGGTGCCGGGTGAGCGTCGTCACCAGCCGGGCGCCGTCGCCGGGCACCGCGCGCTGCTCGGCCGCCGCCAGCTGGGCGTCCGGAAGGACCTGGGCCGCAGCGGCTTTCACCAACGCCGGCAGGTCCGTCAGGCCGCGGGGGTTGTACTCCCAGACGTGGCGGCCGTCCGGCAGCGCGACGTGGTTACCGGGCATGAGCACCGAGCTGCTGCCGTGCGCGAAGTGCACGTCCAGCCAGTGCTCCTTGCGCTTGAACCGGGTCGGCGGGATGTTCGCGTAATCCTGGGGTCCAGCGGCGCGGGTGAACAGCGTCCAGATGTTCAGGTCGTGGCCGTACACGTAGAGCTGCGCCATGGTCGAGATCATCGACTCGACCTCGTCCTGCTTGCGGGCCAGCGTCGGGATCAGCTGCGCGTCGTGCAGCCCGGCCGCGGCCGTGGTCAGGCCCACCTGCATCAGCGCCACCGGGTTGGGCGCCAGCTCGAGGAAGGTGCTGTGGCCGCTGTCGACGGCGTTGCGGACGCCGTGGGTGAAGTAGACGGAATGCCGCAGGCCCTTCTTCCAGTAGTCCACGTCGTGGATCGGCTCGCCGCCGGGCTTGATGTAGCTGCCCTCGTGCACCGTCGAGTAGATCCCGACCGTCGGGCTCATCGGCTTGATGCCCTGCAGTTCGGCGGCGAGCTCACCGAGCAGCGGGTCCATCTGCTGGGTGTGGCTGGCGCCCTTGGTCTGGAACTTACGGGCGAACTTGCCTTCAGATTCCGCCCGGGCGATGATCGCGTCCACCTGCTCGGGCGGGCCGCCGATGACGGTCTGGGTGGGCGCGGCGTAGACGCACACCTCGAGATCCGGGAAGTCGGAGAACACCGTCTTGATCTCGTCGGCGGAGTACTCCACCAGGGCCATCAGCCGGATGTACTCGCCGAACAGCATCGCCTCGCCCTCGCCCATCAGGTGCGAGCGGGAGCAGATCGTGCGGGTGGCGTCGCGCAGCGACAGCCCGCCGGCGAAGTAGGCCGAGGCGGCCTCGCCCAGCGACTGGCCGACCACCGCGGCGGGCTTGGCGCCGTGATGCTTGAGCAGCTCGCCCAGCGCGATCTGGATCGCGAAGATGGTGACCTGGGTGGTTTCGATGCCGTAGTCCTGCGAGTCGTCGAGGATCAGCTCGAGCACCGAGTAGCCCAGCTCGTCCTGGATCAGCGCGTCGACCTTCTCGATCCACTCGGCGAAGACCTCGTTGCGCAGGTACAGGCTTTTGCCCATCTTGCGGTGCTGCGCGCCGAACCCGGCCAGCACCCACACCGGGCCGTTGGTCACCGGCCCGTCGGCGCTGAACACGTTCGGCCGCTGCTTGCCCTCGGCGACCGCGCGCAGGCCCTTGATGGCCTCCTCGTGGTCGTGGGCCAGCACCACCGCGCGCGAGCGGCCGTGGTTGCGCCGCGACAGCGCCCGCCCGATCGATTCCAGCGACGACGCCTGGCCCTCGGGGCTTTCCATCCAGTCCGCCAGCTCGGCGGCCGCGGCCTTCTTGCGCGAGGTCAAGAACGCCGACACGGCGAGCGGGATCAGGGGCGTGGTCGGCTCCGCGGCCTCCTGCGCCGCCAGCTCTTCCAGCGCGATCTCCTTGAGCCGCAACGCCTCGTCGGTGACGCCCGGCAGTTCGTACTCTTCCTCCTGGGGCGCCTCGGCGTCCGGGATGATGTTGCCGAAGTCGTCGAACCGCAGCGCGTGGCTTTCCATCGTGGGGGCCTCAGCCGTTTCCGAGGCCGCTTCGGCGGCGGCCTGCGGCTCGGGTTCCGCCTCGGGCTCACGCTCGATGACGTCGCGTGGCAACACTTCTCGCACCACCAGGTGCGCGTTGGCCCCACCGAAGCCGAAGCTGGACACCCCGGCCAGCGCGTAGCCGCCGTACCGCGGCCAGTCGGTGGGCTGGTCGATCACCTTCAGACGCATCGCGTCGAAGTCGATGTAGGGGCTGGGCCCGGCGAAGTTGATCGACGGCGGCAGCTTGTCGTGCTGCAGGGCCAGCACCACCTTGGCCATGCTGGCCGCCCCGGCCGCCGATTCCAGGTGGCCCACATTGGTTTTCACCGCGCCCAGCAGCGCCGGGCGGTCGGCGGGGCGGCCCCGGCCGACGACGCGGCCCAGCGCCTCCGCCTCGATCGGGTCGCCGAGGACGGTGCCGGTGCCGTGCGCCTCGATGTAGTCGACGGTGCGGGGGTCGATGCCGGCGTCCTTGTAGGCCCGGCGCAGCACGTCGGCCTGCGCGTCCTGGTTGGGCGCGATCAGGCCGTTGGACCGGCCGTCGTGGTTGACCGCGCTGCCCGCGATGACGGCGAGGATCTGGTCGCCGTCGCGGCGGGCGTCGTCGACCCGCTTGAGCACCAGCATGCCGCCGCCCTCGGAGCGGGTGTAGCCGTCGGCGTCCGAGGAGAACGACTTGATCCGGCCATCGGGCGACAGCACCTGGCCGATCTCGTCGAACCCGAGCGTCACCACCGGGGTGATCAGCGCGTTGACACCCCCGGCGACGGCCACGTCACACTCTCCGTTGCGCAGCGCCTGGACCGCCTGGTGGGTGGCCACCAGCGAGCTCGAGCAGGCGGTGTCGACGGCGACCGAGGGGCCGCGGAAGTCGTAGAAGTAGGAGACCCGGTTGGCGATGATCGACGTCGCGGTGCCGGTGATCGCATACGGATGCGCCACGGTCGGGTCGGACACCGCCAAAAAGCTGTAGTCGTTGTTGGAGACGCCGACGTACACGCCGACGGACCCGCCGCGCAGGCTCGACGCCGGGATGCGGGCGTGCTCCAGCGCCTCCCAGGTCAGCTCCAGCGCCATCCGCTGCTGCGGGTCGATGTTGTCGGCTTCGGTCTTGGCCACCGCGAAGAACTCGGAGTCGAAGCCCTTGATGTCCTTCAGGTATCCGCCGCGGGTGCGGGCCGTCGCCAACCGCTCGGCCAGCCGCGGCTCCTCGAGGAACTCCGACCAGCGGCCCTCGGGCAGGTCGGTGATGGCGTCGCGGCCCTCCATCAGCGCCTGCCAGGTTTCGTCCGGGCTGTTCATGTCGCCGGGCAAGCGGGTGGACAGGCCCACGATCGCGATGTCGACGCGCTCGGCCGGGCCGTTGCGCGTCCAGTCCGAAACGTCGTCCCCCGAGGTGTCGAGTTCCGGCTCGCCCTCGATGATCCGGGTGGCCAGCGATTCGATGGTCGGATGCTGGAAGGCCACCGCGACCGACAGGGTGACACCGGTCATGTCCTCGATGTCGGCGGCCATCGCCACGGCATCGCGCGACGACAAGCCGAGCTCCACCATCGGCACCGACTCGTCGATGTCGTCCGGTGACTTCCCGACGGCCCTGCCCACCCAGTTCCGCAGCCATTCGCGCAACTCGGGGACCGTCATGTCGGTCTTCTTCGCGGGGACGTCCCCGCCGGGGTTCTCAGGGTTCTCGGAATGCTCAGTCTCAGCCATAGTTTTCGTGAATTCAGTCTGTTGCGCCTGCGAACGCGGTCGGCGAACCGACACCGCTGCGCAGGCTGCCGTCGAGGTAGGCCGCGCGGCACGCGCGGCGCCCGATCTTGCCGCTGGAGGTCCGCGGAATCGTCCCGGCCTGAACCAGCAGCAGGTCGCGGATGGTGACCCCGTGGCGCACGGCGATGGCCGCGCGGATCTCGTCGGCGATGGGCTGGTAGTCCAGCTTGTGCGTGCCGGGCGCGCGCTCGGCGACGATCACCAGCTGCTCGGAGCTGTCCTCGGGGTCGTACTTGAGGCCGGTGTGCGGGTTGTCGAACACCACCTGCGGCAGCTGGTTGGCCGGAACCGAGAATGCCGCCACGTAGCCGGTGCGCAGCGCGCGGCTGGCTTCCTGCGCCGAGTACTCGAGGTCCTGCGGGTAGTGGTTGCGGCCGTCGATGATGACCAGGTCCTTGATGCGGCCCGCGATGTACAGGTGGCCCTTGTGGTAGGTGCCGTAGTCGCCGGTGCGCACCCACAACCCGTCGTCCTCCGCGCCCTCGGCGTGCGACTGGCTGATCCGCGACTTGAGGATGTTGCGGAAGGTCTCCTGCGTTTCCGCCTCCTTGCCCCAGTAGCCGAGGCCCAGGTTCTTGCCGTGCAGCCAGATCTCGCCGATCTGCCCGTCCGGCAGCTCGCTGGCCGTGTCGGGATCGACGATGACGGCCCACTCGTCGACGCCGATGACGCCCGCCGAGACCTGCGCGACGGCGTTCGGCGCGTCGGCGGCGACCTCGACGAAGCGCTGGTTGTTGAGCTCGTCGCGGTCCACGTGGATGACCGTCGGCGCCTCGTCCATGGGCGTGGTGGACACGAACAGCGTCGCCTCGGCCAGGCCGTAAGACGGCTTGATCGCGGTCTCCCGCAGGCCGTACGGCTGAAACGCCTCGTAGAACTTGCGCATCGACGCCGGGGACACCGGCTCGCTGCCGTTGAGGATCGCCTTGACGTTGCTCAGGTCCAGCGGCGGCTCGCCCTCCTTGGGCACACCGCGCACCGCGGCGTGCTCGAACGCGAAGTTCGGCGCGACGGTGAAGACCTCGCTGTTCGGGTCGTCGTCGGGCTTGCGCGCCATCTCCCGGATCCAGCGGCCGGGGCGGCGCACGAACGCGGCCGGCGTCATGAAGGTGAAGTTGTGGCCGAGCACCGGCGACAGCAGCGCCGTGATCAGGCCCATGTCGTGGAAGAACGGCAGCCAGGACAGGCCGCGGTCGCCCTCTTTGCCTTCCAGCCCGTTGAGCACCTGCAGCACGTTGGTCGGGAGGTTCAGGTGGGTGATCTCGACACCGGTCGGGGTGCGCGTGGAGCCGGACGTGTACTGCAGGTAGGCGATCGTGTTCTCGTCGGCCTCGGGCTCCACCCAGGTGGCGGACACCTCGTTGGGCACCGCGTCGACGGCGATCACGCGGGGCCGCTCCTTGGCCGACCGGGCGCGGATGAACTTGCGGACGCCTTCGGCGGCCTCGGTGGTGGTCAGGATCGTCGAGGGGCTGCAGTCGTCGAGCACCGCGTGCAGACGGCCGACGTGGCCCGGCTCGCCCGGGTCGAACAACGGCACCGCGATCCGGCCGGCGTAGAGCGCGCCGAAGAAGGCGATGAGGTAGTCCAGGTTCTGCGGGCACAGGATGGCGATGCGGTCACCCGGTTGGGTGACCTGCTGCAGCCGCGCCCCTACCGCGCGATTGCGGGCGCTGAAGTCGCGCCACACGATGTCGCGGTACACACCGTCGCGCTCGGTGGAGAAGTCGATGAACCGGTAGGCCAGCTTGTCGCCACGAACCCTTGCCCACTTCTCAACGTGCTTGACCAGGTTGGTGTTGTCGGGGAACCTGATCTTTCCATTCACGATGAACGGGTTGTGGTACGCCATTCCGCTCTCCTGTCACACCTGTTTCAGGCCGGCGCTACGCCGGCGTGTCGTCCTCCGGTCGGCCAGGCCGACGGTTTCCATCTCTACGCGGGCCGGTCGCGCGGCGCCATGGGCGCCAGCCCCTGCTCATCCCAGGCCGGCTGTACCAGGACCGGGTCCGCAACCAAGTCTCTAGCTCTTAATTTCCTCTTAATGTTAAGGGGCGGCCCGCAGCACACCAAATCACAAGGTACCGCTGATCTGGACCGGCAACGGGCTCCTGATGGCTGTGTCCCGCGGCCGGTCATCCATGTTTGGGGTGCGGCGCGTTGGCGATGAGTCCTTGAACCCAGTTCAACGTCCAATCCGTCGCCGGCTGCCCGTCGGCATTCCAGAACTGCGTCGTCGCGTACAACGCGTGGATGGGCTGCCCCGCACCGCCGGCCAGGGTGTTGAGCGTGTTGGGCAGGTTGGCCACGCTGAACGCTTCGTCCGGCGCCGCGCAGATGAGGTCGCCCGGTGCGCAGATCTCGTTGGTCCTGTCGTTGAGCGCCCCGAACCCACCGGGCCGCGCGCCGGTCATGGTCAGGCCGAGCCCGGACAGCACGGGCACTTCTTGCAGGGTGACCTCGGCGCCCTGCCCCGGCGGGTTCGGCCCGATGTCGTTGCCCACCCCGGGCTGGCGGCGACCGTCGGCGATCAATGTCACACCGAGCACCAGGTCGTCGTCGACGGGTCCGCGGCCGTTGCCGATGTCGCTGGCGATGTCACCGGCGATCACCGCGCCCTGGGAGAAGCCCATCAGCACGTAACTGGTCAGCGGGCACTTGGCGTTCATGTCCGTCATCGCCTGGACCGTGGCGCGGGTGCCCTCGGCGCGGCTTTCGTTGTACGACATCTGCGTATCGCCGCTGAGCGGGTTGTGGAACTGCGCGGTGTAGGGCGTGGTGTACTCCTGCACCCTGGAAGCGGGGAACTGCTGGGTGATCGCCGTGGTCACCTTGTGCAGCAACGCGTTCGGGAATTGCAGCGGGTTGCGCGGATCGTCCTGCGGGGCGGACTCCCAGGTACCCGGGACGTTGACCAACTGGACGTCGGGGCACGACGCGTCCTGCGAAACCGGCCGGGGCTTATGCGGGTGCGTCGTCGTCGACGGCGAAGGCAGGACGCCGGGCGGCACCGCGCTGGGCGGCGCCTCTCGCCCGCGCAGCAACATCACCACCGCCACGATGACCAACAACACCACGCCCGCCATGGAAAGCGCGGCCGTCCAGGCGAGGATTCGGTGGCGCTTACGCCGGGCGTTGGTAGCCATTTTCTCCTGCCAGCAGAGTCGGTGGATCGCAGCGAAGCGGTCCTCCCGACCCCTGCCGCACCTTTACACGGTACCGGCTCCCGCGACTGGGTCAGACGGCAGCGACCCGCCTCCGCCGCGCTACCGAATGGCGCCGACGATGTCGCCCGACATGGCCCCCAGTTGTCCCGACCAGGAGCCCCAGCCGTTGTCGCCGCCGGCCGGGAAGTCGAAGTGGCCGTTGTGCCCGCCGTTGCTGCGGTACTGCTGGTAGAACTCCCGGGAGCTGCCCATGGCCGCGCCCGCCTGGCCGATCATGGCGGCGTCGTCACCGCCGGCATTCGTCGGGCTGTAGACCCACACGCGGGTGTTGTTCTGCGCCAGCAGCGAGGCGTGCACGTACGGGTCGTGCCACTTCCACCGGCCCAGCTGCGGGGCGCCCCACATCCCGTTGCCGTCCACGCCGCCGTACTGCTGCAGGCCGGCCAGGATCGCGCCGTTGTAGTTGGTGCTCGACGGATACAGGAACCCGGACAGCGAGCCGGCGAAGCCGAAGCGGTCGGGGTGGAAGGCGGCCAGCGCCATCGCGCCATAGCCACCCTGCGAGGCGCCGACGGCGGCGTGGCCACCGGGCGCCAGGCCCTTGTTGGCGGCCAGCCAGTTGGGCAGCTCGCTGGACAGGAAGGTGTCCCACTGCTTGCTGCCGTCCTGCTCCCAGTTGGTGTACATGCTGTAGGCCCCGCCCGCGGGCGCCACCACCGAGATGCCCTTGCCGCCCAGCGTGTTCATCGCGTTGCCCGCGGTGACCCAGTTGCTGACGTCCGGGCCCGCATTGAAGGCGTCCAGCAGGTAGACCGCGTGCGGGCCGCCCGCCAGGAAGGCCACCGGGATGTCGCGGCCCATCGCCGCCGACGGCACCATCAGGCTCTCGTAGCCGGCCGCCCTCGCTTTTCCGGCCGGTCCGCCCGTCACCGTCACGCCGATCAACCCGATCGCCAACGCGGCCACGGAAAACACCCGAAGAAGCGCCGACAAACCCCGCACGACCCTCATGTCCACCCTCCATCGTCTAGTCGCTGTGCAGCACATTAGCCAGCGCCGTGGTTCCCCCGCCCGCGGGGTAGTGAAACACATCACACACCAAAACCACTGGCGGCGGAAACCCAGAGGGGTTCCCGCCGCCAGTCGCGTCGTTCTTGGGCCTAGGTGCCCTGGCCGTTCCCGGCCTCCGCGGCGGCCGTCGCCGGGCCGGCGCCCGGGGTGGCGCCCAGCGCCGACTGCAGGTCAGGCTTCATCGCCTGTAGCTGCGCGCCCCAGTAGGGCCAGTCGTGGGTGCCGTTGGCGTCGAAGTTCCACACCGCGTTGTTACCGCCGGCGGCTTTGTACGCGTCCTGGAACTTCAGGTTGCTGGTCCGCACGAAGCCCTCGAGGAACTTCGCGGGCAGGTTGTCCCCACCGAGGTCGGACGGCTTGCCGTTACCGCAGTACACCCAGATGCGGGTGTTGTTGGCGACGAGCTTGCCGACCTGCAGCGACGGGTCGTTGCGGGCCCAGGCCGGGTCCTCCTTGGGGCCCCACATGTCGGCGGCCTTGTAGCCACCGGCGTCACCCATGGCCAGGCCGATCAGCGACGGCCCCATCCCCTGAGAAGGGTCCAGCAGTGCGGACAGCGAGCCGGCGTAGACGAACTGGTTCGGGTGGTAGGCGGCCAGGATCAGCGCCGAGGAACCGGCCATCGACAGACCGACCGCCGCGTTGTTGGTCGACCGGACCTGCTTGTTGGCCGACAGGTATGCCGGCAGCTCGCTGGTCAGGAAGGTCTCCCACTTGTAGGTGGTGCAGCCGGCCTTACCGCAGGCGGGCTTGTACCAGTCGGAGTAGAAGCTGGACTGGCCACCGACCGGCATCACCACGGCGATGCCCGACTGGTTGTACCACTCGAACGCCGGGGTGTTGATGTCCCAGCCGTTGTAGTCGTCCTGCGCGCGCATGCCGTCGAGCAGGTACAGCGCCGGCGCGTTGGCGCCACCGCTCTGGAACTGGACCTTGATATCGCGGCCCATCGCCGCGGAAGGAACCTGCAGGTATTCCACCGGCAGACCGGGGCGCGAGAACGCACCAGCGGTCGCCGAGCCCCCCACGGCGCCAATCAGGCCCGAGAGCAGGGCCGCGCCAGCGGCCGCCACCACGAGCCGTCGCGGCATACCAGCCACGGCGCCGCGAAACCTGTCGACAAGCTTCATCCTTGCTTCCTCATCCTTCTCGGCGCGCCCATCATCCGGACGCGTCCATGAATTGGGTCGTACTGCATGCGATCAGGTGCAGCAGTGCCCGTGTAGTCAACCACACCTTTAGCCGCCCAGTCGCATCGAGGCCGCCCGGGAGAGCGTCATTACGCCCCCGCTACCCGATGTTTTCCAGCCCAAACATGGCGCTGCTCACGGCGTTTCCGCATGTGCTTGACCGCTATTGCCCGCTGGTTAAGACCCAAATGTGAAGTTGCTGGCAATGTTTCGCCGGGTCGGGTCGGATCAATTTGAGATCGGTCGAGAAATATTCGACCGCGGGGCTTACTCGCGAGGCGGCGGCGGGGCTTCCTCGGGTAGCGGCAGCCCGCACCTGGCGAGCTCGTAGCGCGGCACCCGGTCGATCCGGTATGCGGTGAATTCAAAGGAATGCAGCAGGTTGGACAGGAATCGGTGCGGGGTCATCGGTGCGCGCACCGAGGC
This sequence comes from Mycobacterium sp. SMC-2, assembly GCF_025263485.1. Taxonomy (NCBI): domain Bacteria; kingdom Bacillati; phylum Actinomycetota; class Actinomycetes; order Mycobacteriales; family Mycobacteriaceae; genus Mycobacterium; species Mycobacterium sp. SMC-2. Next base: position 533,780 of record NZ_CP079863.1, read on the forward strand.
CAGCACAGCCTTGGTCTCGGGGCATTGCAACGCCTTTACCGCCTCCGCGACCCATTGCTGGTCCAGATAACCCGGAATGCCGGGATACACCTTCACCCACGGGCCGTCGGCGATCGCCCAATCCGGGAAGAGGTTCTTGTCGTGCCCGATGCGGCCGTGCTGCAGCCGTTCCGTGTGTTGCGCAAGGGGATTCGCCAATCCGATCTGGTCGATCACCCTGACATCGAGCCCGACGTTCATGCCCACCATGCCGAGGTTGGTGAAAAACACTGCGTGCTGCGGCTTTTGGGGTGCCTTGTCGGGGCCCGGCCGGGCCATCGGCACCAGGTCCCACTGGATGTAATTGCCCGAGGGCAGCAGTAACGCGCCGTCCGGGGTGTTGTCCAGCGCCGTCAGGATGGCCGCCATCCTCGGATACCCGAGGTAGTCGGCGGCCGTCAGCGGATGCGCGTGCCCGGTGGCCTGTGCGTAGAAGCGCCGCTCGTCGACGATCCCGGAGTAGGTGACGTGGGTCGCGTCATCGCCCATCCCCGGCGAATTCGCCGCCCACAGCGACCAACCGGCCACACCCAGCCAGAGCGCGCCGGCCGCGCCGGCCACCCAGTAGCCCGTCTCCCGCGAGTAGTCCTGGCCGTCGGGTATGGCCAACGGGACGACGGCCACCGGGGCCAGCAGACAGAACAGCGGCGCCAGCAGCACCCGCCCGTGCATGAAGTCGCCACCCTGCCGGATCCAGTAGAGGCCCTGCAGCAGACCGCTCACCAGAACGAAGGCGACGACGGCCGGCGGGCTCTGGACCGCCCGGGCCACCCGACCGTAGTTGGGCGCCAGCGCGGGGCGCAGGAACGACGGCCGGCGGCGGGCCGCCAGCAGCAACACGCCCAGCGGCACGAGGAGCACCACCGGCACCCACACCGCGTAGGGCGCGTCGAAGTTCGAGAGGTAGATCATGCCCTGGGACCACTTGTCGCCGGCCGCGTCCTTGGCCAGCGCGGTCCCGGGCACCAGCAGCCCGTAGTAGCCCATCCGGAAGATCTCGTAGGCGACCGGCAGCGACCCTCCCGCGACCACGACCAGCACCCGACGGCGCCACGTCCGCGCCGCGACCAGCATCATGATCAGCGCCAGCCCGCCCATCAGCGCCAGCTCGGGCCGGACCAGGACGCTGAAGCCGGCCACGAACGCCAACGCCCCGACGAAGAGCTTGTGATCCGGGCGGTTTCGCACCGGCTGCGCCCAGCAGACCATCATCCACCAGAGCAACCCGAGGTAGGCCAGCGTCAGCCCGCTCTCCAGACCCGAGGTGGCGAAGTCACGCGCGGGTGGCAGCGCGATGTAGACCAGCGCGCCGGCCGGCAGCATGACGGCCTTGCGGCCCCGCAGGCTCGGCGCATACAACCGGGCGGCCCCGAGCATGAGCAGCGCCACGCCCACCACCGAAAGCGTCAGGGCCAGCGCGAGCGCCACGTATTCCATGCGCATCGGCCCGCCCACCCAGCTGCCGACGTACATCAGGTAGGTCCACGCCGTGGACGTGTTGGCCTCCACCCGCTCGCCCTGGTTGAAGACCGGGCCGTTGCCCGCGAGCAGGTTGCGCACCGTGCGCAACACGATCAGACCGTCGTCGGCGATCCAGCGCCGCTGCCAAGCGCCCCACCCGAACAGGAGGGCGACCACCGTCACGCTGATCCACAGACTGGCCCGCACCAGGGTGGTATAGGGGAACACCGGCCAGCTCAACCGCCTGATGACCGGCCGGCTGCGCATCATGCGCGCTTTGAGGGCCTGCAGTTCGGTGCTAGCCGAAGGCAACGGCGGCTCCAAGCGTCGCTATCCACGCCAGGAAAAGCAGCTGCAGCACCCGGTCGCGCAGCGCGATGTCTTCGGGCTCGCCGGCCAGCCCGCCGTCGACGTCGACGGCGTAGCGCAGGATCGCGATGGTGAACGGGACCATCGACACCGCGAACCAAGACCCCGAGTGGCGGTCCCGCTCGAACGCCCACAGCCCGTAACAGAGCACCACGGCGGTGGCCGACATCGTCCAGACGAACCGCAGATAGGTGCTGGTGTAGCTTTCCAGGGCCTTGCGGATCGCGGCGCCGGTGCGCTCGGCGACCTGCAGCTCGGCATAGCGCTTGCCGGCCACCATGAACAGCGACGCGAACGCCGCGGACAGCAAAAACCACTGCGACAACGGGATGGCGGTGGCGGTGCCGCCGGCGATGGCCCGGAGCAGATACGCCGACGACACGATGCAGATGTCCATCACCGCTTGGTGTTTCAGGCCGAAGCAGTAGGCCAGCTGCATGCCGAGGTAGACGGCCATCACCACCGCCAGGTCGGGCGTGAGCCACCAGGAGATCGCCAGCGAGGCCGCCCCGAGAACCACCGCGAGGGTGTAGGCCAGCCATTCGGGCACCACGCCGGCCGCGATCGGCCGGAATCTCTTGGTGGGGTGCTCGCGGTCGGCGTCGACATCGCGCACGTCGTTGACGAGGTAGATAGACGACGCCGCCAGGCAGAACACCACGAACGCCACCGACACCTTGGTCAGCACGTCGACGTAGTCGTAGCGGACCGGACCGCCCAAGGCGGCCAGGGGCGCGGCCAGCACCAGGACGTTCTTCACCCACTGCCGCGGGCGGATCGCCTTGACCACCCCGAGCACCAAGTTCCCCGAGGGCCCGGTCACCACGTCCTCACTCATTCGGCCAGACCTTCCGCGCCCGGCCCTGCAGCCGGACGGCGATTCGCGCGACGGTGGCACCGAGGACGATGCCACAAGCCACGTCGCTGGGATAGTGCACGCCAAGCAGCATCCGCGACAACGCCATAGGGGGGACCAGGAGGGCGGGCAGCGGCAGACCGGTGATCCGGCCCATCAGGATGGCCGCGGCGGTCGTCGAGGTGGCATGCGCTGACGGGAAACTCAGCTGACTGGGTGTGCCGACGTTCACCACGACGGCCGGGTCGTGCGGCCTCTCGCGCCGCACCACCCGCTTGACCACGACGGCGGCGGCGTGCGCGGTGAAGGCGCCGGCCCCGGCCACCAGCCAGTCCCGGGCCCGCTTCGGCATCAGCACCGCGCCCACCGACGCGACGGCCAGCCAGCCGATGCTGTGCTCGCCGAAATAGGACAGACCGCGGGCCGCCGCCAGGACGCCGGGACGGTCGGCGAGCGCCGATTGCACGGCGACCAGGGCGGCCACCTCGCCGCTCGGAGGTGCCGATTCAGGCATGCTCTCGCTCGGCGCGCGCGGGTAGCAGCGCCGTCTCCCACTTCTGCTTGCTGGCCAGCACGGGAAGCGCTTCCCGGTACGTTTTGCGCATCTCGTCGAACCGGCTCGCCAGCCGGCGCTGCCGGCGCAGCGAGGCGAACAGCAGCTGCAACATCTTGCGCCGATCGCGTTGCCGGTAGACGACGCCGCACCCGTCGGCCGTCGTCACCGTGACACCGTCGACCGTGCACAGCCGAAACCAGCGGGCGTCCTGGGTCGGCACATTGAACTCCGGGCGCCGGTGGGCTTGGGGGTCGGCCTTGGTGGCGTTGTGCAGGATGCCGCGGGCCAGTCGGTAACCGATGGACAGCGGGTTCACCGGCGGCTTCATCGCCTTGGTCTTGTGCGACGGCGGCGGCAGTTCGCTCGCCGCCGGCAGCACGACCGCGTCCGGGTACTCCTTGCGCAGCCGATGCACCTCGGGCAGCGCGGATTCCAGGATCGAGAAGATGTGCTCCGGGCCGGCCAGGAAGTCGTCGATGGCCTTATTCTGGATTGCCACCGTCGAATATTCAAGGCAGGCAAGGTGTTTGAGCGTCGCCTTGAGGTGACTGCGAACCAGTCCGGTGATATCACCATCCCAATGCGTCGCGGCGACCACCAGCCGATTGCGCAGATGGAAGTAGGCCTGCCAGTCGATGGCGTCGTCCTTGTCGCTCCAGGCCATGTGCCAAATCGCCGCACCGGGCAGCGTGACGGTCGGATACCCGTGCTCGCCGGCGCGTAGCCCGTATTCGGCGTCGTCCCACTTGATGAACAGCGGTAGCGGCTGGCCCAGCTCCTCGGCGACCTGTCGCGGGATCATGCATGTCCACCAGCCGTTGAAGTCGACGTCGATGCGCCGGTGCAGCAGCGCGCTTCGAGGGTTCTTGTCGCTCAACGGGAATTCGGCGAAGTCGTGGTCGTACTCGGTGTGCGGCGCGGCCGTCCACATGAAATTCGACTGGTTGACGACCTCGCCCATGATGTGCAGGTGCGACGGCTCCTGCAGGTTGAGCATCTGGCCGCCGATGAGCATCGGCGCCTTGGCAAAGCGGTGCAACGCCAGCACCCGCAGGATCGTGTCCGGCTCGATGCGGATGTCATCATCCATGAACAGAATCTGTTGGCAGTCCGTGTTTTTCAGCGCTTCGTACATCACTCGGCTGTAACCGCCGGAACCGCCGAGGTTGGGCTGGTCACAGATGGTGAGCCGATTGCCCAGGCCGGCGGCCGCCGTCGGGAAGTCCGGGTGATCGCGCACCTTGCGGACGCCCTGGTCCGGAACGATCACCGCCCCGATCACCGCGTCCACCAGCGGATCTGCGGTGAGATCGGCCAGCGCGTTCACGCAGTCGGCGGGTCGGTTGAACGTGGGAATGCCGACGGCGATGTTGGCCGTGCCCGGCGCGGGCTCGGTCGCATACCAGCCACCGCTGACCAAGTTGACCGCGGTGTCGGTGGTGATGTCGAACCAGATCCAGCCGCCGTCCTCGAATGGCTTGAGCGCCACCTCGATCTCGACGATGGCCGGCTGGTCCTCCGTCCCGACGAATTGCCGGCCGTCCACGGAGATTCGCACACCGGTGGCCTTCGTCCGGTACACGTCGACGCGTCCGGTTCCGGTCAGCTCGACCCGCAACACCACCGACGTGCAGATCGACCACCGGCGCCAGTAGCTGGCCGGGAACGCGTTGAAGTACGTGGCGAACGACACCTCGGACTCTTTGCCGATCTCCAGCGAGGTGCGGCTGGTCGCGTGCGCGCGCCGCGCGTTGGTAGTCGATTCCTCCAGGTACAGCTTGCGGACGTCGAGGGGCTCACCCGGACGCGGCAGGATGATTCTGGAAAGCAGGCTTACAGCACTCATCAGGCGCCGCTCCTCCCCCTCGCTTCGCTTTGCATCGTCGTCGGCGCGCATCCCCCCGCGCCGTCCTCCACTAGAGCCTTGCCCTCGCGCAGGTGCGGCGCGAGGGTGTTGTCGTACATGTTCAATGCGCTGGCAATCGCCATGTGCATGTCCAGATATTGGTAGGTGCCCAGCCGGCCACCGAAAAGCACCTTCGATGACGCGGTTTCGGCCTTCGCCCGCGCGCGGTACGCGGCCAGCAGCGCGCGGTCGGCCTCGGTGTTGATCGGATAGTAGGGCTCGTCGTCGTCCTCGGCGAACCGCGAGTACTCGCGCATGATCACCGTCTTGTCGGTCGGGTAATCGCGCTCGGTGTGAAAGTGCCGGAACTCGTGGATGCGGGTGAAGGGCACGTCGAGATCGTTGTAGTTCATCACCGGGGTGCCCTGAAAGTCGGCGATGGGCAGCACCTCTAACTCGAAATCCAGTGTGCGCCAGCCGAGTCGGCCCTCGGCGTAGTCGAAGTAGCGGTCCAGCGGCCCGGTATAGACGACCGGGGCGTCGGGGCTGTCCGCGCGCAGTTGGTCACGGACGTCGAACCAGTCGGTGTTCAGCCTGACCTCGATGCGGTCGTCGGTCGCCATGTTCTGCAGCCACGCCGTGTATCCGTCGACCGGCAGGCCCTCGTAGGTGTCGCTGAAGTACCGGTTGTCGAAGGTATAGCGCACCGGCAGGCGGGTGATGTTGGCGGCGGGCAGTTCCTTGGGATCGGTCTGCCACTGCTTGGCGGTGTAGCCCTTGACGAACGCCTCGTACAACGGTCGCCCGATCAGCGAGATGGCCTTCTCCTCGAGGTTTTGCGCGTCCTCGGTCTTGATCTCGGCGGCCTGCTCGGCGATCAGCCGGCGGGCCTCCTCCGGGGTGAAGTATTTGCCGAAGAACTGCGACACCAGGCCCAGGCCCATCGGGAACTGGTAGGCCTGCCCGTTGTGCATCGCGAACACCCGGTGCCGGTAGTCGGTGAAATCGGTGAACTGCCGCACGTAGTCCCAGACCCTCTTATTGGAGGTGTGGAACAGGTGGGCGCCGTACTTGTGAACCTCGATGCCGGTCTGCGGCTCGGCCTCGGAATAGGCGTTGCCACCGATATGCGGGCGGCGTTCCACCACGAGCACGCGCTTCCCGAGTTGGGTAGCCACGCGCTCGGCAATGGTCAGGCCGAAAAATCCAGAGCCGACGACGAGGAGGTCGAAACGAGCGGTCATCGGTTGCTTAGGGTATCCGACCGCGTGGGCCGAACCCATTTGGCGAGGCCAGGGAGTCCGCGATCGGGCAAGTAAGGATGACTCAGTCGCCTCGGCCCGGCGATCACGGTCGGGGTCGCAATTACCTCACGATTCAATATCACCACTCTAGTCACACCTATCTCACTCGTACCATCGACTCTGTGTGGTTCTCGCCAGGCAGGACGGGCAAGGTCGCACCGACGCAACACAGTTGAACGAGTTGTCCAGATTGAGGAGACTTCCGTGCCGAACCGACGCCGACGCAAGCTTTCGACAGCCATGAGCGCGGTCGCCGCCCTGGCAGTGGCGAGTCCTTGCGCATACTTCCTTGTCTACGAATCGACTGCCGGGAGCAAGCCGGCCGAGCACCACGACTTCAAGCAGGCGGCCGTGATGACCGACCTGCCGGGTGAGCTGATGGGCGCGCTGTCGCAGGGGCTGTCGCAATTCGGGATCAACCTGCCCCCGGTGCCCGCGCTGAGCGGGGGCGCTACCAGCACTCCAGGGCTGACCAGCCCCGGCCTGGGCACTCCGGGCCTCGGGACTCCGGGACTCACGAGCCCCGGCTTGACGAGCCCCGGCTTGACGAGCCCGGGTCTGACCAGTCCCGGCTTGACCAGCCCCGCCTTGACCAGTCCGGGTCTGACGAGCCCGGGTCTCACGAGCCCGGGACTGGCGCCCACTGCGCCGGGACTTACCGCGCCCGGCGCGCTGCCGACGACCCCGGGCGCCGGGGTGGCGACCCCGGGTGCGGGACTCAACCCGGCGCTTACCAACCCCGGGCTGACCAGCCCGGCCGGGCTCGCGCCCGGACTGGGCACTCCGGCGGCTGGTGGTGAAGTGCCGATCACCGCTCCCGCCAGCCTGGACCCGGGCCTCGACGGCACCTACCCGATCCTGGGTGACCCCTCGTCCTTCGGGCCCGGTTCTCCGATCGGTGGCGGAACCGGCCTCGGCGGCGGAAGCTCCAGCGGCGGCGGTGGCGGCCTGGTCAACGACGTGATGCAGGCCGCCAACCAGCTGGGGGCCGGTCAGGCCATCGACCTGCTCAAGGGCTTGGTGATGCCGGCGATCACGCAGGGCATGCAGCAAAGCGCCGCGGGTGCCGCCGGTGCCCTCCCGGGTGCCGCGGGCGCTCTGCCGGGCGCCGCGGGTGCCTTGCCGGGCGCTGCCGCGGGCGCCGCGGGCGCTCTGCCGGGTGCCGCGGGCGCCCTGCCGGGCGCGGCCGCGGGTGCCCTGCCGGCCGCCGCGGGCGCTGCCGGGGCTTTGCCGGCTGCGGCCGGTGCGGCACCGGTCCTGCCCCCCGTCTAGACCTGCTGGGAATCCTCCAACCAGACGGCGCCGCAGATTTTCTGCGGCGCCGTCGATTTATGCAGATTCCCGGCCCAGGCCGTGTCGTCTCATCATTAACACGAGAAACACAAGTAACATCGCCTGGTGTCTCCTAGCCGTGGGCCGACGACGTTGCTCACCGCCATCGCGGCGACCGTCGTCGTCGTCTCCTGGGTGGCCGACACCACGCGCGACCGCGGCGCCCCCGGCCCGCCGCCCGCCCACGAAACCCAACTGGCCGAGCAGCCGCTGATCGGGCTGGGCGGTGGCGTCACGGTTCGCCAGATCAGCCAGGACACCCCGTTTTCGCTCGTCGCGCTCACCGGCGACCTGGCCGGGACGTCGACCCGGGTGCGGGCGAAGCACCTCGACGGTTCGTGGGGGCCCTGGTACCAGACCGACTACGAGACGGCGGCCCCCGACGGGGCGACGGCGGCCGGGTCCCTCGAGGGGCCCCGCGGCACCGACCCGGTGTTCGTCGGCACCACCACGACCGTCGAGATCGCGGTGACCCGGCCGATCGACGCGCCCGTCACCCAGCCGCCGCCCGCGCCCCCCAGGGAGCCCGGCCTGGGCTACAAACCGGCGTCGAGGGAACAACCCTTCGGGCAGAACATCTCCGCCATCCTCATCTCCCCGCCGCAGGCGCCGTCACAAACGCAATGGACGCCGCCGTCCGGGGTCTTGATGCCCGGCCAGGCCCCCGCCATCATCAGCCGGGCGGAATGGGGCGCAGACGAGTCGCTGCGATGCGGTAGCCCGCAGTACGACAACGGGATTCGCGCCGCCGTCGTGCACCACACCGCGGGCAGCAACGACTACTCGCCGCTGGAATCGGCCGGGATCGTCAAGGCCATCTACACCTATCACAGCAAGACGCTGGGCTGGTGCGACATCGCCTACAACGCCCTGGTCGACAAGTACGGCCAGGTGTTCGAGGGCAGCGCCGGAGGGCTCACCAAAGCGGTCGAGGCCTTCCACACCGGTGGGTTCAACCGCAACACCTGGGGTGTGGCGATGATCGGCAACTTCGACGACGTACCGCCGACTCCGATCCAGCTGCGCACCCTGGGCCGGCTGCTCGGCTGGCGCCTGGGCCTGGACGGCGTCGACCCCAAGGGCACGGTGGCGCTGGAGTCGGCGGGTAGCCACTACACCACCTACGCGGCCGGTTCCGTCGCGACGTTGCCCACGATCTTCACCCACCGCGACGTCGGCAACACCGATTGCCCAGGCAACGCCGCCTACGCGCTGATGGACGAAGTGCGCGACGTCGCTTCGCATTTCAACGATCCGCCGGAGGAACTGATCAAGGCCCTGCAGGGCGGCGCGATCTACGACCACTGGCAGGCGATGGGCGGCATGAACAGCGTGCTGGGCGCGCCGACCTCTCCAGAAGACAGCGCGGAGGGCGACGCCCGGTACGTCACGTTCGCCAGGGGTGCGATGTACTGGTCGCCCGAAACCGGCGCGCAGCCCGTCACCGGCGCGATCTACGACGCCTGGGCGTCGCTGAGCTACGAGCGCGGCCCGCTCGGCTTGCCAACCAGCGCGGAAATTCAAGAGCCGCTACAGATTACGCAGAACTTCCAGCACGGGACGCTGAACTACGAGCGGCTCACCGGCAACGTCACCCAAGTGGCGGACGGCATCACCACGCCGCTCTCGACGCAGCCGCCGAGCGGCCCGACCGTGCCGCCCGAACACTTCTCGCTACCGGCGCACCCGTCCGCGACCTAGCGCAGGGCTAAAGCCAATTGCCCTCCTCCTCCGCCCGCCGCCACGCGGCGCGCATCGTCGCAGGGCTAAAGCCACCAGCGCTCCAGCACCCGTCCCACCCCGTCGTCATTGTTGGCGGCGGTGACCTCGTCGGCCGCCGCCAGCACTTCGGGATGGGCGTTGCCCATCGCCACGCCGTGACCGGCCCAGCGCAGCATCGATAGGTCGTTGGGCATGTCGCCGAACGCCACCACCTCCCCGCTGCTGATCTGCAAGGGCCTGGCGACCTCCTCCACACCGGTGGCCTTGCTGGTGCCCAGCGGCACGATTTCGACCAGGCCGTTGTTGGTGGAGTAGGTGATATCGCCCTCAATGCCGACATGCTTGGTCAGTACGGCGGCCATGTCGGCGCTGCGGGCCCCGCTCCGGCGGATGAGCAGCTTGATCGCCGGTGCGCTCAGCAGGTCCTCGATCGACACCTCGGTGTTGTCCGGGTTCAACCAGGCATGCTCGTAGCCCGGCGAGCTGATGAACTGCGGGGTCGCCGTGTCGTGGGCGCTTTCGCCGATCCGCTCGACGGCCAGGCCCGCGCCCGGGATCACCCGCGTCGCGAGCTCCGCCAACTCGGCCAGCGCGTCGACGGGCAGCGTGCGCGCCGACATCACCCGGTCGGTCGCGGGGTCATAGACGACGGCGCCGTTGGCGCACACCGCGGTCGGCGCGAAGCCCAGCGCGTCGACGACGGGGCGTATCCACCGCGGCGGACGGCCGGTCGCCACAACGAACGTCGCGCCGGCAGCGACCGCGGCACGGACTGCGTCGCGGGTGCGCGGGGTGATGGTTTCGTTGTCGTCGAACAAAGTCCCGTCGACGTCACAGGCTATGAGCGCCGGCAAAGTCATCGTGACCCTCCCCGGTCGCAGCTCACCGGTCTGGTCAATGGACTCCGCTCTGATCCTGTCCCGGTCGAGTCACCCCGTCGGTGCCGTATTTGTGCATCCGCGCCTGCAACTCCGACAGGCGGATCGCCCTGGAATCCTCCTGGGTGGGCGCGGCGCCGCCGAGCCGCCGCGGCACCCAGAACTCGCCCTCCGGGTGCGGATATTCCTCCTGCACCCGGTACAGCAACGCGTTCATCGCCTGGCGCAGGGAGGCATTGAGCTGCTCGGGCGTGCCGTGCGGTGGCAGCGGCCGCCCGGCGGCGACGGTGATCGGAACTTTGTTGCGCCACACCTTCTTCGGATGATCCTTGGGCCAAATCCGGTGGGCACCCCAGACGACCACCGGAACGATCGGCACCCGGGCGTCCAGCGCCATCCGGGCCGCACCGCTCTTGAACTCCCGGAGCTCGAAACTACGGCTGATGGTGGCTTCGGGGTGCATTCCGATGAGTTCACCCTGGCGCAGCCGTTGCACCGCCACCTCGAGCGCGTCGTGTCCGGCCCTGCGGTCCACCGGGATCAGCCTGGCGCTCTTGATGACGTAGTTCACCGCCTTCACGTCGGCCATTTCCGCTTTGATCATGAAGTAGGCGCGCCGGCCGCGCTCGCGCACCGCGAGAAGCGTTGGCAGCCAGTCCAGGTAGCTGGTGTGGTTCTGGGCCAGCAGGGCGCCGCCCCGCTCGGGAATGTTCTCCAGGCCGTGATAGGTGAACTTGGTCCCCTGCATCGCGACCATCGGCGGGACGATCCACTCGCACAGCCGGTAAAACCCCTCGGGCATGTCCTCTCCTTCGCCTACCGAGACGCCCGGCCGCTACGACCGGCGGCCCGGGCCGCGGCCTCGTCCGCCTCCCTCCGGGCGGCCTCCGCCATGGTCGGTGCCCCACCGCCGAGCCGGCGCGGGGTCCAGTACGCCCCGGGTTCGTGCGGGTAGTTCCGTTGGACCCGGTGTAGCAGCGTGGTCATCGACTCGCGCAGCGCGGCGTCGGTCCGCGCGATGTCTTCGGCCGGCGGCACTGGCGGCCCCACCTGCACACTAATGGGCACCTTGGCCCGGCCCAGCGTCCGCGGTTGGTCCTTGGTCCAGATCCTGTGCGCACCCCAGACGATCACAGGGACGATCGGGACATCGGCCTCGATGGCCATGCGGGCGGCGCCCGTTTTGAACTCCTTGAGCTCGAAGCTGCGGCTGATCGTGGCCTCCGGATACACCCCCACCAGCTCGCCCTCGCGGAGCCGCTTTACCGCCACCGCGTAGGCGGCGGCCCCGGCACCGCGGTCCACCGGGATGGTCCGGGTGTGCTTGATCAGGAAGTTGACGATCTTCACCTGCTGCATCTCGGCCTTGATCATGAACCTGAGCCGGCGACGGCGCCGATGCACCGCCAGCGCGGCGGGAAGGAAGTCAACGTAACTGGTGTGGTTGATCGCGATCACGGCACCGCCCGAGTCGGGGATGTTCTCCTCGCCGCCGTAGGAGATCCGGGTGTCGGTGGCCGCAACCGCCAGCCGAGCCAGGATCTCGAGCGTGCGAAAGACCGGCTCCACCATCGACCGCTACTCCGGCGCTCCCGCGGATCCGGCCCGGCGCGCCGCGCGAGCGGCCGCCTCCTCGGCGTCCATCCGGGCGGCTTCGGCCAGCGATGGGGCGCTGCCGCCCAACCGGCGGGGCACCCAGAACTCGCCGGTGGGATGCGGCCCGTACATCTCCTGAGCCCGCTCCAGGAGATGTTGCATCCGCGAGTGCAACAACCCCTTCAATTCCTCGACGCCCAGCGTCGGTTCGATCGGCTCGCCGACGAGCACCATGATGGGCACCTTCGGGCGCAACAGCTTCTTGGGGTGTCCCTTGGTCCAGATGCGCTGCGCGCCCCACACGATCACGGGAACGATCGGCACCCCGGCCTCCACGGCCATCCGGGCGGCGCCCGACTTGAATTCCTTGATCTCGAAGCTGCGGCTGATCGTGGCTTCCGGGTAGACGCCGACCAGCTCACCGTCCTTGAGATTCCTGACCGCTTCCTCGTAGGACGCGGCCCCGTCCTGCCGGTTCACCGAGATGTGCCGCAGGCTGCGCATGATCGGCCCGGTGACCTTGTGGTCGAACACCTCCTGCTTGGCCATGAACCGCACCTTCCGGCCCAGACCCTGCTGGTAGGCGGGCAGCCCCGCGAACGTGAAGTCGAGGTAGCCGGTGTGGTTGATGGCGATGACGGCCCCACCGCTTTTGGGCAGGTTTTCGATGCCCTGGACCGTGATCTTCAGACCCTGTAGGCGCCACACCAACCGGGCAAGTTGAATGACAGTCCCGTATACCGGTTCCACAGTTGTTCAGCGTAGTGCTCGCGGCTGTGAGTCACCCTAAGTGCCGAAAAGAGGTGCTGGGACCCGGCCGGGTCTGGCATGGGCGCATTCTGCCCACCGGCCGCGTCGAGCCGGACCCTCGACTGCTGCCGCCGGTTGTTGCGGGCCGAAAATGGCTCCCCGCGCTAAGCTCGGGGGCTGAAAAGTCGTTACCCAGCCGCGGGCCGCAACGGGACCTATTAGCGGCCGCAGGAAGGTATTTGTGCAGGTCACAAGCGTAGGTCACGCCGGATTTCTGATCGAGACTCCCGCGGGCAGCATACTTTGCGACCCCTGGGTCAACCCCGCGTACTTCGCATCGTGGTTCCCGTTCCCGGACAACAGCGGGCTGGACTGGGACAGGCTGGGCGACTGCGACTACCTCTACGTTTCGCACCTGCACAAGGATCACTTCGACCCCAAGAATCTGGCCGAGCACGTCAACAAAGACGCGGTGGTGTTACTGCCCGACTTTCCGGTGCCGGACCTCCGAAACGCGTTGCAAGAGCTTGGCTTCTACCGGTTCTTCGAGACCAGCAACTCGGTCAAGCACCGGGTCAGCGGACCGAAGGGCGACCTAGACGTCATGATCATCGCCCTGCGGGCGCCGGCCGACGGCCCGCTCGGCGACTCGGCGCTCGTGGTTTCCGACGGCGAGACAACGGCTTTCAACATGAACGACGCCCGGCCGGTCGATCTGGACATGCTGACACCGGCCTTCGGGCACATCGACGTGCACATGCTGCAGTACTCCGGCGCGATCTGGTACCCGATGGTCTACGATATGCCGGCCCGCGCCAAGGAATCCTTCGGTGTCCAGAAACGGCAGCGCCAGATGGACCGCGCCCGCCAGTACATCGCCCAGGTGGGCGCGACGTGGGTCATCCCGTCGGCGGGGCCGCCGTGCTTTTTGGACCCGGAGTTGCGTCACCTCAACGACGACCACGGCGATGCGGCCAACATCTTCCCGGACCAGATGGTGTTCCTCGACCAGATGCGCAGCCACGGAAACGACGGCGGCCTGCTGATGATCCCCGGCTCGACCGCGGACTTCACCGGCACCACCTTGAATTCGCTGCGCCACCCGCTCCCGGACGACCGCGTCGAGGAGATCTTCACCACCGGGAAGCGGGCCTATATCGCCGACTACGCCGAGCGGATGGCGCCCGTCCTGGCCGCGGAGCGGGCGGGCTGGGCCCCCGCCTCCGGGGAACCACTGCTGGAGCAGTTGCGCGCGCTGTTCGAACCGATCATGTCGCAGAGCGACGAGATCTGCGACGGAATCGGCTATCCCGTCGAACTGGTGGTCGGCCCGGAGACCGTCGTCCTGGACTTCCCGAAACGCGCTGTGCGCGAACGCATCCCGGACGAAAAATTTCGCTACGGGTTCGCCATCTCGCCGGAGTTGGTCCGCACCGTGCTGCGTGATCGGGAACCGGACTGGGTGAACACCATCTTCTTGTCCACCCGATTCAGGGCGTGGCGCGTCGGCGGCTACAACGAATACCTCTACACCTTCTTCAAGTGCCTCACCGACGAACGGATCGCGTACGCCGACGGCTGGTTCGCCGAGACGCACGACGATTCGTCGTCGGTCACGCTGGAAGGCTGGGAGATTCAGCGGCGCTGTCCCCACCTGAAGGCAGACCTGTCGAAATTCGGTGTGGTGGAGGGTAATACATTGACCTGCAATCTGCACGGCTGGCAGTGGCGGTTGGACGACGGGCGGTGCCTGACGGCGCGGGGTCACCAGCTGCGAAGTTCGCGGGCATGACCGACGGCCACGCCCAGTCCTACGACGACGGCCTGGTTCAGCTGGATAGTGCGGCGATCACGCTGCGCCGCTATCACTTTCCGTCCGGCACATCGAAAGTCATTGCGCTGAGCGCGATCCGCGGATACAAGGCCGAGGGATTGGGCCTGTTCATCCAACGGTTTCGGATCTGGGGCAGTTCCGACTTCCGTCGCTGGCTGCCGCTGGACGTGGGCCGGCCACTCAAATCGACGTTGGTCACGTTGGACGTGCCGGGTGTCCGGCCCAGCCCCGCCTTCACACCGGCGCGGCCAGAAGAGTTCATCGCACTCCTGAATGAACTGCTAGGTCAGCGCGGTTAGCGGCGCGCGCGAGTGCGCAAAAGCCTGGCTGCGTCCGCCGTCGGCGACCCGGACATATGCCCGCTTCATGGCCTCGATATAGCTGTCCACCGACTCGAGGGCGATCGGATTGTCGGGGAACAGCGCCGTCACCTTGGTCTCGTGCTGGAGCCGAATCACCCACATGGAGACCTGATGGGAGACCCTGCCCTCGTCGTAGATGCGAAAGTTCAAGTCGGAGTTGGCGACACAGGACAAGGGGGCGATGCTGGCGTCCAGGAACGACATCACGAAGTTGCCGGGCCGTGGCCTGGCCAGGCTCGCCTCCGGCGGCGCCAACTCCAGCACCCGGTCGAACGGCACGGTCGCCAACTCGATTCCCGAGTCGAAGGACGTCTGCGCCGACTGCGCCGCGTCCTCGAAACACCCCGCGACGTCGACCGTGACCGGGACCAAACCGGTGAACCAGCCCGTCGTCATCAATTCGTTCGGCGTCCTGCGGGTATCGGTGGTGGTCACCATGGAAAACGTGTCGGCGCCGGTGAGTTCGCGCTGCGCGAGCCCCGCACAGCCGAACACGCCGCCGCTGAATCGCGCGCCGGCACCGAGACAGGCCCGCTCGAACCGTTCCGTCTGCCGCTCGTCCATCAGCGTCTCGGTGACGAGCCTGCCGGCGTAGGGCACCGAGAGGTCGCCCAGGGGCAGCGGGAAGTACGGCAGCGTCCCGCCGTTGCCGGCGGCGAATTCGATCCATGCGCGAACCCCTGGGGAGTTTGCCGTCAACGCGGCCATCTCCGCCCGTTGCCGGGCGCAGTAGTCACCGTACCGGCCGGCCTCGGGAAGTTCCACGGGTGCGTCGCCGCCGACCAGGGCTGCGTACATCATGTGGATCTCCGTGAAGAGGACGCCGACGATCATGGGGTCGACGCACAGGTGGGCGATGCTCGCGTAGAAGGTGAAACAGGCGTCGCTTTGCACTACCCCGAAGAAGAAACAATCCCACTGCAACGGCTGCGGGGTCGATATGTGGGCGCGCAGTTCCTCGGGCGTCAGCTGGCCGTGTTCGGTCGGGACGAGTTCGATGTCGGCAGGGTCCGCGATGGTATGGCGAACGATGTGCTGCGCGTCGCGGTACTCGAACCAGCTGTGGTAGGTGTCGTGCCGACGAATGTGCGCGTTGATCGCGTAGTTCATGGCGCGAATGTCGCACCGGCCCGGGACTTCCCAGGTGAAGATCATCAAGCGCGACATGTCCAGGCCCCGGGCCGCGTGATCGCTGTAGCGCCGCAGGTGTTGCGCCTGCTGGTAGCTGGGCGGTACCGGACTGGCCGGCGCTTGTGCCGCTTTGGACTTCGCCGCGGGTGAAGCGTGCCAGCAGGTAACGGGGCCCGCTTGCGGTGTCCAGTCTCGCAGTGTCGTTATGCCAAACACCGAATACCCTGCACCTCCGCGCTCTTTCGCCCGGCACGGCGGAAGCTGAGCAATGCTTCCGGGCGACCTACCGTCCGCGCTGTCGCCCCGGAGCCGAGCCCGCAATTGCGCCCGCAGCCAGACCGCGTCCAGGCGTGGTCACGCTTCTCCACGAAATCCCTTACTGGAGACCAACAATGGCGGGCATCGACCCGACAGGTCCAGCCGCCGCGGGATTTCTCCGGCCGCGACTGGTGCTGCGGGAGCCCTCAGCATAACCGCTTTGTGCGGGGTCCGCCCTGCGACATCCCGTGGGGTCGTTACGTCTGAATTACGGCTGCCTGAACGCAAGACACCGATCCCGGTATTTCCCATGGCCGGGCGAGTTTCAGCGCGAAATCGCGCCGGCTGCGGTACGGTTGCCCAGCATGTGGATCACCGTGCTGGTGCTGGCCGGCTCGGTGATTTTCGAGCCGATACGGCTCAGTCTGGTGGTCCTGCTGCTCAGCAGGCGGCGCCCACTTCTGCAGCTGCTCGCGTTCTTGTGCGGTGGCTTCACCATGAGCGTCGGCGTGGGCCTGGTGGTGCTTTTCCTCCTCAGGGCCGCCCCGGTCGTCGGCCACTTCAGCGTGGCGGAGGTCCAGATCGCTTCCGGGCTAGTCGGTTTGCTGATCGCGGTCGTGTTGGCCACCCGTTCTTCGCTGCGCAGCCTGGCCGATCCCGTCTCGGTGGGCGCGGCGGTCGGCGGTGACGGCGGCAGCGGTGGTGTTGCCCTGGCCGAGCGGCCGGCGCCGAGCGGCCGCCGGCAAGTGGCCGACCGCACCCGCATCGTGTTGGGAGGCGACTCCCTCTGCGTCGCAACGGTTGGCGGGATGGGCGCCGCGTTGCCGTCCGCGAACTACCTGGGCTCGCTGGCCGCCATCCTGGCCTCGCACGCCGCACCGGTCGCCGAGGTCCAGGCGCTGCTGGCCTTCAACCTGGTGGCGTTCACCGTGGCCGAGATCCCACTGATCGGCTACCTGGCGGCGCCGCAGAAGACGCGCAATCTGATGGCCGCGCTGCAGAACTGGCTGCGATCGCGGGGTCGCCGCGACATCGCCGCGTGGGTGGCGGCCGGGGGTTGTTTCATGCTCGTCCTCGGGGTGACCAGCCTGGGGGCGGGGTAGCATCCCTGCCATAGCGCTTTTAGAGGGGAGCCCGTGAACAAGCTGCTCGTCGGGGCCGCTGCCGTCGGAATGCTGACGTACGCAACGCTTTTCGATGACGGTATCGCCGCCGCGGACACCGCCCTGATCGTGCCCGGCACGGCGCCGTCGCCCTATAGGCCGCTGAGGTCGCTGTATCACTTCGATCCCGCGTCGCAGCCTCGGATCGACGAGAACTACTACAGTCCCGCGGCCATCCGGCGGGTGGTGCCCTACCCCGGCAGCTTCTGGCCGGTCACCGGACTGAACTCGCCGACCGTGAACAGCTCCGTGAACACCGGGGCGGACAATCTCGACGCCGCGATCCGGACAACCGACGGGCCCATCTCGGTGGCCGGGCTGTCCCAGGGCTCATTGGCGCTCGACCGCGAGCAGGCGCGCCTGGCGCACGACCCGACCGCGCCGCCGCCGGGCCGGCTGACGTTCATCAAGGCCGGTGATCCGAACCACCTGCTCTACCGGGCGTTCGGGCCGGGGACGCACGTGCCGATCATCGACTACACCGTCCCCGCTCCGGTGGAGAGCCAGTACGACACGATCGACATCGTGGGCCAGTACGATCCCTTCTCCGACCCGCCGAACCATCCCGGGAACCTGCTGGCCGACCTGAACGCGATCGCCGCGGGCGGGTATTACGGCCACAGCGCCACGGCATTCTCCGACCCGTCCCGCGTCGCGCCCTGGGACATCAGGAGGACGACCAACAGCCTGGGCGGCACCACGACGACCTATTTCATCCGGAACCCCGAGCTGCCGCTGGCCCGGGCACTGGTCGACGGGGCGGGCATGCCCCCCGAGGCGGTTGGGCCGATCGATGCGGTGCTACGCCCGATGGTGGACCGGGCCTACGACCCGGGCCCGGCGCACAACCCCGTCCACATCGTCAACGGCATCGCCCACATTCCCACCGCGGTCTCCACCGTCGCCTGGCCCGTCCGCGGCGCCCTTGCCGGCATCAACCTTGCCCCCAACTCGCTGGCGGTCGCCGGCCTGGCCGGTAACCTCACACCGGGTCCCCGGCTCGGCAAGGGCGGTGTGGTGCGGAAGGTCGTCCGCGCGGTCGTCAAAGCCAAGAAGTAGCGGCGGCTAGAGCCGCAGCCCGTCGCGCGGCGAAAAGCCGATCAGCTGTTCGGCTGTCCACGCCGGGGACTTCTCCTCGTCGGGCAGCAGCGGCTTGCGTTTGGCTGGACCGCGGCGCCGCACCGGCCATCTCACGGGCGCCCAGCCCGACGGCCACCACCAGTTCGCCCGCCCGACCAGCACGGCGATGGCGGGCACCGTCACCGTCCGCAGTAAGAAGGTATCCAGCAGCAGGCCGGTCCCGAGGACGAAGCCGGCCTGAATCACCGTCGACAGGCTGGCGAACACCAGGCCGTACATCGACGCGGCCATGATCAGGCCCGCCGCGGTGATCACCCCACCCGTCGAGGACACGGTCCGGATGACGCCGGAACGCAATCCCAACGTTGACTCCTCCCGCAACCGGGAAATGAGCAGCATGTTGTAATCGGCGCCCACCGCCACCAAGATGACGAATGTCAATCCCGGTACGCTCCAATGCATTTCTTCGCCAAGGATGAATTGGAACACGATCACGCCGATGCCGAGGGCCGACATGTACGAGACGATCACCGTACCGATCAGGTAAAGCGGCGCCACGACCGCGCGCAGCAGTGCGCCCAGAATGAGCAGCACCACGCAGATGGTCATTGCGATGATGAATCGCAGGTCGTGATCGGAGTAGTCGCGCGTCTCCTTGAGCACCACGGGCAACCCCACCACCGATACCTTGGCGTCGGCCAGCGTGGTATTCGGTTGGGCGCCGTGCGCGGCGGCGTTGATCGCGTCGACCTGGTCCATCGCCGCGGTGCCGAACGGATCGAGGTCGGTCTGGATCAGATACCGCATCGCGTGCCCGTCGGGTGAAACGAAGGCGCCCGCAAGCCTTTTCAGCTGGTCGGTAGTCATCCCGCCCAACAGGTCCCGGACCCCGCCCGGCAGCACCGCGGACGTTCCGCCCTCACCGGTGGCATACGACAACGCCTGCGCGGGAATGTAAAACCCCGCCATCGCCGGCGTCGTGGCCTCCTTCTTCATGGCCAGCAGGAACGCGGACGCCTCGCCCAGCCCGAAGCCCATCTTCTTGACCTGGTCGACCAATTGCTGCACACCGTCGGCCAATTGCCGGCTGCCGTCCGCCAGGGAGTTGGTCCCCTGCTGCAGCAAGGTGATCTTCGCCCGCATGCCGCCCGGGCTGCCCATGCCCAGGGAGCTCATCGCGCCGACGACGGCGGACAGGGCCCGGCGCAGCCCGGAAACCGTTGCGGCGAGCGTCTGTACGGCCTGCGTCGCCCGCAGCTGGCGGGCCAGGTCCGATATCTTGCCCAGCGTTCCGTCGTCGCGCGCAGTCACCAGCCGCCGCAGTTCCTCGCGCGCGCTGACGCAGGCCGGCTCGGCGCCGCACATCGGGCTGTTGTCGAGCGCGCCGAGCACGGGATTGGCCCAATCGGAGTTGTTGGCAACGAAGTTGGCGTTCGCGCCGATGGCGTCGCCGAGCGAACGCATGCCGTCGACGAGCCGTTCGGCGCCCTCGAGTTCGGCCAGCGCCCGATTCCCGCCGAAGATGTTCTGCAGCGTCGCCAGGGCGTCAACGAGGCCGCCGACGGCGGACACGGCCTGGTTGACCTGGGTCCGCACGTCGCCGAGCTTGCCCGCCATCACGTTGGCGCCGCCCGCCAACCGGTCGAGATCGCCGGTATGGTCGACGATTTGGCGGGAGCCCGCGTCCAGCTTGTCGCCGACTTCGCCGGCCTGCCATGACGTTTTGGCCTGCTCCAGGGACTGGCCGGTGGGCCGGGTGATGCCCCTGACCATCGCGACCCCCGGCACCTGGCTGACCCGTTGGGCCATCTGCTCGAGGTCGGCGAGGGCCTTCGCCGTGCGCAGGTCCTGTGGAGACTGAATGAACAGGTATTCGGGAATGATCAGGTTGGTCGAGAAATGCTTGTCCAGAGCGGCATATCCGACCGAACTCCCGACGTTTGCCGGCAGCGCCTTGCGATCGTCGTAGTTGTAGCGGGCCAGGCCCGCGCACCCGGCCAGAATCACCAGCACCAGCGCGCTGGCCAGCAGGTGGGTTTTCGGTCTGCGCACGATGTTGACACCCGAGCGCCGCCAGAAGCGCCGGCTGAGATCGCTGCGCGGCGCGATCCAGCCGCGGCGCCCGGCGAGCACGAGCAGGGCCGGCAGCAGGGTGATCGCGCCGAAGAAGACGACGGCCACCGAGATGCCCAGCACCGGTCCGACGGTCCGCAGAATTCCCAACCGGGTGAAGATCATTCCGAGGAACGTGACGGCCACGGTCGCCGCCGACGCCGCGATCACCTTGCCGATGGATGCCAACGCCTTGACGACCGCCTGATCGGAGTCCACACCCTGCCGCACGTAGTCGTGATATCGGCTGATCAGGAAGACGGCGTAATCGGTTCCGGCGCCGACCATCAACCCGCTCATGAAGATCACGGTCTGGTTGGCGATGCCCAGGCCGGCGGAGCCGACCAGCGCCACCAACCGCTGGGCCACCATCGCGGCCATGCCGATCGTCAGCAACGGCAGCACCATCGTGACCGGGTTGCGGTAGATGACCAGCAGAATGACGAACAGCAGGACGACGATCGCCAGCTCGATCCGGGCCCTGTCGCGCTGGCCGGTGAGGTTCAGGTCGGCGACGGTGGATGCGGGCCCGGTCAGGTTGGCCGTCAGCGTCGATCCCGCCACGGTCTGCCGCACGGTGTCGGCCACCCGCGCGTACGCCTGCTTGGACTGCGGTGAGCCGAGGTCGCCGGGCAGGCCGACGGGCAGCATCCAGGCCTGGTGATCCTTGCTGGTCATCAGCTCGCGCAGCGCCGGCGTGGTGACGAAATCCTGCAGCATCGCGACGTCCCGGGTGTCTCGGCGCAGGGCTTCGGCCAGTTTGCGGTAGGTACCTTCGTCGGCCGGGGTCAACCCCTTCGCATCGCTGAGCACCACCACCGCGATGCTGTGCAACCCCGCTTCGCCGAACGCGGCGTTCATGTTTCGCGTCGCGGCCAACACCGGCGCATCCGCTGGCAGGATGGCTACCGGGTGTTGTTGGGAGATTTCCTCCAGCGACGGCGCGGTCAGCGAAAGTACGCCCGCCAGCGCGATCCAGACGCCGATCACCAGCCACGGCCTTCGCCCGATCAGGCGCCCGAGCCGGGGGAAGATGCCCACCGGGTCGTGCAGGCCGGTCTTCGCTAGCGACATTGGCACCGAATTCTTTTCAGCGTTAGTGCGCCGGCTGCCGGTAGCGCTCGGCGACGTTACGCGCGCGCTCCGCCGCCCCGCCGTCGGCGATGCGGACGCACACGGATTTTAGGGCACCCAGGTATCGGGTCACGGAATTTCGGGCGACCGGGTGGTCGGGGAACAACACGCTCGCCGCCGTTTCGTCGAACCGCCCCACCATCGTGCTCAACGGGTAGGTGACCCTGCCGTCGCTGTGCGCACCTACGGTCAGGCCCTCGAACAGCTTGGTCATCATCGACAACGGGCTGGCTTGCGCGTCAAAGAAATTCACCAGGTTGAACAGCGGCGGGGGCCTGCGCAGCGACGGGGCCAATTCCACGGCCCGCTCGAAGGGCACCCGCGCCAAATCCGCCCCCGAATCGAACGACGCCTGCGCGTTCCGTGCGATGTCGTTGAACGACAAGCCCGCGACGGGAACCGTGATCGGTATCTGGCCGGTGAACCAGCCCTGCGTGGTGAAGTCGGCCTGCGTGCTGCGGGTGTCTTTCGGGGTGATGCCGAAATACGTTTCGGCGCCGGTCAACTCGTGAATCGCCAGCGCGAGGCACGCGAACATGCCGCCGACGAAGCGCGCCCCGGCCCCCACACAGGCCGCCTCGAATCGATGCGTCTGGTCCTCGTCCAGCAGGGTCACGCCCAGCAGGTCGCCGGCACACGGCACGGACTGATCGCCGAGGGGCAGCGGGAACGCCGGGAACGTGCCGTCGTTGAGTTCGGCGAAGTCGGTCCAGGCGCGTATCTCCGCGGAGTCGACCGTCAGCGCCGAGGTGTACTCACGCTGCCGCGCGCAGTAGTCGGCGTAACTGCCGGCCGGTGGCAGTTCGACCGGCGGGTTGCCCCCGATCAGCTCGGCGTACATCGTCTGGAACTCCATCAGCCCCATCGCGACGAACTGCCCGTCGGCGTGCAGGTGGTCGATGCTGGCGTAGAAGGTGAAGCGGTCGGGGCGCTGAATCACCCCGAACCTGAAGCAGTCCCACTGCAGCGAGTCGGGGGTGGCGACGATGTGGTCCCGCAATTGGGCGCTGGTCAGCTCGCCGTGTTCGGTGAGGACGAGCTCGACGTCCGCTGGGTCGTCGATGGTGTGCCGCACGATGTGGTCGGCGTCGAAGTACTCGAACCAGCTGCGGTAGGTGTCGTGCCGGCGCAGGTGCGTGTTGATGACGTAGGTCATGGCGCGCAGATCGCAGCGACCCGGCACCTCGACCGAAGCGATCAGCAGTCGGGAGTGGTCCAGCCCCCGGGCGGCCTGTTCGCGCAGGCTCCGAAGGTGCCGGGCCTGGACGTAGCTGGGCGGCACGGGGCTCGCCGGCGCCTCGAGAGCCTTGGTGCGGGCGGCCGACGACGGGTGCCACGAGAACAGTGTGCCGGGCGCAGGCGCCCACTCCTTGACCGTTGAGACGTCCAAGGGCCCGATAAGCACCGCTTCCTCCCGCACTTGGCACCGACGGCGGTGCGTGGAGAAAGGCGGCTGACTGCTCATCCGGGGGATCCGCCAAACACCGGTGGTGCTGAGGTTCTCCGGTAGCCTAGCCCGCCTTGCCGCGGGCCGCTCGGAACGACGTGCCGCCCGGCCGGCGGCTCGAATCGTCAGGCCGTGCGTTCGGCGAGCGCCTGCCGGGCCGCGTTGTAGCCGGGAATGAACGTGATGCCCGGCCCGCCGTGGCAACCGGCGCTGCCCAGGTACAGGCCCTCGATCGGAATCGGCTGACCGCGAAAACCCTTCGGGCCGGGCCTGTTCGGCCCGATCTGGTCGGGGTTCAACAGGCCGTGGCAGTAGTCGCCGCCGGGGGCGCCGAACATCACGCCCATGTGCTTGGGCGTGAAGGTGGTGTGCCGGATGATGCTGCGCTCGAAGTTCGGGGCCAGCCGGGTGATCTTGTCGATCACCCGCTGGCCCATTTCCATCTTCGCGTCGCCGTAGTCCGCGCCGCCCTCGATCGGGAACCACAACGCGAACGCCGAGGCGGCATGCTTGCCCGCGGGTGCCAGGTCCGGGTCGTTCTGCGTGGGGATCTGCAGCACCACCGTCGGGTCGGCGGGGACGATTCCGCGGCGGCAGTCCTCCCACTGCTGCTGGACTTCCTCCGGCGTGCAGAACAGGCCGATCGAGGCCTGCATCGCCGGGTCGTTGAGCGCCTCGTAGGGCGCGGCGAACTCCGGGGCCTCGTCAAGGGCGAAGTGCATCTGCAGGTAACTGCCGCGGTGATCGGTCCGCGCGTAGCGCTCCCGGATGTCGCCGGGCAGCAGGGCCGGGTCGATCAACTCGTTCAGGGTGATGTCGGGCGCGATGCCCGAGACGACGATCGGCGCCGTCAACTCCTCGCCGCCCTCGGTGCGCACCCCGCTGACGCGCCCGCCGGCGACCAGGATCTCGGTCACCTTGGTCCGCAGCCGGACCTGGCCGCCGTGGCTCTCCAGGAGTTCGCACAGGTGCGAGGTGAGCGCCCCGATGCCGCCGCGCAGCTTCTTCATCTGCATGGTGTCCCCGTCGGGGACGCCCAGCCCGAAGGCCAGCGCGGCCGCGCTGCCCGGCGTGGCGGGCCCGCGATACAGGGTGTTGACGGCCAGGACGGTCATCGAGCCGCGCAGGGCGCCGTGCTTCTCGCGGTCGGGAAGGTAGCGGTCCAGCACGTCGGTGACCGAACCGAAAAGCATGTCGTCGATGGCCGAGCGCTCGAATTCGTTTGTGGCACAGGCATACATCTCGTCGTAGGTCTTGGGCTGCGTGCCCGCCTCGAACCGGCCCAGCGCCCGCGTGGGCGCCTGGCTCCAGGCCATCAGCCCCGCCATCCCGTTGACCGCGTCCGCCCCGTGCACCTCGTTGAGGTGGGTGAACAACTTGATGGGGTCGCTGTACTGGATCAGCGGATCGTCACCGACGCCGCGGACCGCGACCGACATCACGTCCAGGTCGATGGTCGGCAGGGTGTCCAAGCCGAGTTCCTCCACGACCACCGTCGAAGTAGGGAACTGCACCGAGCCGGCGATCTCGAACCGGTACCCGTCGAAAAGCTCCACCGTGGACGCCATTCCACCGGCGTACAGCTTGGAATCCAGGCACACGGTGCGCAATCCCGCCTTCTGCAGCAGCACCGCCGCCGCGAGGCCGTTGTGCCCCGCGCCGATGACTATCGCGTCGTATTCAGACATGTCCTGACCTCCCGCAGTGCAGGCTGGCACGCGGCCAAAGTTTTGTCAATTATGACGAAACTACGGTGACCCAGGTGCCGGAGATGCCCTCCCGCAGCGATTCGAGCGCGACGTGCGACATCCGCGCCAATTCGCCGAGGGATCGATCCTCGCCAACCATCCAGGCCTCCATCGCGCCGAACACCGCGGCCGCGATGCAACGGGCGGTCACCGTGATCCGCAGCCGCGCATCCAGTTTTCGTTGCGCCGCGCAGTTACGCCTTTCCAGTTGCGCCTCGATGGCGTCGGCGAGGTCGGCCTGGACGTCGCGAATGTGGCGGTGGATGCGGTCCTGGTCGAGCTCACCACCCCGCATCGCGGCGATTTTCGTAACGGCCTCAACGTCATAGGGAAAGGCAAAGATGGCCGACTGCACGGAATCGATGACCGGCTCATCAGCGGGTCTGGCGTCCAGCGCCGCGCGAAACCAATTCAGCCCGGTGTAGTCGGCAAACAGCAGATCGTGCTTGGAACTGAAGTGGCGATAGAAGGTGCGCAGCGACACTCCGGCGTCTGCCGCGATCTGTTCGGCCGAGGTGTCCTCGACACCCTGGGCGAGGAAGCGCACCATGGCCGCCTGACGCAACGCCTCGCGGGTGCGTTCGCTGCGCGCCGTCTGTGCGGGCCGGACCATGCCAGTAAGGTACCTCAACAATCTTTTGTCAGTATTGACAAAACTTTGGCCGTGGGGTGAGACTGCCGCCATGGTCTCGCTTCTTGTGCATGCAGTTCTCGGGCTCAGTGTCATCGGCTGGATCGTCGCATCGAACTCGACGGTCTTCGCCCGGCCGGCCGGCGGCCCGTTGTTTTCCCCGCTGGAATGCGTGTATTACGTCGTCGGCATCGCGTCGGTCGCGCTGGGTTGGTGGTTCAACATCCACTTCGTGCAGCAGTACACCCACGGCGCAACCAATCCGATCTGGGGACCCGGCAGCTGGGCGGACTACATCCGGCTGATGTTCACCAACCCCGCCGCCAGTTCGGCCAGCCAGGACTACACGATCGCGAATGTCATTCTGCTGCCGCTGTTTACGATCGTGGACGGCTACCGCCGCGGGCTCAAGCACCCGTGGCTGTATTTCGTGTCCAGCCTGTTCACCAGCTTCGCGTTCGCGTTCGCCTTTTACTTCGCCACCATGGAACGGCAGCGCAGGCACGAACAAGCCCGCGAGACGGTGGACGCCTAGGCAACCGGTTTGGTGGCCCGCCACCGCTGCCGACCGCCCCGAACGTCGGTGCGGACGTCGGTGAATCCCGCGGCGCGCAGCCGCCCCGGGAGGTCCCTCGGTGCGATCGGGTTGTAGGTGTCGGCGACGTGGAGCAGCCGGAACAACAGCGACGGGACGCCGTCGCTACCGGCGAAAACCCCGCCCGGTCGCAGCACCCGGAACGCCTCGGCGAAGAGCCGGTCCTGCAACTCGGCGCTGGGAACGTGGTGCAGCATCGTGAAGCACACCACCGACGTGAAGTCGTCGGCGGGCAGCCCCGTGTCGGTGCCGCTGCCTTGCAGGACGCGGGCCCGGTCGCCGTAGCGATGCCGCAAGTGATCGGCCATCGCGGCGTCGACTTCGACCGCCGTGAGCGAGGCGGCGCGATCGAGGAGGGCTCGAAGCGTGGCCCCGTATCCCGGGCCGATTTCCAAAGTGCGGGCGCCCAATTCGACGCCTTCCAATGACCAGGGCAGCAGCTGATCGGCCACCGCTTTCTCCCAGCCCGCCGAGCTGCACCGCCGCCGGTGCAGGAGATTCATCGCCATAACGGTCACGCTAGGCGACCGCGCAGACTGCGGGCTTCCGATATTCTGCCGGGTTATGTCGGAAAGCAGCCATCATGGGCTGGCGACGTCGTCGCAGGCGCTGCCGCCGGGAGCCCGGATCGAGCGGCACCGGCATCGGTTGCACCAGATCGTCTATCCGTCCTCGGGCGCGGTCTCGGTCACCACGCCGGCGGGAACCTGGAGCACGCCGGCGAACCGGGCGATCTGGATTCCGGCGGGCTGCTGGCATGAACACAAGTTCCACGGCCACACGCAGTTTCACGGCGTCGCACTGGACCCCAGCCGTTACCGTGGCGGCCCCGCGGGACCGGCCGTGCTGGCGGTCAATCCGTTGATGCGCGAACTCATCATCGCGTGTTCGCGAGCCGGCGAAACCGATACCGACGCGCACCACCGGATGCTGGCCGTGCTGCACGACCAGCTGCAGACGACCAGCGTCGGCGAGCCACTGTGGATTCCCACCCCCGTCGACGTCCGGCTGCGGCAAGCGTGCGCGTTGATCGCCGAGGACCTCCGCGAGCCATTGACGTTGCAGCAGATCGGCCGCCGGATCGGCATCAGCCAGCGCACGCTGAGCCGCCTGTTCAGCGACGAGCTGGCGATGACCTTTCCGCAATGGCGCACTCAGCTCCGGTTGCAACGCGCTCTGGTGCTGCTCGCCGAGCGCCGCGACGTCACGTCGGTGGCGTCCGAATGCGGTTGGGCCACACCGAGTGCCTTCATCGACACCTATCGGCGGGCCTTCGGGCAGACCCCGGGCCGGCTGTCTGCGAAGGCGCTCTAGCCGATGGTGCCGACGGGCTCGAGCAACTCGGTGCCGACGAACGGCACCAGCGCGTCGGGCACCCGCACACTGCCGTCGGGCTGTTGGTGGTTCTCCAGGATCGCCACCAGCCACCGGGTGGTTCCCAGCGTGCCGTTGAGCGTGGCAGCGGTCTGCGGCTTGCCGCCCTCGTCGCGGTAGCGCGTCGAGAGCCGGCGCGCCTGAAACGTGGTGCAGTTCGACGTCGACGTCAGCTCGCGGTAGGCGCCCTGCGTGGGAACCCATGCCTCGCAGTCGAATTTGCGCGCGGCCGACGACCCGAGATCGCCCGCGGCGACGTCGATCACCCGATACGGCACCCCGATGTGGGCCAGCATCTCGCGCTGCCAGCCCAACAGCCGTTCGTGCTCGGCCTCGGCGTCGGCGGGCATGCAATAGACGAACCCCTCGACCTTGTCGAATTGGTGCACCCGGATGATGCCGCGGGTGTCCTTGCCGTAACTGCCCGCCTCCCGGCGGAAGCACGACGACCACCCCGCGTAGCGCAGCGGCCCGCCGGACAGGTCCAGGATCTCGTCGGCGTGGTAGCCCGCCAGCGGCACCTCGGAGGTGCCGACCAGGTAGAGGTCGTCGGCCTCCACTCGATAGATCTCGTCGGCGTGGGTGCCCAGAAATCCGGTGCCGGCCATCACCTCCGGGCGCACCAGCACCGGCGGGATCATCGGGATGAAGCCGTTCTCGACGGCCAGCCGCAGGGCCAGCTGCAGCAGCCCCAGCTGCAACAGCGCGCCCCGACCGGTCAGGAAGTAGAACCGCGAGCCGGATACCTTGGCGCCGCGCCGCATGTCGATGAGGCCCAGGGACTCGCCGAGCTCCAGGTGGTCCTTCGGGTTTTCCAGCTGAGCGGGTTCGCCCACCACCTCGAGGACGCGGTAGTCGTTTTCCCCGCCCGCGGGGACGCCGTCGATGACGACGTTGGAGATCGCCATGTGCGCCGCCGTGAACGCCGCCTCGGCCTCGGCTTGCTGGGTCTCGGCGGCCTTGACCTGCTCGGCGAGTTCCTTGGCGCGCGCCAGCTTGGCCGGGCGCTCCTCGGGAGACGCGGCGCCGACGCTCTTGCTCGCGGACTTCTGTTCCGCGCGCAGCGCATCGGCCGACGAGATCGCCGCCCGCCGGGCGGCGTCGGCCGCCAGCAGGGCGTCGACCAGCGCGGGGTCCTCGCCGCGGTCGAGTTGCGAGCGGCGCACGGCGTCGGGGTCTTCCCGGAGCAACTTCAGGTCGATCACGGCCCTGACACTACTTTTTCGGCTCCGGTCGGATGGCAGAGCACCCCTGGTGCATTGACCCCAGGACTCACATCAGTAACTTTTGTCACGCCGCACAGGGGCTGCTGTCAGAATGGAGCCGATGTCGCAAGCGCCCGAGACGGACCTCCCGGAAGCCCTGGAGGTCGACGCCCGCACCGCCGAGCCGGACCAGCCGCAAGCCGGTTTCCGGTGGCCTCGCAGTCTGCAGGCACAGGCGACGCGGCGGGCCCTGCTGCTGACCGCCCTGGGCGGCCTGCTGATCGCCGGGGTGGTCACGGCGCTGCCGGCCGGCGGCACCGGGCCCGGCCGGCTGTCCGGCTACCTCAACGGCAATCCGGTGCCCACCACCGGAAGCAAGGGCAACGCCGCCTTCAACAAGGCCGCCGCCGGCGACTGCCTGATGTGGCCGGACACCACCCCGGAGGCGGCGAAGGTCGTCAGCTGCGCCGACGACCACAAGTTCGAAGTCGCCGCGTCCGTCGACATGCGCACGTTCCCGGGCTCCGAGTACGGCCCCAGCGCCGCTCCCCCGTCGCCGGCTCGCATCCAGCAGATCACCCAGGAGCAGTGCGAGTCCGCCGTGCGGAATTACCTGGGCCCCAAGTTCGATCCCAACAGCAAGTTCACCGTCAGCCTGCTGTGGCCCGGTGACCGGGCCTGGCGCCAGGCCGGCGAGCGCCGCATGCTGTGCGGACTGCAGCTGCCCGGCACCAACAACCAGCAACAGGCCTTCAAGGGCAAGGTCGCCGACGTCGACCAGTCCAAGGTCTGGCCGGCCGGCACCTGCTTGGGCATCGACACGACCACCAACCAGCCGATCGACGCTCCGGTCGACTGTGCGGCACCGCACGCGATGGAGGTGACCGGCACGGTCAACCTGGCAGAGAAGTTCCCCGGCGCGCTGCCGGCGGAGCCCGACCAGGACGGGTACATCAAGGACCTGTGCACCAAGATGACGGACGCCTACCTGGCGCCGGTCAAGTTGCGCACCACCACCCTGACGCTGATCTATCCCACCGTGCCGCTGGCCAGCTGGACGGCAGGCAGCCGCGAGGTCGCCTGCAGCATCGGCGCCACACTGGGCAACGGCGGCTGGGCCACCCTGGTGGGCAGCGCCAAGGGCCAGCTACTGATCAACGGTCAGCAGCCGGTGCCACCGCCCGACATTCCCGAGGAACGGCTCACACTGCCCCCGATACCGCTGCAGGTGCCGGCTCAAGCGCCCAGCCAGGCGAACACTCCGCCGGCGATCCCGCCGAACAATCAACACCTACCGGGTCAGCAGCCCGTCGTGACGCCCCAGGCGCCGGCGGCGGACACCCCGGCCCCGCAGGCGCCACCCCCCGCGGACGCCGGAGCGCCCCCGCAGGCGCCACCCGCGGACGGCGGAGCGCCACCAGCGGCCAACCCTCCGGCGGAGGCACCGCCCGCCGCGCCGCCACCCGGGGGCTAGCCACGTGCCCGCGCGGATGGACCCGCAGCGGTTCGACGAACTGGTCTCCGACGCGCTCGACCTGATCCCGCCCGAGCTGGCGGCGGCCATGGACAACGTCGTCGTACTGGTCGAGGACCGCCACCCCGAGGACGGCGAGCTGCTCGGACTCTACGAGGGAGTCGCCCTGACCGAGCGCGACTCCGACTACGCCGGATCGCTGCCGGACGCCATCACCATCTACCGCGAGGCGCTGCTGGACGTGTGCGAATCCGACGACGACGTCGTCGAGGAAGTGGCGATCACGGTGATCCACGAGATCGCCCACCACTTCGGCATCGACGACGACCGGCTGGAAGAACTGGGCTGGGCCTGACAATCGGTCAGCCCGCGGGCCGGATTTCTGGGCGCGGCATCCCGGATTTGTCCGCTGCCGGTGCTATGAACGGGTTATGAGTGCTGACTGCCGCGACTGCCGGGCAGGCTTAGATCACTGTCACGGCACCATCATTCGCCATTCGCTGCGACGCTCCGAATGCACCGAGCCGGATTGCTTCAGCCCCGAGCTGTTGCCGCACGCCTTCGTCGTCGACTGCGACGCGGTCGGCTGCGGCTGCTCCGAATCCGTCGCAGTGGCCGTCTGAGCGACGGTCAGCCCATCGGGTCGGTGCTCGAGTGCACCGCATCCCCGATTGGAGTGGCCTCCGGCTCGGGATAGAACGGCGGCGTCAGCGTCCCCCACCGCACGCAGCTCCATCGCCCGTCGGTGATGGGCGCCAACACCACCGATTCGGCGTTGTCGAGGTGGTTGTCCAGCGCGAAGCCGGCGTCCACACCGGCCAGCACGGCCGCGGCGAGCCGGATCGCCGCACCATGGCTGACGACGACGATGTCGCCGCTCCAGTCGTGGTAGTCCAGGAAGCGCAGGCGCAGGTCGGTGAGCACCGGGACGTAGCGGTCCAACACGTCGTTGCCGGTTTCTCCGCCCGGCAGCGGGACGTCGAGATCACCGTGATGCCATCGCTCGTAGATCGCGTTGAATTCCGCGACCGCGTCGTCGTCGCTGCGGTTCTCCAGCCTGCCGACCTGGACCTCGTGAACGCCACCCACCTCGACGGCGGCCATCTCGAGTTCGCCGCCGATGACCCCGGCCGTCTGCGACGCGCGTATCGCCACCGAGTGCGCCAGCATCGCGGGCCGTCCTGCACCGCGGGCGAACGCGCGGGCCTGGTCGCGGCCTAACGGTGTCAGCTCCGCCCCGGGGGGCCGGGTGTCCAGCCTGCGCTCGACGTTGCTGTAGGACTGGCCGTGCCGCAGGAGCACCAGCCGGCCGCTCATGGCTCGATCCCCCCGGCCGCGGTTTCCGGTTTGCCTTCTCGTAGCCGCGCCAGCCAGCGGGCGGCCTCGTCGGCCGGCGGCGGCAGCGCCCCGGCGGGCGAGCCCGTCGGCCAAGATCCCAGGTATCGCACATCCGCACAACGACGGTGCAGCGCTTTGAGTGCCTCGGCAACGGCGTCGTCGTCGATGTGGCCCACACAGTCGGCGAAGAACACGTAGGTGCCCAGCGCCGTCCGGGTCGGGCGGGATTCGATCCGGGTGAGGTCGATGCCGCGGATCCCGAATTCCGTCAGCGCGCCCAGCAGCGCACCGGGCGCGTTGTCGACGCGCAGCACAACGGCGGTGCGGTCGGCGCCGGTGCGGGGGGGCGGCGGCCCCGGCAGCCCGACCAGAAGGAAGCGGGTGCAGGCGTTCGGTTCGTCGACCACGCCGTCGGCCAGCGCCTCCAGCCCCCAATGGGCGGCGGCCAGCGGCGAGGTCACCGCCGCGTCCGCCTGGCCCTCGGCGACCTGCCGCGCCGCGTCGGCGTTGGAGTACGCGGGCCGGAGTTCAGCCTCGGGCAGGTGGTCGGCGACCCAATGCCGCACCTGCGCGGCCGCCACCGAAAACGCCGCCAGGGTGCGCACGTCGGCCGCGGAGCGCCCGGGTTTGACGGCGATGGTGAACGTGACGTCCAGGGTCGTCTCGGCGAAGACTTGCAGCGGGGAGCCGATGGCCAGGCTGTCCAGCGTGGGGGTCACGGACCCGTCGATCGAGTTCTCGATCGGAACGCAGGCGTATTCCGCACCGCCATCGCGCACGGTGTCCAGCGCCGCGGCGGTGCTGTCGATGGGCAATCGCCGGACCTCCTCGAGGCCCTGATCGGGGATCAGGCCGGCGGCCGTGATCTGCAACAGCGCCGCCTCGGTGAAGGTCCCTGCCGGACCGAGATAAGCGATGCGGACCACTCCCCAACCCTAGCGGCGCCCGCCGCCAAACGGCTCTTGCGGCGCCCCGTCATCTAAGTTAACTTAGGCTTACCTAACGTAAGGAGAATGGTGTTGCCGCAGACCGCCTGCCCCGCCCCGACGACGGCCGAACGGATCCGCAGCGCGTGTGTCCGCGCCGGTGGCGCGCTTCTGGCGCTGGAAAGCGTGCAGCCGCGCCAGGACCCGGTCGTGACGCCGGTCCATCACCTACTGCCCGACGGATCCTTCGCGCTGGCACTTCCGAGTGCGGGCGACGGCCGGCCGCGAACCCCCGTCGCGGGATCGCAAGCGCTCCTCGAGTTGACCGACTACGCGCCGCTTCCGTTGCGGGAACCGGTGCGGTCGCTGGTGTGGGTGCGCGGGCACCTGCAGGACTTCCACCCGACCGAGGTTGCCGACACGGTCGACCTGATCGCCGCCGAGTGGCCGCATCCCGCCCTGCTTCAGGTCGACACCCCCCGGTCCGTGCCGCCGGAGGGGCAGGACCCGCGGTACACGCTGGTCCGGCTCGAGATCGCATCCGTCGTGGTCACCGACGCCAGCGGCGCCGAGCCCGTCAGCGTCGAGGATCTCCTCGCGGCGCGGCCCGACCCCTTCTGCGAGATCGAAGCGAACCTGCTGTGGCATCTGGACACCACCCACAGCGACGTGGTCGCGCGCCTCGTGTCCCGGCTGCCCGCACCGTTGCGGCGCGGGCAGGTGCGCCCGCTCGGCCTCGACCGGTACGGCGTGCGGTTCCGCGTCGAAGGCCAGGACCGAGACCACGACGTCCGGCTGCCGTTCCACAAGCCCGTGGACGACATGACCGGGTTGAGCCAGGCCATCCGGGTGCTGATGGGCTGCCCGTTCCTCAACGGCCTGCGCGCCCGCCAGTAGCCGAACTCGCCCCGGCGACCGCGCCACCGGCGGCCCAGGCCGCGTACGTTAACCGGGTGAATGGCGATCGACCACCGCACCGGCCCGAACCGCCGACCGAGCCGGCACAGGTGATTCGCCGCCGCGCCCGCCCGCCGACGCCGGCCGAACGAACCACGCCGCTGCCGCGGGCGACGCCACGCGTTACGCCGCCGCCTCCCCCCGCGCCGCCAGCACCGCGCACCCGGCAACCGCCCCCGCCACGGCCCACCGCACCGGGCGCGCGTCGCAGACGCGGGTGGCGCCGCTGGATCCGGGCGGTGGCATCGGTCCTGCTGATCGGCTCTCTGCTGGCCGGCATCGCCGCCGTCTGCGGGGCCGTCTGGTTCGACAGCCGGCTGCACCGCGACGAAATTCTGGCCGACTACCCGGGACGCCCCGGGCACGGCCGCGGGACGAACTGGTTGCTCGTCGGCTCGGACAGCCGCCTGGGACTCAGCCCACAACAGCAGCAGGACCTGGCCACCGGCGGCGACATCGGCAGCAGCCGGACCGACACCATCCTGCTGGTGCACTTGCCCGAGCTGTGGTCCGGTGGCCGGGTGACGATGGTGTCGATACCCCGCGACTCCTACGTCCCGATCCCCGGCCACGGCAGGGACAAGATCAACGCCGCCTTCGTGCTGGGTGGCGCGTCCTTGCTGGCCGAGACGGTGGAGCAGGCCACCGGGCTGCGCCTTGACCACTACGCCGAAATCGGGTTCGGCGGATTCGCCGGCGTGGTCGACGCGCTCGGCGGGGTAACGGTGTGTTTGGCGACCCCGCTCAGTGACCCCTTGGCCGGCATCGACCTGCCCGCCGGCTGCCAGAAGCTCAACGGCCGCAACGCCCTCGGGTACGTCAGGACGCGCGACACCCCCCGGGCGGACCTGGATCGGATGGACAATCAGCGGCAGTTCGTGGGGGCGCTGCTGCACGCCGCCGCCAGCCCCGCGGTGTGGCTCAACCCCTGGCGCTGGTACTCGGTGCCGCGTGCGGTTGCCGACGCCCTGACCGTTGACCGCAACGACCACGTCTGGGACCTGGCCCGCCTCGGCTGGGGCCTGCACGACTCCCCCACGGCGCTGACCGTCCCCATCGGCGAGTTCACCAGTGGCGACGCCGGATCGGTGGTGGTGTGGAACCACGAAGAGGCCAGCCGGCTGTTCGAGGCGCTGGCCACCGATTCGCCCGTGCCCACGGCGCCGCCGGACTAACCGCCGCTCTCGCTTGCGCGGCCGTTCTGTAGATACGCCTTGGTGCGGCCCGGGTGGTGGGTGGCGAGCCAGGCCACGCCGACGTCCCGGCAGAAGTCGAGGTCTTCGTACTCGTCGACGTTCCAGCAGTACACGGCCCGGCCCTGGGCGATGGCGCGATCCGCGAGTTGGGGATATTCCTTCAACGCCGCCAGCGAAGGCCCGACGGCGGTGGCGCCGACGGCGGTGGCTGCGCCGCTGGTCAGGTAGCGCGGGGTCTTGCCGAGCAGCACGGTCGGCAGCAACGGCGCGGCTCGCCGGATCCGCCAGACCGCGGCCGCCGAAAACGACATCACCACCGCACGCGACCGGTCCGCGGAGGCGGGCGCGGCGATGCCGAACCGGTGCAGCAGCGCGAGCAGCTTGGTTTCCACCAGCGAGCCGTACCGCACCGGATGCTTGGTCTCGATGAACAGCTTCACCGGCCTGCGCCAGTCCAGGACGAGCGAAACCAGCGCGTCCAGGGTCAACAAACTCGTGTCACCGTGCGTGCCGTCCGCACGCCAGCTGTCGTGCCACGCTCCGTACTCCAACTCACGCAACTCGGCGAGGGTCGTCGTGCTCACCAAGCCGGCCCCGGTCGATGTGCGGTCCAGCCGGCGGTCGTGGACGCACACCAGGTGGCCGTCGCGGGTCAGGCGCACGTCGCATTCCACGCCATCGGCGCCCTCTTTGAGCGCGAGGTCGTAGGCGGCCAGTGTGTGTTCGGGGCGCGCGGCCGATGCGCCGCGGTGGGCCACCACAAAGGGATGCCCGGCGAGCACCTCCTCGGCCCACGTCATGCGCCTAATGCTGCCGCTTCCTGCCCCTCCAGCTCAACCGGGCCCGACGCCGGCGAAGCATCTTCGGAGATCACAACCCAGCGGTGCGCGGGGCGTTCGACCGGTTTGCGCTCGAACCCTTCGAACACCCGGGCCGCTGCGGCCACCGTGAGCGCCGCGAGCAAGTACGCGAAAACCATCGTGACGGTGTTGTTCGCGATGCCTTGGGCGTCCGTGGCGAAGCTGGTCGCCATAGCGAAGGCGGAGGCCAGGTAGCTGGCCACCCAGGCGATCCACCACTCCACAATGGGTCTGCGTATCCGGGCGTAATGCTCCTCCACGATCGCCAGCTCGATGACGTAGACCGGGGCCCACAGCAAATTGGCCAGCGGCACCACGCACCCGGCCCACAATGCTCGGGTGGACCTGGGCTCCGGCAGGCCGTGATGCGCGAACACGGCCGCGCGCCGGGCAATAAGCCAACGGATCAGCATCGCCCCGGAGCTGAGCACCGCCACGATCGCGGCCACGCTGGCCAGGACGCCGAGCCAATCCGCGCCGGCGGCGACCCAAGAATCCAGCAAGGTATTCCGGTTGACGATCAGCAGCACATAGCGCACGACGTAGACCAGGGCGGCGATGCCGAGGACGAGCGCGCTGACGAACAGCGTGGTGCGGATCGTCGGGGCCGACGGCGCTGGGTGCGTCGGTGGCCCGGCGGCCGCGGCCGTCGGTTCGACGCGGTCGGCCAGACCCCACCGCGGCATCACGGCGTAGCGCGGGGTGGGGCCGAGGGGCCGCCGTCCCCGCCGGGGCGGCGGCGCGGCGCCGGGACGCACCGCGATCCAGCGGAAGCCCGGCGGCAGCCGCGGCGGGGTGCGCTGCCATCCCCGAGCCGCGGACGGTCGGCTCGCCGGCGCGGGGCTGTGTGGACTCCATCGTGGATCGGGCGCCGGCGCATCCGCCAGGGGTGCCATCAGGGCTCCGCGGCACCGGGGACACCACTCGCGTTGCCGCTCGCGCACGTTCCACCGAGTGCCGCACTGGGAGCACACCTGGATCACCGGACCAGCGTAACCTCGCCACGACACACCCCGCGTGCGGCGAGCTGTGGGGGCCGCAGGGCGCTCAGCAACGGCCGGAGCCGATCCGTCGGCTACTTATTCGGCTACGGCGGCTATCCACAATTTCCACAGGTTTATCCACATGGCCCCATTGGGTAAGGGAAGCGTTACTACAGCCCTACCGGCTGGCCGTGGTGTCACTGTGGATAACACCGCGGCGTTGGAGCTGTGTCATCGACAGCCCAAAAAGGTCGTTGAGCGAAATGCTCAGCACTCGCGCAGCAGACCGCGGCAGACGGCGGCTGGGCCGGGCCGACCTTTCGGCCGGCCCCAGCCCGCGAACGCCGCCGAACCCCAGCTCAGAGTGTTATTTTCCAAGCCCGCCCGGAAGCGCTATGATCGCCTTCGCGCAAAATTGTTGTGACTCACCTCACTACCGAGAGGTGGGGAGCGGGTGAAAGGCGATTGATGGCCACGCATTCGTTCGGTCCGGGTTCAGCGGCCCCCTCGACGTCGGGCTCCGGCTCGCCTGCGTGGAATCACAGCCACAGCGTCGCCGCATTGCGCGCCGGGCTCATCGCGCTGGCGTTGCTGGCGGTTCTCGTCCTCATCGTTTTGTCTTGAACCGGTCCCGACCGGGTACACCCCCGGGGCTGAGGGGTCATTCTTGCGGTCCGCGCGGTCATGGAGCAGGGTTGATTACGGCTGGCCGCCGCTTGGCAGGCCCGCGGATCGAGCATAGGTAGACAATCGAAGAAAGGAACGCCGTGGCTGTATATAGCCTGCCGGATTTGGACTGGGATTACGGAGCGTTGGAACCGCACATTTCGGGTCAGATCAACGAGCTTCACCACGATAAGCACCACGCCACCTACGTCAAAGGCGCCAACGATGCCCTCGAAAAGCTCGAGGAGGCCCGCGCCAAGGGGGACCATGCCGCGATCCTGTTGAACGAGAAGAACCTGGCGTTCAACCTCGGCGGTCACGTCAACCACACGATCTGGTGGAAAAACCTGTCTCCCAACGGTGGCGACAAGCCGACCGGCGAGCTGGCAGCCGCGATCGATGACGCGTTCGGGTCGTTCGACAACTTTCGTGCGCAGTTCCATGCGGCCGCCACGACCGTGCAGGGGTCAGGATGGGCAGCGCTCGGTTGGGACACGCTGGGCAACAAGCTGTTGATCTTCCAGGTCTATGACCACCAATCGAACTTCCCACTCGGAATCATTCCGCTGCTTCTCCTCGACATGTGGGAGCACGCTTTCTACCTGCAGTACAAGAACGTCAAGGTCGACTTCGCCAAGGCCTTCTGGAATGTCGTCAACTGGGCCGACGTCCAGGACCGCTACGCCGCCGCAACGTCGAAGACCAAAGGACTGATTGCGGGCTGAGTCCACCTCGATCGGCAGGGGCGTTGCGCGGCTGCGCGGCGCCCCTGTCGTTTGTCGTGGCGTGAATCGGGCACTCCGAGAAGAGATGCGCCACTGGCCGTGTCGGGTTGCACGGCGCCGAACCCGCAGGCATGCTTAATTATTCGAGCTACCCGTGTGGTTGATCGGACGGAGGCGTAGCGCGGAGGTCGAAATGGAGACTGGGTCTGACCGCCCCATAGGGGTATCCCCTTTCCATGCTCGTGGTGCCCTGAAGGGGTTCGTGATCTCCGGACGCTGGCCTGACTCGACCAAAGAGTGGGCCCAATTGCTCATGGTGGCGGTGAGGGTCGCGTCACTACCTGGATTGCTCTCCACCACAACGGTGTTCGGCGCCCGCGAGGAGTTACCCGAGGAACCCGAGCCGGGCACCGTGGGCCTGGTGCTCGCCGAGGGCACGGTCTTCGGCGAATCGGCAATCCAGCCGGGCTATTTCGCCGATCATCAACCCCCGGCGCTGCTGATGTTGCACCCGCCCTCGGAGACCACACCCTCCTTGCCGGAATGCAGTGGGGCGGCGTCGGGCTGCGTCCTGCTCCCCGGCCTGCCATACCTGGGACTCGAGCATCGAGCGGCCTGGGTGGAGGCCGAAGCCGACGGCACGATCACATCCATGGTGAGCCGCGTCGGAGTCGACCCCATCAGCCATCCCGATACCGCAATCCTGGCGATGCTGCTTGCGGCATAAGTAGTTGCATCGGCGCTCGGTGCGCTCCTGCTGCGGCAACTTCGGCGCGCCCGAAGGCCTTCGCCCCCGCGATCGCCGAACCCCGATTCACATAACCGACACGTCCGCGGGCGCCGCTTCCCGGCCGCAGCGCTGATCCGACAGCAAATAAGACGCTGAGCGAACATAAATTGCTGCCCGGTTGCGGTGCGACCGCCCAGCACGTTCGCATCCTACACTTCGCCGAGCCCGGCGCCGTCGGCCCGCCACCTAGCGACCGACGCCGAATTCTGCGGATAACCTGTGAGTATCGCCGATTTAGTGGACACCTCAGCGAATCAGTTAGACGCTCGTCATGTGTGGCGTCGGCGAGCCCCAGCTACCCCTGGGCCGAAACCGTAGGGGTTTGCACCTAGTTACGGACATAAACCCTCGCTACCATGATCAGCAAATACACCTAGGTAATAGTCACTTCTACGCCCAGTGGAGGTCATATCCAATGAGCACGACGTTCGCTGCTCGCCTGAACCGCCTGTTCGACACGGTGTATCCCCCGGGACGCGGGCCGCACACCTCCGCGGAAGTGATCGCGGCTCTCAAGGCGGAGGGCATCACGATGTCGGCTCCGTACCTGTCGCAGTTGCGTTCGGGGAACCGCACCAACCCGTCGGCGGCGACCATGGCCGCATTGGCCAACTTCTTCCGCATCAAGCCGGCCTACTTCACCGACGACGAGTACTACGAGAAGCTGGACCAAGAGCTGTCGTTCCTGGCCACGCTCCGCGATGACGGTGTGCGCCGGCTCGCCCTGCGAGCCGCCGAGTTGTCCCCCGAGGCCCAACACGAGGTGATGCAGCGGGTCAACGAACTGCGCCGCGCGGAGCACTTGGACGCCTAACGGGCTCCCGAGCCCGGTCCCCGGCCCCTACCTGGCGGGCTCCCGGCCGCCCATTCCGATTAGGGTTGGCTCACGGATCGCGCACGCGCGAGACCGATAGTCCACGAGTAACCGGGGAGGCGGTGAGGGAATGGGCCTGTTCCGCAAGCGAAAGAGTCGCGCGACGCGTCGCGCCGAAGCCCGTGCGATCAAGGCCCGCGCGAAGCTGGAGGCCAAGCTCGCCGCCAGAACCGAGACTCGCCGGTACAAGGCCGCCCAACGGGCGGAGGCCAAGGCCCTCAGGGCGCAGATCAAAGCCCAACGGGACAGCGACCGGAACGCGCTGAAGGTCGCCGAGACCGAACTCAA
Organism: Mycobacterium sp. SMC-2; assembly: GCF_025263485.1. Lineage (NCBI taxonomy): Bacteria > Bacillati > Actinomycetota > Actinomycetes > Mycobacteriales > Mycobacteriaceae > Mycobacterium > Mycobacterium sp. SMC-2. The sequence continues at coordinate 573,640 of NZ_CP079863.1, forward strand.
AGCGGCGCGAGAAGGCAGGATCCTCTCGCCGACGCGGATCCGCCGGGCGCTGACGGTGTCCCGGCTGCTCGCCCCGATCCTCACGCCACTCATCTACCGGGCCGCCGTCTCGGCGCGCGCGCTGATGGATCAGCGCCGCGCGGACCAGCTCGGGATCCCGCTCGCGCAGATCGGGCAGTTCTCCGGCCACGGCGCGCAGCTGTCCGCCCGGGTCGCGGGAGCGGAGAAGTCCCTGCGGACCGTGCAGGAGAAGAAGCCGAAGGACGCCGAAACCAAGCAGTTCGTCTCGGCCATCACCGAGCGGCTCACCGATCTGTCGGCGGCTGTCACCGCCGCCGAGAACATGCCGGCCGCGCGACGCCGGGCGGCCCACGCGGCGATTTCGTCGCAGCTCGACGGCATCGAGGCGGACCTGATGGCCCGGCTCGGGTTGAGCTGACCATCCCGCCATGTCGATCCGCGCGCGCCGGATGGCCCGCCTGCCGATGGCGGTGGCGGCCGCCGTCGGCCTCTACCTCGCCTCGGCGGCATGCTTCCCGGCGGCGTGGGCGCACGTCCACGCCAGCAGCGACAACGCGGTGCGCGGCGCCACGGCGATCGTCACGTTTCAGGTCCCCAACGAATCGAATACCGGCGCGCTGACCACGGCCCTGAGCGTCGCCCTGCCCGACGTGGCCTCGGCGAGCACCGAAAGCATGCCGGGCTGGACGGCCAAGCTTGACCGCGACGCGGCATCCGGCGCCGTGCGGTCGGTGACCTGGACGGCCGCGCCGGGCGGCGGGATTGGGGTGGATCAATTCGCACTGTTCCGGGTCTCGGTGAAGCTGCCCGACGCCGAGACCGTCAACTTCCCGGCCACCCAGACCTATTCCGACGGGACGGTCGTCAAGTGGGACCAGCCACCGCAGCCCGGCGGCGGTGAGTCCGAATACCCGGCGCCGACGCTGACGCTCGCCGCGGGACCCGTGCCGTCCCACGGCCACCACCCGCCTTCCGCTATGCCGGCCGACCAGGCGACCGCGCAGCGTCCGAAGTCGTCGGACAACTCCGCCCGGCTGTTGGGTGGCGCGGCCCTGGTCGTGGGCGCGCTGGCGATCTGCCTTGCGCTGATCCGCCGACGGGCATGAGGCGCTTGGCGATTGCCGCATGCGTCGGTGCCCTTCTGATGCTCGCAACAAGCACCGCGCCGGTGGCATCGGCCCACGCCGCCCGGGTGGCCACCGATCCCGCGGACAACGCGGTTCTCGCGACCGGTCCCGAGCGGGTCAGCGCCACCTTCAACGAACAGCTGCAAACCAGTTTCGCGGCCATGACCGTCGTCGGGCCCGACGGCAACGTGTGGTCCGTCGGAGACCCGACAGTGCGGGGCGCGGTGGTCGGCATCGGTTTGCGGCCGCTGGGACCGGCGGGGACCTACACCGTGAACTACCGGGTGACGTCCGCGGACGGTCACGTCGTGTCCGGATCCTGGTCTTTCCGGCTGACGGTCCCGGATACGGGCACGCCGGGGCCCCCGGCCGCCGGTGGCGCCGCCAGCGGCGACGTGCCGGTCTGGCCGTTCGTCGCGGTGGCGGCGGCGCTCGTCGCTGGAGGCGCCCTGTGGACGCTCCGGCGCAGACCGTGACCGGCGGGCCAGCGCCTCCACCCGTGCTGGCATGATGGGTTCGGAGCACCCGCGTGGGCTAGAAAACTACTGAAAGATTGCTCAAGGAGCGGCCGCATGGCAGACCCGCAGGATCAACCCAACAGCGAGCCCGACGGCGCATCCACCCCGCCGCCGGAAAAGACGCCTCCGGCCAAGGCGGTCAAGAAGACCGCGAAAGCACCCGCCAAGAAAGCCCCCGCGAAGAAGGCGCCCGCTAAAAAGGCGCCCGCCAAGAAAGCGCCGGCAAAGAAGGCGCCCGCCAAAGCCGCCCCGCCCCCGGCGAAGGCCGCCGAGCCGTCGGTTGAGGTGCAGCAGCGCATCGAAAGCAACGGCGACCTCACCGCTGCCGCCAAAGACGCAGCGGCACAAGCGAAATCGACTGTGGACACCGCCAACAACCCGGTCCCTGCAGACGTTCCCGCGGCGGCCCTGAGCCAGTCCCCGCTGCCGATAATCGTCGCCCTGGCCGTCAGCCTCCTGGCGATCCTGTTGATCCGGCAGCTGCGCCGCCGCTGACCGCCACCCGTACGCGTTACCGTGTCAGACGTGACTGTGTTGTTCCAGCCGACCGCCGACCTGGTCGACGACATCGGACCCGACGTACGCAGCTGCGACGTCCAATTCCGACAGTTCGGTGGTCGCCCGCAGTTCGCCGGACTCATCAGCACGGTGCGCTGCTTCGAAGACAACGCGTTGCTGAAATCGGTGCTCTCCCAGCCGAGTGCGGGCGGGGTACTGGTCATCGACGGCGGCGGCTCGCTGCACTCAGCCCTGGTCGGAGACGTCATCGCCGAACTGGCCCGCTCGAACGGCTGGGCCGGTCTCATCGTCAACGGGGCGGTGCGTGACGCGGCCGCGCTGCGCGGCCTCGACATCGGCATCAAGGCGCTGGGCACCAACCCGCGCAAGAGCACCAAGACCGGTGACGGCGAGCGCGACGTCGAAGTCACCCTGGGCGGGGTGACGTTCGTACCGGGCGAGATCGCCTACAGCGACGACGACGGCATCGTCGTCGTCAAGCCCTAAACTGCAACCGGCACACGCTTTTTCGCGAATCGCAGGCCCTCGTCGGCAACCTTGCCCCGCCGGATCGTGCGCATGTCGAAGAAGTAGTTCTGCTTGAGCCGCCAGGGCGCGCGCGACCCCGACTTGGGCAGCATGTCCATCGCCCGCTGGAAATAGCCGGGGCTGAAGTCCATGAACGGCAGCTCGTCGACGTCATCGCCGGGATGCTGTGGCTCCACGAAGTCAAATCCCTTGTCGTCCATGTAGTTCAGCAACCGGCAGACGAATTCGGAGACCAGGTCGGCTTTCAGCGTCCATGACGCGTTGGTGTATCCGAAGGTGATCGCGAAATTCGGCACTCCGGAGAACATCAGGCCCTTGTATGTCATCAACGACGTCAGCTCGATCGGCTTGCCGTTCCTGGTGGGCTTCACGCCGCCGAGCAACTGCATGTTCAAACCCGTTGCGGTGATGATGATGTCGGCCTGCAGCTCCTCACCCGAGGTGAGTTTGATGCCGGTCTTGGTGAACCGGTCGATCGTGTCGGTGACGACGTCCGCCTTGCCGTGCCGGATGGTGCGGAAGAAATCGCCGTCGGGGGCCAGGCACAGGCGCTGGTCCCAGACGTTGTAACGCGGCCCGAAGTGCTTTTCGACGTCGTAGCCCTCGGGCAGGCGTCGCTGGGCCATCGTCATCAAGGTCTTGCGCATGTAAGCGGGCGCCTTCCGAGACAGCTGGTACTGGAAGGTGCTGAACGCGATGGCTTTCCAGCGATTCGCGATGTGCGCCAGGCGGTCCGGCAGCAGCCGGTTGGCGCGTTCGGCGAACGGGTCGACCCCGGGCAGCGAGCCGATGTAGGTCGGCGAGCGCTGCAGCATCGTGACGTGGCCGGAGCCCGAGTTCACCAGCGCCGGGATCAGGGTGATCGCGGTGGCACCCGAGCCGATCACGATGATCTTTTTGCCCTGGTAGTCGAGGTCCTCCGGCCAGTGCTGCGGGTGGACGATCTGGCCCTCGAAGTCGTCGGCGCCGGGGAAGGCGGGCGCATACCCCTCGTCGTAGTTGTAGTAGCCGGTGCACGCGAACAGGAACGAGCAGGTGAGTTCGGTCTCCTGACCGTCGGACTCGACGGTCAGGGTCCAGCGGTTGTCTGCGTCGGACCAATCGGCGGCCACGACGCGCTGGCGGTAGCGGATGCGCCGGTCGATCTTGTTCTCGACCGCGGCCTCTTTGATGTAGGCCTTGATGTCGGGGCCCTCGGCGATCGACTTCGCCGAGTGCCAGGGCTTGAACCGGAAGCCGAGGGTGAACATGTCCGAGTCCGACCGGATGCCCGGGTACTTGAACAGGTCCCAGGTTCCGCCGAGGTCGTCGCGGCGTTCGAGGATCGCGTAGCTCTTGGTCGGGCAGCGTTCCTGCAGGTGCCACGCCGCACTGATCCCCGAGATCCCTGCGCCCACGATGATCACGTCAAGGTGCTCAGTCATGGGGCCACGCTATCAACGGCATGTCGAGAGCGTCAACAGGGTGTCGAAACATTCGACGCCATGTAAAGTAGCGGCCGTGACTACCGTCGGCCAGACTCGCGCCCTTCGCGGTCGCCGCGCCATCCGGCCCTCGGGCGATGACCGTGAGCAGGCAATCCTCGCGACGGCCGAGCGGCTGCTGGAACAGCGGTCGTTCGCCGACATCTCGGTCGACGACCTGGCCAAGGGCGCGGGCCTGTCGCGGCCGACGTTCTACTTCTACTTCAAGTCCAAGGACGCGGTGCTGCTCTCGCTGCTGGAACCGGTGATCGCGCGCGCCGACTCCGAGTTCGACGGCGCGGTGCAGCGGCTTCCCGCGGATCCGCGCCGGGTGTGGCGAAACGGCATCAAGGCTTTCTTCACGGCGTTCAGCACGCACCGCCGCCTGGCCCGCGCCGCGACCGAGGCGCTGGCGACCAGCTCCGAATTGCGCGTGGTGTGGTCGGGCTTCATGCAGAAGTGGATCGACCAGACGGCGGCCATGATCGCCGCCGAGCGCGCTCGCGGCGCCGCCCCGGAGACGATCCCGCCCGCGGACCTGGCGACCTCCCTGAACCAGATGAACGAGCGCACCATGATGGCCGCCCTGTCCGCCGAGACACCGGCGGTCGACGAGGGCCGCGTCGTCGACACCCTCACTCACATCTGGGTGAGCAGCATCTACGGCGAGGGCCGGTAGCCGCGCGACCATGTCGGCACGGATGTGTCGTCGGCGGGCTGTTGTCTTGAGTCAAGACAACACAACGCGGGCCTCCTCCTCAGCGGCGACCTTCGTCCGCCGCGACCTGATCGACATCCTCACAACCCTTCGCCATGTCGCCGGTTATCCACAACCGGCAACCCTGCCAACAAGTTCGAGCCGGCGGGCTGTGGCATAATCGAATGTATGTTCGAAGATGTTTCGGGGTCGCGCCCCTCGCCGGAGTCGATTGCCCATTTGGAGGAGCACTTCGAGCACCGCTATCCGTCCAACACCGCGGCGTCGACGGCGCTCTTGGAGCGCATCGGTGCTTCGACGCGCGCGGAGAACCGGGCGGCCGCGGCGCAACTGGTGGCGATCGGGGAGTTGTTCGCCTACCGGCTGTCGCGCTGCGGTGAGACCGAGGAGTGGGCGATCGACACCATGGCCGCAGTGGCCGCCGAGGTGGCCGCCGAGCTGCGGATCTCGCAGGGGTTGGCGGCCAGCCGGGTGCGCTATGCCCGGGCGTTGCGCGAGCGCCTGCCCAAGGTGGGGCAGGTGTTTGCCGCCGGGGACATCGACTTTCGGTTTGTCGCCACAATCGTGTACCGCACGGATTTGATCGAAGACCCCGAGGTGCTGGCCCGGGTGGACGCGCAGCTGGCGGCGACGGTGGCGCGCTGGCCGTCGATGACCCGCTCGCGGCTTGCCGGCCAAATCGACAAGGTCGTGGCCCGCGCCGACACCGATGCGCTGCGCCAGCACCGCCAGCGTCACACCGACCGCGAGGTGGTCCTCGGTGAGGTGGTGGGCGGTATGTCGCGCATCGAGGGCACCCTGTTCACCCCGGATGCCCACGCCCTGGACAAGCGGCTCGATGCGCTGGCGGCGACGGTGTGCGCCGGCGATCCGCGCACCCGCGACCAGCGCCGCGCCGACGCGCTGGGGTCGCTGGCCGCCGGGGCCGACCGGCTGGACTGTCGCTGCGGGCGCGCGGACTGCGCGGCCTGGACGCGGCAAGTGGCCTCCCCGGTGGTGATCCACGTGATTGCCGAACAAGACACCGTGACCGGCGCCGGTGCCGCGCCGGGGTCGTTGGTGGGCGCCGACGGGCTGATCACCCCCGAGCTGGTGGCCGAGCTCGCCACATCGGCCAAGCTGGTACCGCTGGTGCATCCCGGTTGTGCCCCACCGGAGCAGGGCTACACCCCGTCGAAGGCGCTGGCCGATTTCGTACGCTGCCGGGACCTGACGTGTCGCTGGCCGGGCTGCGATGTGCCCGCGATCGGATGCGATATCGACCACACGATCCCCTACGCCGCGGGCGGGCCCACCCACGCGGGCAACCTCAAGTGCTACTGCCGCACCCATCATTTGATCAAGTCGTTTTGCGGCTGGGCCGAGAAACAGCTCGGCGATGGGACGCTGATACTGACCTCCCCGGCCGGGCGCACCTACGTCACCACCCCGGGCAGCGCGCTGCTGTTTCCCAGCCTGTGCTATGCCGTCGGCGGCATGCCCACCCCCGAAGCCGACCCACCCCCGCAGGAATATTGCGCTGAGCGGACCGCGATGATGCCGAAACGCCGCCGCACCCGCGCCCAGGACCGCGCCGCGCGCGTGGCCACCGAACGCCGCCACAACCGCGACGCCCGCCTAGCCCGACGCGCCGGACCCGCCCCACCCGCCGATGACGACCCACCGCCCTTCTAGTCACTGCGGCTATGTTCGTGCGGTGTGATGCGTCCATCCTGCACGCGGACCTCGACTCGTTCTATGCCTCCGTCGAGCAGCGTGACGACCCGACGTTGCGCGGCCGCCCGGTGATCGTGGGCGGCGGGGTCGTGCTCGCGGCCAGTTACGAGGCCAAGGCCTATGGAGTGCGCACGGCGATGGGCGGGGCGCAGGCGCGTCGGCTGTGCCCGCAGGCCATCGTCGTGCCCCCGCGAATGGCCGCCTACAGCCGCGCCAGCGACGCGGTGTTCGAGGTGTTCCGCGACTGCACCCCGATCGTGGAGCCGCTCTCGGTGGACGAGGCTTTCCTCGACGTCGCTGGCCTAGGACGGGTTTCCGGCACGCCGGTCCGGATCGCCGAGCGGCTGCGCGCCGACGTGCGCGACCGGGTCGGGCTGCCGATCACCGTCGGGGTGGCCCGGACGAAGTTTCTCGCCAAGGTCGCCAGCCAGGAGGCCAAGCCGGACGGGCTGCTGCTGGTGCCGCCCGAGGGGGAGCTCGCCTTCCTCCATCCGCTGCCGGTGCGCCGGCTGTGGGGCGTGGGCGCCAAGACGGCCGACAAACTCCACGCCCACGGACTCGAGACCGTCGCCGACGTCGCCGAGCTGACCGAGTCCACGCTGGCCTCGCTGCTGGGCGGCGCCATGGGTCGCCAGCTGTTCGCGCTTTCGCGCAACATCGACCGCCGTCGGGTAACCACCGGCGTGCGCCGCCGGTCCGTGGGAGCGCAACGGGCGCTGGGTCGCGCGGGCAACACCATGTCCCCCGCCGAGATCGACGCGGTGGTGGTCAACCTGATCGACCGCATCACCGGCCGGATGCGTGCCGCCGGGCGCACGGGCCGCACGGTGGTGCTGCGACTGCGGTTCGACGACTTCGGACGGGCGACGCGGTCGCGGACGCTGCCCCGGGCGACGTCCTCAACACAGCCCATCCTGGCCGCCGCGCGGCAGCTGGTCGCGGCGGCCGCGCCCGTGATCGCGCAGCGGGGGCTGACGCTGGTCGGCTTCGCGGTGTCGGGAATCGACCGCAGCGGCGCGCAGCAACTGACGCTGCCCTTCAACGACGACGAAAACCGGCTCGACATCGACGCGGCGATCGACCGGGTGCGCGCTCGGTACGGCAAATCCGCGCTCACCCCCGCTGTGCTCGTCGGCCGGGACACGGGCTTCGAGATGCCGCACCTACCCGACTAGCCCGTCCATTCCAGCAGCCGCTCGGCCGGCCAGGTGTTGACGATCCGGTCGACGGGCACGCCGTTGTCCACCGCGCGCTGCGCGCCATAGCCGAGGAAGTCCAGCTGGCCCGGCGCGTGCGCGTCGGTGTCGATGCTGAACACGCAGCCGATGTCCAGCGCCAGCTTCAGCAGCCGGGTCGGCGGGTCCCGGCGCTCGGGCCGCGAATTGATCTCCACCGCGGTGCCGTGATCGTGGCAGGCGGTGAACACCGCTTCGGCGTCGAACTTGGATTGGGGCCGGATCCCCCGGTTGCCGGAGACCAGCCGACCGGTGCAATGGCCCAGCACGTCGACGTGTGGATTGGAGACGGCGCGCACCATCCGGCGCGTCATCGCCGCGGCATCCATCGACAGCTTCGAATGCACGCTGGCCACGACGACGTCGAGGCGCTCGAGCAGCTCGGGCTCCTGGTCGAGGCCGCCGTCCTCGAGGATGTCGACCTCGATCCCGGTGAGGATGCGCATCGGCGCGAACTGGTCGCGCAGCTTGTCGATGGCGTCGAGCTGCGCGCGCAACCGCTCCGCCGACAGCCCATTGGCGATCGTCAGGCGCGGCGAGTGGTCGGTCAGCGCGCAGTACTCATGCCCCAGTGCGGCCGCGGTCGCCATCATCTCGTCGATCGGCGCCGACCCGTCCGACCAGTTCGAATGCAGATGCAGGTCCCCGCGCAACGCGGTGCGAATGTCACCGCCGCCGAGATCCTCAGCGGCGGAACGCAATTCAATGAGCACGTCGGGTTCGCGGCCGGACCAGGCCTGGTCGATGACCTTGGCGGTCTTGGGCCCGATACCCGCCAGCGTCTGCCAGCTGTTGGCCTGGCCGTGCCGATCCCGCGCCGCCTCGTCGAGCCCCTCGATGATGTCGGCGGCGTTGCGATAAGCCATCACGCGCCGGGGGTCGTGGCGGCTCCGGTCCTTGTAGTAGGCGATCTGCCGCAAAGCCTCTACGGGGTCCATGGCTCCAGTGTGCCCACGCGGTGACTGCAAGCGCGGCGGAGCCGGGCGCCGCAGGTCACCGCCAGGCTTCCCGCGGTGACTGCAAGCGCGGCGGAGCCGGGCGCCGCAGGTCACCGCCAGGCTTCCCGCGTTCAGATCAGTTGGCCGACGACGAAGCCGGCGAGCAGCACGCTGAAGCCCCCGATCTCGCCGGCGATGAGCAACGCCATCGCCACCCCGGTGCCGCGGACGGGATTCTCGAACTGGTTGACGGTGTCGCGGCGCGCCCCGTGTTCGATGTAGCTGAGGATGGCGCCGACGAAGAAGAAGACGACAACGCCGGCCGCGGTCAGGTTGACCCACGTCGGCCACGCGCTGAGTTCGACGAAGGCGGCCAACAGAAGCGTGGCGAACGAATAGAGCAACGCCGCCCGGTGCGCGATGTCGACGTAGGGATGGGCGCGATGGTCGTCGGCGGCCATGATCTGCCGGTACTTCCAGACCCCGAGGACCAGGGCGAGCAGAAAGATCAGGCCGGCCGCCAGCAGGGTGACCTTCGTGTCGAGTCCGAGTGTGCCAGTCATGGTAGGACGAGTTTAGTTTCCCTTAATAAAGCCGGACTACGGTCGGGCACATGCGATTCGCGTTCAAGACTTCTCCGCAAAACACAACCTGGGCGGACATGCTCGCCGTCTGGCAGGCGGCCGACGATATTGACGTCTACGAGTCCGGGTGGACCTTCGACCACTTCTATCCGATCTTCTCCGACAGCGACGGCCCGTGTTTGGAGGGCTGGACGACGCTCACCGCGCTGGCGCAGGCCACCGAGCGGCTGCGGCTGGGAACCCTGGTCACCGGCATTCACTACCGCCACCCCGCCGTGCTCGCGAACATGGCCGCCGCCCTGGACATCATCTCCAACGGACGACTGGAGCTGGGCATCGGCGCCGGGTGGAACGAAGAGGAATCGGGCGCCTATGGCATCGAACTGGGCTCCGTCAGGGAACGCTTCGATCGGTTCGAGGAGGCGTGCGAGGTGCTGACCAGCCTGCTCAGCCAGTCGACCACGGACTTCGATGGCAAGTACTACCAGCTCAAGGGTGCCCGCAACGAGCCCAAGGGCGTGCAGCGCCCCCACCCGCCGATCTGCATCGGTGGCAGCGGGGAGAAACGAACTTTGCCGATCACCGCGCGCTACGCGCAGCACTGGAACTTCGCCGGCGGTCCACCCGAGGAATTCGCACGCAAGCGCGACGTGCTGGCCGCGGAGTGCGAGAAGATCGGCCGCGACCCAAAGGAGATCACGCTGTCGGCCCACCTGCGCCTTGACGAGGAGCGCAACTACAACAAGGTCATCGAGGATGCAGCCGGGCTGGCGGCCGAAGGCCTCAACCTGGGCATCGTGTACATCAACCCGCCGCACGACCCCGCCGTCCTTGAACCAATGGCCGAGGCCATCCGCGATTCGGGGTTACTGGATCGATGAGGGGCGCGTGTCCCCCGATTCCCGCCACCGAGCAAACATTCCGGCGCGCCCGAAGCCACGCGGGTGGGGCATCAGGCCCCGAAGATCAGCAAATCGGCGGCGGTGACCAGGCGCTCGTGTTTGGCCGGGAACTCGCGGCTCTTTACCGGGTGACGAAACCAGGACCAGGCGATTCGCCCCATCCGTGATCGGGGTACGGGATTGATGTGCACAGTCATCACTCCTGCGATCGTTCCGTTCAGCCGGGGCCCCGCCTCTCGCCCGTGTGACGAAGCCCACAAAGGGCTATTAGACACCCCCCGTCTGGCAAACGGTGGCAGACTCGCCGACGTTTGGGGCTTGTGTTTCTGGTGTTACTTGTGTGACTACTGAAGCGGAACGGACGTCGGCTTGACCGGTGCCGGCAGCGCGGTCACACCCATCAAGTAACGGTCCGCGGCCGCGGCCGCGGCCCTGCCTTCGGCGATCGCCCAGACGATCAACGACTGGCCGCGACCCATGTCCCCGGCGACGAACACACCCGGGACCGACGTGTCGAAGTCGGCACCGCGCGCGACGTTGCCGCGGTCGGTGAATTCGACTTCGAGGTCGGTGAGCAGGCCCTCCCTTTCCGGGCCGACGAATCCCATGGCCAGCAACACCAAATCGGCCTCGAGCTCGAAGTCGGTGCCCTCGACCTTCACGAACTTGCCGTCCTGCATGGTCACCTCGTGCGCTTTGAGCGCCGCCACGTGGCCATTCTCACCGATGAACTGCTCGGTGTTCACCGAGAACACTCTCTCGCCGCCCTCTTCGTGCGCCGACGACACCCGGTACATCAGCGGATAGGTCGGCCACGGTGTCGATTCGGCGCGCGAGTCCGGTGGGCGCGGCATGATCTCGAATTGGTGCACGATGGTCGCGCCCTGCCGGTGCGCGGTACCCAGGCAGTCCGCCCCGGTGTCACCGCCGCCGATGATGACGACCTTCTTGCCTTTGGCGGTGATCGGGGGCTCCCCGTCGGGCCCGAGCACGTCGTCGCCCTCCTGCACCCGGTTTCCCCACGGCAGGTACTCCATCGCCTGGTGGATCCCGTCCAGGTCCCGGCCGGGGATGGGCAGGTCCCGCGCGGCGGTGGCGCCGCCGGCCAGCACCACCGCATCGAAGTCGGCACGCAACTGTTCGGCGGTGATGTCGATCCCGACGTTGACGCCCGTGCGGAATTCCGTTCCCTCGGCCCGCATCTGGTCCAGGCGCCGGTCGAGCACCCGCTTCTCCATCTTGAACTCCGGGATGCCGTAGCGCAGCAGCCCGCCGATGCGATCGGCCCGCTCGAAAACGGTGACCGTGTGGCCGGCGCGGGTCAGTTGCTGAGCCGCGGCCAAACCGGCCGGGCCCGAGCCCACCACCGCCACCTTCTTCCCGGTCAGCTTGTCCGGGGGCAGCGGCACCACGAAGCCTTCCTCGAAGGCGCGGTCGATGATCTCCAGCTCGATCTGCTTGATCGTCACCGGATCCTGGTTGATGCCAAGCACACACGCCGGTTCACACGGCGCCGGACACAGCCGGCCGGTGAAGTCAGGAAAGTTGTTGGTGGCGTGCAGCCGCTCGATCGCGTCGCGCCAGCGGCCCCTGCGCACTAGGTCATTCCATTCCGGGATCAGGTTACCCAACGGACACCCGTTGTGGCAGAACGGAATACCGCAATCCATGCAGCGGGTCGCTTGCTCGCGCAGGGTGCCTTCGTCGAAGTCCTCATAGACTTCGTGCCAGTCCTTCAACCGCAGCGGGACAGGCCGACGTTTCGGCAGTTCCCGGTGGGTGTACTTCAGGAAGCCGCTCGGATCAGCCATGAGCGGCCGCCATGATCGCCTTGTTCACGTCGACGCCATTGCGCTCGGCTTCGGCAATCGCTTGCAGCACCTTCTTGTAGTCGCGTGGCATCACCTTGACGAAGTGGCGTTGCTGCCCGCGCCAGTCGGCCAGGATCCGCTGGCCCACCGCGGAATCGGTGGCATCCACGTGCGCCTGGATGATGCCGTGCAGGAAGTCGGCATCGTCGGAGTCCAGGGTCTCCATGTCGACCATCTCGATGTTGAGGTTGTCCGGCAATTCCTCGTCCGGGTCATACACGTAAGCCACACCACCCGACATTCCCGCGGCGAAGTTGCGGCCGGTCCGGCCCAGAATCACTACCCGACCACCCGTCATGTATTCGCATCCATGGTCACCCACTCCCTCGACCACGGCGTGGGCACCGGAGTTGCGGACCGCGAACCGTTCGCCGACCACGCCGCGCAGGAATGCCTCCCCACTGGTCGCGCCGAACAGGATCACGTTGCCGCCGATGATGTTCTCCTCGGCCACGTAGTCCTGCGGGGCGTTGTCGGACGGCCGCACCACGATGCGGCCACCCGACAGGCCCTTGCCCACGTAGTCGTTGGCATCGCCGTAGACACGCAGGGTGATTCCTCTCGGGACGAAGGCCCCGAAACTGTTGCCGGCGGATCCGTCGAAGGTGATATCGATGGTTCCATCCGGAAGGCCTTGGCCGCCGTAGGCTTTCGTCACCTCGTGGCCGAGCATGGTGCCCACCGTGCGGTTGACGTTGCTGATCGTGGTGGAGAAACGCACCGGTTTGCCGGAATCGAGTGCCTCCCGGCTCATCACGATCAACTGCTGATCGAGCGCCTTGTCCAGGCCGTGGTCCTGCCGCGAGGTGCAGTACAGGTCCTGGTTCATGAACGCCGACTCGGGCTCGTGCAGCACCGGCGTGAGATCCAGCTTGTGCGCCTTCCAGTGCGCGCGGGCCAGCGTGGTGTCCAGCGCCCCCACCTGGCCGACGGCCTCGTTGAGTGTGCGGAAGCCCAACTGCGCCATGTACTCGCGGACCTCTTCGGCGATGAACATGAAGAAGTTCTCGATGAACTCGGGCTTACCCGTGAACCGCTCCCGCAGCAGCGGGTTCTGGGTGGCCACGCCGACGGGGCAGGTGTCCAGGTGACACACCCGCATCATGATGCAGCCGGCCACCACCAACGGCGCGGTGGCGAAGCCGAATTCCTCGGCGCCGAGCAACGCGGCGATCATCACGTCGCGGCCCGTCTTGAGCTGGCCGTCCACCTGGACCACGATCCGGTCACGTAACCCGTTGAGCAGCAGGGTCTGTTGCGTCTCGGCCAGGCCCAACTCCCAGGGCGCGCCGGCGTGCTTCATCGACGTCAGCGGGGTCGCGCCGGTTCCACCGTCGTGGCCGGAGATCAACACCACGTCGGCGTGCGCCTTGGAGACCCCGGCCGCAACGGTGCCGACCCCGTTCTCGGAGACCAGCTTGACGTGCACCCGCGCGGACGGGTTGGCGTTCTTCAGGTCGTGGATCAGCTGCGCGAGGTCCTCGATGGAGTAGATGTCGTGGTGCGGCGGCGGAGAGATCAGGCCGACCCCGGGTGTGGAATGCCGAACCTCGGCAACCCACGGGTACACCTTGTGTCCCGGAAGCTGGCCGCCCTCACCGGGTTTCGCACCCTGCGCCATCTTGATCTGGATGTCGGTGCAGTTCGTCAGGTAGTGCGAGGTCACCCCGAACCGCGCGGACGCGACCTGCTTGATCGCGCTGCGGCGCCAGTCCCCATTGGGATCGCGGTCGAAACGCTTGACGTCCTCGCCGCCTTCACCGCTGTTGGAACGCGCGCCCAGCCGGTTCATCGCGATGGCCAGCGTCTCGTGCGCTTCGGCCGAGATCGAACCGTAGCTCATCGCCCCGGTGGAGAAGCGCTTGACGATCTCGCTGGCGGGCTCGACCTCTTCCAGCGGAACCGGGGGACGCACACCGCCACGGAATTTGAGCAGGCCGCGCAGTGACGCCATTCGCTCGCTCTGGTCGTCGACCAGGCGGGTGTAGTCCTTGAAGATCTTGTATTGGCCGGTGCGGGTCGCGTGCTGCAGCTTGAAGACGGTCTCCGGGTTGAACAGGTGGTACTCACCTTCCCGGCGCCACTGGTACTCGCCGCCCACCTCGAGCTCACGGTGCGCGCGCTCGTCGCGGCGGTCCAGGTAGGCCAGCCGGTGGCGGGTGGCGACGTCGGCGGCGATGTCGTCCAGGGTGATCCCGCCGATCGGGCAACTCAGCCCGGTGAAGTACTCGTCGAGCACGTCCTGACCGATGCCGACCGCCTGGAAGAGCTGCGCGCCGGTGTAGGAGGCCAGCGTCGAAATGCCCATCTTGGACATCACTTTGAGCACGCCCTTGCCGGCGGCCTTGACGTAGTTGTTCAGCGCCTTCTCGCGGTCGATCCCGTTGAACTCGCCGCGGTCGAGCATGTCCTCGATCGACTCGAACGCCAGATAGGGGTTGATCGCCGCCGCCCCACAGCCGATCAGCATCGCCATGTGGTGCACCTCGCGGGCGTCACCGGATTCGACAACCAGACCCACGTGGGTGCGCGTCCGGTCGCGCACCAGGTGATGGTGCACTCCGGCGACGACGAGCAACGAAGGGATGGGGGCCATCTGCTCGTCGGACTCGCGGTCGGACAGGATGATGACCCGCGCGCCATCCTCGATCGCGGCCGACGCCTGTGCGCGTACGTCGTCGAGGGCCGCGGCCAACCCGGCGCCACCCTCGGCAACCGGGTACAGGCAGCGAATCACCTTGGACCGCAGGCCATGCGGGCGACCGTTGACCTCGTCCTCGGGGTTTAGGTTGACCAGCTTGGCCAGCTCGTGGTTGCGCAGAATCGGTTGCTGCAAAGCGATCTGGTGACAAGAGTTCTCATTCGGCGTGAGCAGGTCACGCTCGCCGCCGGTGGTGCCCTGCAGGCTGGTCACCACTTCCTCGCGGATCGCGTCCAGCGGCGGGTTGGTCACCTGAGCGAAGAGCTGCTGGAAGTAGTCGTAGAGCATCCGCGGCCGCTGCGAGAGCACCGCGACCGGGGTGTCGGTGCCCATCGAGCCGATGGGCTCGGCACCGGTGCGCACCATGGGCGCCACCAACAGGTTGAGCTCCTCGTAGGTGTAGCCGAATACCAACTGCCGCTTGACGAGTCGCTCATGGGGCATCCGCGCGTAATCGCCCTGCGGCAGCGCCTCGAGGGGAACGAGGTTCCTGTCAAGCCATTCCTGATACGGATGCTCGGCCGCAAGCTCGGCCTTGATCTCCTCGTCGGCGACGATGCGTCCTTGTGTGGTGTCCACCAGGAACATCCGGCCCGGCTGCAGCCGCATCCGGCGAACCACCTTGGCCGGGTCCAGGTCCAGGACGCCGGCCTCGGAAGCCATCACCACCAGGCCGTCGTCGGTGACCCAGATGCGAGACGGGCGCAGGCCGTTGCGGTCGAGCACGGCGCCCACGATGGTGCCGTCGGTGAACGTGATCGACGCCGGGCCGTCCCACGGCTCCATCAACGAGGCGTGGTACTCGTAGAAGGCCCGCCGCGCCGGGTCCATCGAATCGTTGCGTTCCCAGGCCTCGGGGATCATCATCAGCACCGCATGGGCCAGGCTGCGGCCGCCCAGGTGCAGTAGTTCGAGAGCCTCGTCGAAGCGCGCGGTGTCGGAGGCGCCCGGGGTACAGATCGGGAACAGCTTCTCGACATCGGCTTGGGTGCCGAAGATCTCGGTCTTCATCAACGCCTCACGGGCCCGCATCCAGTTCTCGTTGCCGGTGACGGTGTTGATCTCGCCGTTGTGGGCCACCCGACGGAACGGATGCGCAAGCGGCCACGACGGGAAGGTGTTGGTGGAGAACCGCGAATGCACGATGCCCAGCGCGCTGGTCATCCGATCATCTTGCAGGTCAAGGTAAAACGCCTTGAGCTGCGGGGTGGTCAGCATGCCCTTGTAGACCATGGTCTGACCCGAAAGGCTTGGAAAATAAACGGTCTCGCGGCCGGGACCATCCTGCCCCGGGCCCTTGGTGCCGAGTTCGTGCTCGGCGCGCTTACGGACCAGATAGCAGCGGCGCTCGAGCGTCATGTCGGATGCGCCGGCCATGAACACCTGCCGGAAGGTGGGCATCGCGTCGCGCGACAGCGCGCCCAGCGAGGAGTCGTCGATGGGTACGTTGCGCCAGCCCAGTACCGTCAGGCCCTCGGCTTCGGCGATCTTCTCCACCGCTTCGCAGGCCGCCGCGGCGTCCTTGGACGACTGCGGCAGGAACGCGATACCGGTGGCGTAGCTGCCCGCGGGGGGCAGCTCGAAGTCGACGACGGCACGCAGGAAGGCGTCCGGGACCTGAATGAGGATGCCGGCGCCGTCACCGCTGCGCGGCTCGGCCCCCTGCGCACCGCGGTGTTCGAGGTTGAGCAGCGCGGTGATTGCCTTGTCCACGATGTCGCGGCTGCGACGGCCGTGCATGTCGACGACCATGGCTACCCCGCACGAATCGTGCTCGAACGCGGGGTTGTATAACCCGACGCGCTTGGGCGTCATATGCACCTGACCCTTCACCTGAACGTTTTCAGCGGCCGTCACAGCTGCTCCGATTGGGTCCTACCCAAGGTTGCGGGCTGGAACCCCTCGGTCTTGTCTCGATAGGCTGTCCCCCGAGGCGGAGATGATCCTGTTAGGGATGCGTCCGTGCAGCGCTGAACGGTGGCCTGGAAACCGGTCTCGACAAGTCATAAAACGATATGACAATACCCGCCTGACATGCCAACTTCCTCAAGTCTAGCCGCCGGCTGGCAGCACCGTAAATTTCGCGGCCGCCGACGGGCGACAACCCGCCCGACGTGCTGGTTTGGCAATGCAATCCTCGTCACAGTGGTGCCGCGCGCGGCGGCCCCTGCGCCGGATCCGGCGCTCCCGCAAGTTTGCTGACACCGCTGCGGGGTGTGCCCACCGCCTCACCATCGGCCCGCATGAACGTGCTCAGCGGGCGGCCGCGGCCGCCACGGTCACGGTGCGGTAAGCGCTGCTAAGTTTGCGCGGTGGCGACGCGAGCCACGCAGGAGATACTGGACCCGTATTGGTCCGCATCCGGCGACGGTGGTTGGGCCGTGGCGCTTATCACTGGCCCCGGATCACCACGCGAGCGCCGCTCGACCGCCTGGCACCCGAGGAGCCCATGAACGAGCGCGACGAATTCCTGCGGGACCGTCTGCAGCCCCCGACCGGCACGCCGGCGGTGCGCCCGCCCGGTCCCCCAGCCCGGCCCGTGCCGCCTTCCGTCCCTCCAATCGGCCAGCGCACCGCGCCGCGGCCGCCATCGGGCCCCCCGCCTCCGGCCCGACCACCCGCGCCCCCGCAGCGCCCGTCCGCGCCGCCCCCGCAGCCGACCACCGCCGCCCCCGCTGTCGCGCCGCAGCCCGCGATGCCGCCCCCGCAGGCCGCTTCCCCGCCCGCCGCCCCGATCGCACCCCCCAAGCCGGCGGTCGTCGACGCGGTGCCCGACCGCGGTTGGCGACGCGTTCTCCGAGTGATGACTTTCGGCCTCGTCAAGCTCGGCCCGTCGCCCGCCCAGCAGCAGGACGCGCGGTTCGAGGCGGCCATCCGCACCCGCTTGCACGGCAACTACAAGGTCGGCGTCCTGGGCAAGGGCGGCGTGGGAAAGACGTCGGTGGCCGCCAGCGTCGGATCGCTGTTTGCCGAGCTCCGGCGCCAAGACCACACCGTGGCGATCGACGCCGACACCGCGTTCGGCCGCCTCAGCAGCCGAATCGATCCGGCGACCACCGGCTCGTTCTGGGAACTGACCGCCGACAAGAACCTACAGTCCTTCAGCGATGTGGTTGCCCGCGTGGGTCGTAACTCCGCGGGCCTCTATGTCCTCGGCGGCGAACCGGCGTCCGGCCCCCGCCGGGTGCTCGACGCAGCGATCTACCGGGAGGCCGCGCTGCGCCTGGACCGCCACTTCGCGATCTCGGTGATCGACTGCGGTTCCACGATGGACGCGCCAGTCACTCAGGAGGTGCTGCGCGATCTGGACGCGCTGATCGTGGTCTCCTCGCCGTGGGCGGACGGGGCGTCCGCCGCCGCCAGGACCATGGAGTGGCTGGCCGACCAGGGTTTCGAAACTCTGCTACAGAGCAGCGTCGTGGTGCTCAACGATTCCGACGGCCACGCCGACAAACGCACACGGGCGCAGCTGGCTCGTGAGTTCACCGATCACGGCCGGCCGGTCATCGAGGTGCCCTTCGACCCGCACCTGCGGCCGGGCGGCGTCATCGATGTAAGCCGCGAAATGTCGGCCGCCACGCGGCGAAAGTTCGTCGAGGTCACCGCGAGAATCGCCGGCTACTTCGCGGCCCGTTCCGACAACCGGCGGCACAGCTAGGCCTTCTCGGCGACTTTGCCCGTCCGCGCGGACGGATCGGCGACCGCCTCGATCTTCGCCACCCGGGACCCGCGGATCGTCAGCACGATGACGGCGAAGAGCCGACGGTCGCTGAATGCCAACAGCGCCGGTCCCCCGGCGGGACCGCTGACCAGGGTCACGTCCGGCCACAGGTAGCGCAGCAGGTTGGTGGCCACCGCCTGTGGCCCGTGATTGATCTGTGGTGGCGGTGCCGGGTCGGCGAGGATCGTGCCCACGCCCCACACCGTCGGGTCCAGCACGGCGGCCAACGCGGCGATGTCACCGTTGGCGCATGCCGTGATGAACTTCTCGGTGACGAGCTGATGTTCGGCCGAAGCCACCGCGTTCGTTCTCGGTTGTGCGGCCACGAATTTGGCTCGCGCGCGCCGCGCGAGCTGACGGCAGGTACCGACCGGGCGCCCAACGGTTTCCGAGATCGATTCGAATGGGACGCCGAACACGTCGTGCAGCACGAAGGCGACCCGTTCCCCGGGACTGAGCCTGCGCAAGACCTCCAGCAACGCGGCGCGGATTTCGTCGTCGAGGGTGACCCGGTCGGCCGGATCGGAGCGGAGCGGCGCCGGCCGCTCTTGCACCTCGCCGGGGCGCTCGTAGCGGGCGCGGGCCGAGCGCACCTGGTCGAGGCAGAGCCGGCTTGCCACCACGGTCAGCCAGCCCCGGACGTCCTCGATCTCGCCTACCTCGGCCCGGGAAAACCGCAGGAAGGATTCCTGCGCAACGTCTTCCGCGTCGCCGACGTCGCCGAGCATCTGGTAGGCGAGGTTGACCAGATAGGGGCGGTGCTGACGCCAGGCCTCGGCGACCCGGTCGCTCGCTGACTGCGTCTGGTTCATGTCTTTTCGACGATCTGCTGCGGCAAAAAGTTACGGATTTTCCGTTGTAACTTTCCCACCTTTCGTCCCGTCATTGGAGCACCGCAGAAAAATCGGAAGGAGCCATCCCATGACGATCGTGGTAACCGGGGCGACCGGCAACGTCGGGCGCCCCCTCGTCACCGCACTCACCGCCTCGGGAGCGTCGGTGCGGGCGGTCACCCGCAACCCGGAGCCGGCCGGGCTTCCGCCCGGCGTCGAACTGGTCGGGTCCTCGGCCGGGGCGCTACCCGGCGCGTCGGCGGTGTTCCTCAACTCCCGCGCGCTGGGTGAGGACCTGGAGACGGTGGTAACCCAGTGCGTGCGCGCCGGCGTCACCAAACTGGTTGCGCTCTCGGCAATCAACGCCGACGACGACTTCTCCCGGCAGCCGTCCCGCTTCCGCGGGGACCGCAACAAGGAGGTCGAACAGCTGGCCGTCGACTCCGGATTGGCCTGGGTGAGCCTGCGGCCGACTGTTTTCGCGACGAACTTCGCCGGCATGTGGTCGCCGCAGATCCGCGCGGGTGATGTGGTTTTCGGCCCGTACGCCGCGGCTTCGACGGCACCGATCGTCGAGACCGACATTGCCGAGGTGGCGGCGCGGGCGTTGCTCACCGATGAGCTTGTCGGGCGGCGGATCCCGCTGACCGGCCCGCAGGCGTTCACCAACTCGGAGCTGGTCGAGGCCATCGGAGCCGTGCTGGATCGACCGCTGCAGTACCGCGAAATACCGAACGCCGCTGTGCGCCAACGATTCGTCGGGTTGGGTTTTTCGGCCGAGTTCGCGGACGCCTACATCGCCATGCTCGCTGCGACGCTCGACGCGCCCGCGCTGGTCACCCACGACGTGGAGAAGATCCTCGGCCGACCCGCACTCCCGTTCGCCCAGTGGGTCGCCGACCACCGCGACGTCTTCGCCCGCGCGAAATAGACAAGGAGGTTGACATGTCCGAACCACGTCCACCCCGCTACCTCAAGCCCATGAACAGGGTGATGATGGCGGTCCAACGGCTCGGGATCCCGACCGGGCCGGCCATGGTGCTGACGGTGCCCGGCCGCAAGTCGGGTCGGCCCCGCAGCACCCCGATGACGCCGTTCGAATTCCAGGGCGGCCTCTACGTGGTGGCCGGCTATCCCGGTGCCGACTGGGCGGCGAACGCCCGGGCGGCCGGCACCGGCACGCTCAGCCGGGGCCGGCGGTCACAGGAAGTCCGGATCGTCGAACTCTCCGCTGGTGAAGCGCGGCCGGTGCTGCGGGAATTCCCCGCCAAGGTCCCCGTCGGTGTGGCATTCGCGAAACGATCCGGGATGGTGCGTGATGGAACGGCTGACGAATTCGAAGCATTGGCGGGGCGGGTCGCCGTCTTCCGGTTCGAGCCGACGTAACGGCCGCCACCGGTTCCCTAGTCCCAAAGGGAAAGCGGTGCAACGATTTCCGTCGCCACCCGTCGCTGACCCGAAGTCGGCAGCCATGGAACGGGCTAGGCCGACTTCGCGGTCTCGCGCACCGGATAGCCGTTGCGCTCGGCCAGGGATCGCAACTGGCGCAACGCGAACGCGCGCGGGCGCCCGCCTTCGGGGATCACCACGCCGGCCCACAATCCTTCCGCGCCGGCCGACTCCACGGCGTCACGCGCGCACATCCAGCGGCGGGGGCAAGCCCGGCACAATGCGATGGCCTCGGCGTCGGGGGCGGTGGTCCAACGGTCGGGATCCTGCGTGCAGGCGCCGAGCGGCATGTTGAAGGTGTTGAACAAGGGTGTTGCGGTCATTGCGGTCGTTCCTTCTGAAGCATTGCGTTCTGCTCGTATGCTCCGCAACGGTATAGCACTAACCGCTGCAATGCAACAGTTTTATTTCGATAGCGCATCACTTAGGGCCCGGGTTGTGCCTCGGCGTCCAGCGCGGTGGACCAAGCCACAGCGGGGATCAACGCCTTGACCATTGCCTTCGCGGCTCGGTGACCTAGCTTTCCCTGATCTGGCAGACGGTTACGTAACCGTAGCGTTAGGTGGTATTGGGCTTCGGAGCGACGAAAGGAAGTAGGGGCTTGACGCACAAAACCGTAGCGCTCGATGAGCGGTCCGACCGTCCCGCGGGAAGGTGCGGGGCCGCCGGACGGCCGAATCGGGGCGTCGGTGCAGCGTTCCGACGGTGCGGGCCCGAAACAGTGTTTCAAAACGTAGCGGCGTGCGATGGAAATTTGACGGGTGCGACGGTTAGGATTACACGGGCGGAAGGCCCGCCTAGCTGCCCTCGACCGAGGAATCACCCCATATGCCCAGCACCGAGTCGAGTCCCGAGGTTGCTCTGCTGGTCGTGCGCAGCGGTGACACGTCGCATGAAATCGGGCCCGGCCGGGGTGCGGTCACCATCGGTCGAGACCCGCAGGACGACGTGCGGATCGACGAAATCTCGGGGGAGCACTTGCACGCCGAACCAGTAGATGGTTCGTGGCGAATCGTCGACAAAGGCCCTAACGGCATGTTCGTCGACGGGCGACGCACGAGTTCCGTGACGGTGACCGACAGAACGACGGTCCGTCTCGGCGATCCCAGCTCGGGCGAAGTGCTCACGTTCGAGATCATGACGTCCCGCAGCGCCGGTGGACAGCCCGACGGGCACAAAGCCGGCGAGCCGGATCGCGGCATGGCGCGCGCGGGCGCGGCCGCCGCCGCACGCCGTCGGGAACTCGGCATCAGCCAACGCAGCCTGGCGGCCGACGGGATCATCAACGCGGGCGCCCTCATCGCTTTCGAGAAAGGGCGCAGTTGGCCGCGGGAGCGGACGCAGGCCAAGCTGGAGCAGGTGCTGCAATGGCCCGCCGGGACCATCGCGCGGATCCGCCGGGGAGAGCCCGACGCCGCTGAAGCGGTCGCGGAAGCCGTCGCGCCCGAGACCCCCAGAGCGGCCACGGAAGGCCCGCACTCCGACGCCCCGACATCGCTGATCGCTCAGGCGATCGTCGCCGCCGTGGATGGCTGCGGTCTCGCCATCGCGGCGTTGCCGCCGGCCGACGATCCCGAGTTCACCGAGCGAGCGACACCGATCCTCGCCGATCTCCGCCAGCTCGAGGCCATCGCGGTTCGGGCCACCCGCATCAGCCGGATCACGCCCGAGCTGATCAAAGCCCTGGGCACCGTTCGCCGCCACTACGACGAGCTGATGACGCGCGGCGCGACTGCGCCGGACGCCCCGCTGGCGCAACGCCTCTACGCGGCCCGACGCCGCGCGAACCTTTCCCCCGCGGAGACCGCCGAGGCGGCCGGGGTCACCGAAGAGATGATCGTCCGCGCGGAGGCCGACGAAGCGGTGCCCTCCGGTGTCGCCGATGCGCTCGAAACGCTGATCGGCCACATTCACTGAGGCCAGGGCACTGCCGTCTGCTTAGGCAACGCTCACCGCGCTAGTCCGCCCGGCACGGTGTGGAAGCCCTTGCCTATTCGGAAAATTCGTGCACGGACCCCGGCTGGAGCGGGTTACGCTAAACGGGCGATTAATTCGCGAGGCGCGAGCTCATCGCGCGAAATGGCTTCAAACGGAGGACCCACATGTCTGTACTCACACAAGCCGCGAGAATCATTGGCTCTTTGACCGGACTAGGTCAGCAAGCGGCCGGCTTTGGCGTGAGCGGCACTTCCGGAATGGGCGCGGAATACATCGCGGGCGTAGGGACCAGTGGGTTCGCGGACATCGGGTCCCTCGGGGTATCCGGGTTCCAAAAGTTTCTGGCTAATGGCACCAAGCACATGACTCAATCTCAACTACAGCAAATGTACTTTCGCATGGGTGGCGAGAAAGGCATCAAGACCTTCAGCAAGAGCCTCAGCATCATCTCGTGGACTCTCGTCACGGTCGAGCTCCTGGAACTCACCATCGGTTTCGGTGTGCCCACCGAAGGCGATGGCCTCAAGACGGGGTCCCAACAATTCACTACGCTCGCCGAGCAGCTCAACTCGGCACTGCCCGACTACGGCTGGAAAGGCACGGGATCTGAAGCCTATGCCGAACTGGACACCGCGCTGAAGAATGCGGCGGACTCGATGGCGGACTTGGATTTGCAGCTCGCATCCCTGGTGAAAAATCAGGCCGAATGGGTCACCCACGCCAGGCTGGGCTTCGGGATTCTGAAGGACCTACTTCTGGCGGCGCTGATCATTGAAATAGCCATCACGCTTTTCGTACCGGCCCCGGCCGGTGTCACGGCCGCCAAAGCTTTCGCAATCGCCGTCGCCACGCTCGGCATCAGTGTGGCCGCAGCATTCCTTGGCACCCTGACCTACTTCTCGGTGGAAAACGGAAAAAAGGCGGAGTCTTTGGCCAATCGATACTCGGAGCTGGCCGCCGGCACCGTGCAAACGGGTTCGGACGCCAAGGCCGAGAAGGCCACGTCGGAAGGAACAACGGTTTCGAGCTTCGCGGCCATCTCCGACAGCATGTCCGGGATGTCGGCTCTGTCCGCCACGCCGCCCGTCGCCGCATCGACCGTCGCCGCCAACCGTTCGGAGGACCAACGGGCTCCGCTGGCCGCGCAGGCGAGCGCGAGTGAACCATCGGGGTACGGGGCGTCCCAGACATCGGATACGACGACTCCGGATGCGACGACACCGTCCACGCCCACGACGACCATGCCCACCGTGGCCCAGCTGTCCGCGATGTCGGGTCAAGCCGCGACGGTCTCCAGCCAACTGTCGCAGCCCGCGCAACTTGCCAACCAGGCGATGGGACAACTGCAGCAGATGATCCAGACGGCCCGGCAAGGCCAGGACGGCGCGGCGCCCGCCGGGGACGCCACAGCCGAGGAAGCCGCGCTCGCGGGTCACGAAGGCGCCGGCGCGGGCCTGGGCGCGGCGGGGGCCGAGCGTGCGCCCGTCGGGCTCGCCGCGGCCGGCACGGAACGGACACAAGCACCGAACCCGGCCTAGCGCAACACCGAAACTGTTGCACCAGAACCAATAACAGACACAAAGTAAGCATCAAGGAGCACGAATCATGGCCGATGTAGCCGTCACCCCAGCTCACCTCGACAGGCTGGCAACTGCGCAAGACCAAGCGTCGACCCAGGCCGGGACCGCGGCCTCGGCGGCTTCGGGTCTCGAAACCGAGGTCTGGGTGAGCCACGGTGTGGTCAGCTGGTACTCGAACCTGGCCTTCACCAAGGCCGCGAATGCACGCAAGAGCACGGGCGACGCGATGAGCAAGTCCTCCACCGAACTCGCCGACAAGCTGCGCACCGCCAAGAAGGTTTACGCGAGCACGGACCAGCAAGCCGGCGAGGCCATCGACAAGCAGGTACTTGAGTCCTGATCCCGTCCGAGCAAGCCGCCCGCACGGACTGAACGGGTAACTGCCGCAGCTGAATTGCGCGCGAGGACAGCACCACTCGGTGTTAAGCTCAACTGCGCGATCAACCGCTCGGTGCGACAGCAGACCGGTGACCTAAGGACCCACAATTGGCTGTAGCGATACTCGCCGACGCAGCTCGGCTCCTCGTCAATCTGGGCAGCCTCGGCCAGAACTTCACCGGTGTCGGCAGCCCCGGTTTCAGCGGTGAATACCTTGCGGCGAGCGTGACCAGCATGAGTGCAGACGGGTTGGCCGGTGGGGCCGCACTCGCCAAGTTGGGTGGTCTCGATGGGCTGACGCGGATTCGCTTCGAGGGTGGAAGCGTCAAAGTCCCGTCGCCGCCGGGCAGCAAGCAATCGCTCAAAACAGCGGGCAGCCTCATCCTGTGGGCTCTCACCGTCGTCGAGCTCATGGAGCTGACGACCGGGTTCGGCCCACCGGTCGAAGGCGATGACCTCAGAAACGGATCCCAGCAATTCAGCACGCTCGCCGCGCAGTTGAAGTCGGCCATTCCGGACAACGATGGCTGGGAGGGCTCGGCGTCGGATGCCTATGCGGGCCTCGACACCGCCCTGCAAAACCTCGCGCAGACGATGGCCGAACTGGACCTCGAGCTGGCAGCTCTGGTGAAGGACCAGGCCGAATGGGTCACCCACATGCGCTTGGGCTTTGGAATATTGAAGGACTTGCTTTTCGCGTGCTACCTCGTCGAGCTGATCATCCGGTTCGCGCCTCCCCCACTCGGGCCTGCCGTGTCGCAAGGGTTCGCAATCGCGGTGTCCGCACTTGGCATCGCCGCTGCCGTAGGCTTTCTCACCACCTTGACCACCTACTCGGTGCTAAACGGCAAGAAGGCCGACGCCTTGGCCGGCGAGTATTCGGCGTTGGCGACGGGGACGGTTCAGACGGGTTCGCCGGCCAAGGCCAAGGTCACGACCGCTGCGGAGTCGACGGTTTCCAGTTTCGACGCCGTCTCCGGCAGCATGTCGGGGGTGTCGGCTTTCTCCGAGCTGCCCACCGTGGCTGCGTTGGCCAGGCTCACGCCGACCGAGGGCGCCTCGGCGCAGGACCTCGCGACGCTCAGCGCCTTCAGCGCCGACGCGGCCCCCACACCGGTAGCCGAGACGCCCGCAGTCACGCCGCCCACCATGGCCCAGGTCGCTCAAGCGTCGGCCCAAGCCGCGAAGGTCTCCGGACAGGCATCCCAGCACATGAACCTTGCCAACCAGACGGTGGGGCAAGCACAGCAACTCGCCCAGATGGGCCAGCAGGGCCAGCCTGCCGGCGAGGACGCACCCGCCGAGGACGCCGAGGCCGCCGGGCCGGCGGCAGGCGCGGAGGGGGCTGAGCGCGCACCCCTCGAGCACGCGACGCTTGACACCGGCGAGGGATCGGGTCGGCACACCCGGGTCCCCTGACAGACAGCGCGCTGAAGTTCCAGCGCGACAACGCAATACGTCGATGGTTAACCCCTGATTCGACTCGGCCGGCGCGGCCTCGATTTCGGTCAGCCGGATGAACCGGGGGTGACGCCACGGCCGCGTCTGAACCCAGTCGTTCTCCGGGCGTCAATCGACCCTAAAAGTTACTCCGCAGTTTACCGTCTGTTAGCCGAATCCTTTGTCCCCCGGGAAAATTCGTGCGGCGGCCCCCGGCCTGCGCGCGTTAGGCTCACCCTGTCGTCCTCAACATGAGTACAACACCAATCAGCGAGCGCGAAGGGATGCACCGCCGTGAGTCGTCTTGCAGGTATTCACGATCTGGCTTACTGCTTCACGCGGCTGCAAGCCGGAGGGGGCGCCGCGTATTCGGGCGACTGGGTGGGTTTGGGCGCCAACTTGGGCGCCCTCGCCGGCAAAGCGATGTGGTACGGGAGGAACCAAATCAAGGTGCTCGCGGACGCATTGAAAACGTCCGGCACGAAGGTGCTCCCAACGCCGACGGCGATTGTCGATGTGGCGATGGTCGCGATCTCGGCGGTGGACCTCCTCAATGGATTCTGGACCCCGGATAAGGGCGCCTCATTCACCAGCGGTGCGGACAAATACGAGACCGTCTACCTCTATCTCGGTGAAGCCGCCCCGGACTCGCGCGATTGGAGCGGTGACGCGGCGAAGGCGTACGCCGACGCGACCGCCGCACTGCAGGCTCTCGTGCAAACGATGCAGGATTTGGACAAGAAGATGCAGACGCTGATGGCGAACCAGGGTTCCGAGGTCGCCAAGGCGCACAACTGCATCGCGGTGACGCTGCTGGGGTTGGTCATCGCCCAGGGCATCGCCCTGGCCATGTACCTGATCCCGGTTGTCGGCCCTGAGATATCGGCGGCGTGGCAAATAGTCGCCGCCTTCGCGGCATGCGCAACTGTTTTGGCCTTCGAGATGTTCACGCTGTCCAACTCGATGTCCCTTTCTCACCAGATCCACGCGACCGCCCTCGAGTACGGCGAGGTCGCCGAGAAGGCGATCCCCAACAGCTCGTTCGCCCGGATCGAGGTGAAAGGGGCGGACGAAACCAAGACCGGCGACTTCGAGGCCATCTCCGCCAGCATGTCCGGCATGTCGGCCTTCGCCGGCGCGCCCACCGTGGCCTCGCTGGCCGGCATGGCCCCGGCGACCGGCGATTCGCGCGAGGAACGCGGCGTGCTGACCGCACTGCAGAGCGACGGCGCGACTCCCGTCGAGACCACCGCGGCTGAGACGACGCCGGCGTGGACGGCGCCAACCCTGAGCCAAGTCAGTCAAGCCTCCGGGCAGCTGGCCCAGCCGATGAGCTTCGCCAGTCAAATGATGGGGCAGGTGCAACAACTCGCTTCGACGGGTCAGCAGCGCCAAGCGGCGGCGCCGCCCGCAGGCGAGGCCGCCCCGGAGGAGGCCCTAACGAGCGACGGCGACGGCGCCGCGTCGGGCACGACGGGCGCGGAGCGCGCACCTATCGACGGCGCGGCGGTTGGCCGCGAAGCGGCGCGGGCGCCGAGCCGGCCGCAGCGGGTTCTTTAGAACCTCGCCAGTGCGGCAAAAACCGATACGAGTCAATGCAATAGCGAGTAAGAATATCCGTTGAGGAGATTTCCCATGGCAACGTTAAACGTCGACGAAAAGTACCTTGAGCAATTGGCGACAAAACAGGGGCAAGCGGCCACGAAGGCACAAGAAGCGGCGTCGGCTGCGAGCAATACCGAAACTGCGGTGTGGGTGACGCACGGCGTTATCAGCGGCGCGTCCAACAGCGCTTTTGTCACCGCCGAGAAGCAGCGCCGCGGGGCCGGTCAAAACATCAGGCAGTACGCGTCTGATCTCGCGGCGAAGTTGCGCGTCGCCAAGCAAACGTATGCGGGTGTCGACGAGGACTTGAGCGCTAACCTCAACAAGCAAATGCTCGATCACTGATCATGTCCGGTCCCCTCACTACCGGTCTTGCGGGCCTGGACGATGTCGTCGGGGTGGAGGTGACCGTCGACGGAATGTTGGTGATCGCCGACCGATTGCAGCTCGTCGACTTCCCGGCGGTGCTCGGAATTCGCCCGAACATCCCCCAAGAGGAGTTGCGGGACCTCGTCTGGAATCAGGTGCAGCGCGACCTCACCGCGCAGGGCGTGCTGGACCATCACGGGCAGCCCCACCCGGCGGTGGCGACGATGGTCGACACGCTCAGCAGGCCGGACCGCAGCCTGGAGTGCCGGTGGTGGAGGCGCGATCTCGGTGGCACCATGGTGCGCTTTGCGGTGTGCCGCAAGGGCGAACGCCATGTCATCGCCGCCCGTGACGGCGACCTGGTGGTGCTGCAGTTCGTGGCCCCGCAGGTCGGACTGGCGGGCATGGTGACCACGGTGCTCGGCCCCGCCACACCCGCCAGCGTCGAACCGCTGACAGGTGTGGCGGCCGAATTGGCGGCATGCACCACCGCCGCCCAGCTTGTCCAGCACGGCGCCGCGCCCGCCTCGGCCCGCGTCTACGCGGAGATCATCAGCGATCCGAGCAGCTGGGTGGAGATCGTCGCCGGCCAACGCCATCCCGGGGGCACGTCCACGCAGACCGACGTCGCCGCCGGTGTCCTCGACTCGGTGCACGGCAGGTTGGTGTCGCTCCCCCGCCGCGTCGGCGGCGAGCTCTACGGCAGCTTCCTGTCCGGCACCCAGGAAAACCTGCAGCGCACGCTGGACGGCCTCCTGGAGTTCCTGCCGGCGGGCGCCTGGTTCGACCGCGTCGAAGCCGCCTATGGGGGCTGACCCTAGCCCCATCGACGAGTTCAGAAAGAAGGAACCATGCCGCAGTACGACGACCACGACGATCTGGCCGCCCTGGATTTCTCCGCCGCCCAATCCGGTTCCGACACCGTCGAAGAGTCAGACGCCCTGGACTTCTCGGCTCCTCACGACGATGGCGAGGAGTCGGCCGTCGATGCGTTGCACGACTACGCACCGAGCGAGCCCGAGGATTCCGGCACCGACCTCGCGGCGATCGAGGCGCAGACCGACGCGACCCAGGAGGCGGACGAAGGTGACGAGGAAGCTCCCCAAGAGTTCACGGTGACCAATCCCCC
Source organism: Mycobacterium sp. SMC-2 (assembly GCF_025263485.1). Lineage (NCBI taxonomy): Bacteria > Bacillati > Actinomycetota > Actinomycetes > Mycobacteriales > Mycobacteriaceae > Mycobacterium > Mycobacterium sp. SMC-2. The sequence continues at coordinate 602,923 of NZ_CP079863.1, forward strand.
CGAGACGGTGTCGGTGTCGGCGCTCATGGACGGGAGGACCCAGCGCGTCGAACTGTCGCCGAAGGTGACGAGCATGAGCGAGGCCGATCTCGCGGACGAAATCCTCGTGATCGCCGACCTGGCTCGGCAGAAAGGCTTGGCCGCGCAGCACAGCTATCTGTTGGGCGACGATTCCCTGTCGGAAACCATGCGCGAGATGGGAGTCGATGGCGGCGACGTCGTGCGCGACTTCATGGAAAACGGCATCGGTTTGATCACGCCGGAGCAGGCGGCCGCGGCGCAGGCGGAAGTGTTCGCCACCCGGTACGCGACCGATAAATGACCGAGCATCTGGCCGGCCTGTTCGAGAGCGCGGTCGGCATGCTGCCGGTGTCGGAGACGAGGGCGCTGGAGCTGTTCACCGAGATCACCAATTACGACGAGTCCGCCTGCGACGCGTGGATCGGCCGCATCCGCTGCGGCGACACCGAACGGGTGACACTGTTTCGCGCCTGGTACTCGCGCACTCACTTCGGACAGTTGGCCGGATCCGCGCAAATCTCGATGAACGCCGTCGGCGCGCGGCTTCCGATCGGCGGCCTGTACGGCGACATCACCTATCCGGCCAACTCGCCCCTGGCGATCACCATGGGCTTCGCCGTGAGCGAAGCGGCGCAAGGCAATTTCGCCGACGCCATGGAGGCCGTCGAGGGCACCCCCGCCACCGGCGCCGAGCACCTGTTGTCGTGGGTCAAGGCGGTGATTTACGGCGAGGCGGGGCGCTGGACCGAGGTGATCGACGAAGTCAGGGGCGCAAGCCGGTGGCCCGACGAATTCCTGGCCGCCGCCGCCGGGGTCGCGCATGGGGTCGCCGCGGCCAACCTCGGCCTGTTCACCGAAGCCGAACGCCGGCTCACCGAGGCCAACGCCTCGCCGGCGGGCGAGGCGTGCGCGCGCGCCATCGCCTGGTATCTGGCCATGACGCGCCGCAGCCAGGGGAACGAAGACGCCGCGGTCGCGCTTCTGGAATGGCTACAGACCACCCACCCGGAGCCCAAAGTCACTGCGGCGCTGAAGGATCCGTCATACCGCCTGACCACGACCAGCGCCGAGCAGATTTCGGCGCGCACTGACCCGTGGGACGCCAACACCGTCGTGGCCGACACCTCGGGCCGCGACAAATTGCTCGCGGAGGCGGAGGCCGAGCTGGAGCGCCAGATCGGTCTCACCCGGGTCAAAGAGCAAGTTGAGCGATACCGGGCCGCGACCCAGATGGCGCGGGTTCGCGCCGCGCGCGGCATGAAGGTCGCCCAGCCGAGCAAGCACATGATCTTCACCGGGCCGCCCGGTACCGGCAAGACGACGATCGCGCGGGTGGTGGCCAACATCCTGGCCGGGCTGGGCGTCATCCCCGAGCCGAAGCTCGTCGAGACCGCGCGCAAGGATTTCGTCGCCGAATACGAGGGCCAATCCGCGGTCAAGAGCACCAAGACGATCGATCGCGCCCTGGGCGGCGTGCTGTTCATCGACGAGGCCTACGCGCTGGTGCAGGAGCGGGACGGGCGGACCGACCCGTTCGGGCAAGAGGCACTGGACACGTTGCTGGCGCGAATGGAGAACGACCGCGACCGGCTCGTGGTGATCATCGCGGGGTACAGCTCCGACATCGATCGGCTGCTGGAGACCAATGAGGGCCTGCGGTCCCGCTTCGCCACGCGGATCGAGTTCGACTCCTACTCTCCAGAGGAGATCCTGGAGATCGCCAAAGTCATTGCGGCCGCCAATGACTCGACGCTGAGCTCAGAAGCGGCGGAAAACCTGCTGCAAGCCGCCAAGCTGCTGAGCCAGCAGACGGTGCGCGGCAAAGCCGCGCTCGACATCGCCGGTAACGGTCGCTACGCACGCCAACTCGTGGAGGCCGGCGAGCAATACCGCGACATCCGGCTGACCCGCTCCGTCGACTTCGAATCCCTCGACGAGGACCGCCTCCGCGAGATCAACGGCGAGGACATGACCGAGGCGATCGCCGCGGTACACGGACGACTGAACATCACCGAGTGACGCATGGCAGGGTTTCGGCTAACCACCAAGGTTCAGGTCAGCGGCTGGCGTTTCCTGCTGCGGCGCCTCGAGCACGCCATCGTCAGGCGCGACACCCGAATGTTCGACGACCCGCTGCAGTTCTACAGCCGCTCGGTTGCGCTGGGTGTCCTCGTCTCGGTCCTCGTGGTGGTGGGCGCGCTGGCGATGGCGTATTTCAAACCCCAGGGCAAGCTCGGCAGCGGCAACCTTTTCGTCGACCGCGCCACCAACCAGCTCTACCTCATGGTGTCCGGCCAGCTGCATCCCGTCTACAACCTCACCTCGGCACGATTGGTCCTGGGCAATGCCGCCGAACCGAAGGCCGTTAAACCCGCTGAGCTCAGCAGGTTTCCGAAGGGTCAGTCCATCGGCATCCCCGGTGCGCCGTATGCCACGCCCGTGTCATCAGACTCCTCATCGGCATGGGCGCTGTGCGACACAGTCACCCAGGCGGAGAGCATCGCTCCCGTCGTGCAGACCTCCGTGGTGGCGATGCCGTTGCAGATCGAGCCTGTCGTGATCGACCCCATCCTTCCGCACGAGGCGCTGCTGGCGTCTTACCAGGGCAAGGACTGGATCGTGGACGCCCGCGGCCGGCACGCAACGGATTTGAGTGACCGGCCGATGACCTTTGCAGTGGGGATCCGCGGAACCGCCAAGCCCAGCCCCCTCTCCTCGGCCATGTTCAACGCACTTCCGGACGCCGGGTCCTGGCAGTTGCCCCCGATCCCGGGGGCCGGATCTCCCAACACTTTCGGCCTTCCTGAACAGCTCGTGGTCGGATCCATCGTGCAGATCCACGCGGACTCGGGTCCGCGCTACTTCGTGGTGCTGCTCGACGGCGTCGCGCCCGTCAACGCCAACACCGCCGCCGCGCTGCGCGCCATCCAGTCCTACGGCCTGGTGGAGCCCCCGGCAGTGGTGCCGAGTGATATCGTCAAAGTTCCCGAGGTGGTGTACAACTCGCCGCTGCCCGACGAACCGGTCAAGATCGTCTCCCGGCCCCACGACCCCACCCTGTGCTGGACGTGGGAACGCAAAGCCGGTGACCAGGCGCCGAAGACCGCCGTGTTGACCGGCCGTCATCTGCCGATCCCGGCATCGGCGATGAACTCCGGGATCAAGCAAATCCAAGGGCCCGCAACGATTTACACCGATGGCGGCAAGTACGTGCAGGTGCAGTCCCCGGATCCTCGGTACGGCGAATCTTTGTACTACGTCGACCCGGAGGGTGTGCGCTACGGGCTCCCCGACGCCCAGACGGCCTCGGCTTTGGGTCTGCGCGCGCCGAAGACCGCGCCCTGGGAGATCATTCGCCTCCTCGTCGACGGTCCAGTGCTGTCCAAGGAGGCCGCGCTGCTGGAGCACGACACGTTGCCCGCCGACCCGAGCCCGCGAAAAGCCCCTGCGGCAGCCCCTGGAGGGCCCTCATGACGACCAAGAAGTTCACCCCCACCGTGACGCGCGGTCCCCGGCTTACCCCGGGCGAGATCAGCCTCACCCCACCCGAGGACCTTGGCGTGGACATCCCGCCGTCGGGAGTGCAGAAGGCGCTTCCGTACGTCATGGGTGTCTGCATGCTCGGCATGATCGCGATCATGGTGGTCACCGGCACCAGGCAGCTGTCGCCGTACATGCTGATGATGCCGCTGATGATGATCATGATGTCGATGGGCATGATGGCCGGTCACGGTGGCGGCGGCAAGAAAGTGCCCGAGATCAACGCCGACCGCAAGGAATACCTGCGCTACCTGGCCGGGCTCCGCCCCCGGGTGACGTCATCGGCCAGCGCGCAGGTGGCGTTCTTCGGTTACCACGCACCGCATCCCGAGGATCTCGCCTCGCTCATCGGCACGCCGCGGCAGTGGTCGCGCCCGGCGAACGCCGATTTCTACGCCGCTACCCGCATCGGAATCGGCGATCAGCCGGCGGTGGACCGGCTGATGAAGCCGTCGGCGGGCGGCGAACTGGCCGGCCCCACCGCGGCGCCGCAGCCCTACCTCGAACCGGTCGCCAACATGTGGGTGGTCAAGTTCCTGCGCACCCACGGCCTTATCCATGACTGCCCAAAGCTGGTGCAGCTGCGCACCTTTCCGACCGTCGCGGTGGGTGGTGACCCGGCGGGTTCGGCCGGCTTGTTGACCGCCATGATCTGCCACCTGGCCGTCTTCCATCCGCCCGACCTGCTGCAGATCCGGGTGCTCACCGAGAGCCCGGACGATCCCGACTGGTCGTGGCTGAAATGGCTACCTCACGTGCAACATCCGACCGAGACCGACGCCGCCGGCCCGGTTCGGATGATCTACACCCGTCCGGACAACCTGTCGGACCTGGCCGCCCGCGGGCCGCACACCCCCGATTCGCTTCCGGGCGGCCCGTACGTGGTGGTGGTGGACCTGACCGGCGGCAGGGCGGGCTTCCCGCCCGACGGCAGGGCCGGTGTCACGGTGATCACGCTGGGCAACCACCGCGGCTCGAACTACCGCATCAGGGTCGCCGAGGACGGCACCGCCGACGACCGCCTGCCGGGGCAGCAGTTCCGTCAGGTGACCTCGGTCGCGGACCGCGTGTCGCCCCACCAGGCGAGGCGCATCGCGCGAAAGCTCGCCGGTTGGTCCATCACCGGCACCGTGCTGGACAAGAAGGGCACGGGCATCCAGAAGAAGACGGCGACGGAATGGCATCAACTGGTCGGCGCGCAAAGCGTCGAAGAGGTGACGCCGAGCCGCTGGCGGATGTTCACCGACACCGACCGCGATCGGCTGAAGATCCCGTTCGGTCACGAACTCAAGACCGGCAACATCATGTACCTGGACATCAAGGAAGGCGCCGAATTCGGCGCCGGCCCCCACGGCATGCTGATCGGTACCACCGGGTCGGGCAAGTCCGAGTTCCTGCGCACCCTCATCTTGTCGCTGGTGGCGATGCACCACCCGGACCAGGTCAACCTGCTGCTAACCGACTTCAAAGGCGGCTCAACATTTTTGGGGATGGAAAAGCTTCCGCACACCGCGGCGGTGGTTACCAACATGGCCGAGGAGGCCGAACTCGTCAGCCGCATGGGTGAGGTGCTGACCGGAGAGCTCGACCGCAGGCAGGGCATCCTGCGGCAGGCCGGCATGAAGGTGGGTGCCGCCGGAGCGCTCTCCGGGGTGGCCGAGTACGAGAAGTACCGGGAGCGCGGCGCCGACCTGCCGCCCTTGCCAACGCTTTTCGTCGTCGTCGACGAATTCGCCGAGCTGCTGCAAAGCCATCCCGACTTCATCGGCCTGTTCGACAGGATCTGCCGCGTGGGGCGGTCGCTGCGCGTGCACCTGCTACTGGCCACCCAGTCGCTGCAAACCGGCGGCGTGCGCATCGACAAACTGGAGCCGAACCTGACGTACCGCATTGCACTGCGCACCACCAGTTCCCACGAATCCAAAGCCGTGATCGGCACCCCGGAGGCGCAGTACATCACCAACAAGGAAAGCGGCGTCGGATTCCTGCGGGTGGGCATGGAAGACCCGGTCAAGTTCAGCACCTTGTATACCGGCAACACCTACATCCCGGCCGCTCGGGCCGAGGCGAACGGTGAGGGCAACGGGGCGGCCCCGCAAACCGGCCCCAAAACGGTTCGCATCCAGCAGTTCACCGCGGGCCCCACGCCCGACGAGGTGATGGCGTCATGAGTAGCGCCGGCGACGAGGAGGGGCGGCGCCGATGAGTGTCGAAGCCAAGGGCCGGGCGCTGCGCGAGGTGGTGCTCGAACAACTCAGCACCACCGAGTCGCGGGCGTACAAGATGTGGCTGCCCCCGTTGACCGACCCCACCCCGGTCAACGAGCTCATCGCCCAGGACGATCGCCAGCCGTTGCGGTTCGCCCTGGGCATCATGGACGAGCCGCGAATGCACCGGCAAGCCACCTGGGGCGTGGACGTGTCCGGCGCCGGCGGCAACATCGGCATCGGCGGTGCACCGCAAACCGGGAAATCCACGCTGCTGCAGACGATGATGCTGTCGGCCGCCGCCACCCACACCCCCAGGCAAGTCCAGTTCTATTGCATCGACCTCGGCGGTGGCGGACTGATCTATCTGGAAAACCTGCCGCACGTCGGCGGCGTGGCGACCCGCACGGAACCCGACCGCGTCATGCGCGTGGTCGCGGAGGTGCAAGCCGTTCTGCGGCAACGGGAAGCGACTTTCAAGGAGCACCGGGTGGGTTCGATCGCCGCGTATCGGCAGCTGCGCGAAGACCCGAACCAGCCCGTCGCGGCCGACCCGTTCGGCGACGTCTTCCTGGTGATCGACGGGTGGCCGGCGTTCGTCAGCGAGTTCCCCGATCTCGAGTCGCAAGTCCAGGATTTGGCCGCGCAGGGCCTGTCGTTCGGCGTCCACGTCGTCATCACCACGCCGCGCTGGACGGAGCTGAAGTCGCGGGTTCGCGACTACCTGGGCACCAAGATCGAGTTCCGGCTCGGCGACGTCAACGACACCCAGATCGATCGGGCGACCCGGGAGATTCCGGCGAATCGTCCGGGCCGGGCGATGTCGACGGAGAAGCACCACTTGATGATCGGTGTGCCCCGCCTCGACGGTGTGCACAGCGCCGACAACCTGGTGGAGGCGATGACCGCGGCGGTGAATGAGGTTGCGGCCCAACACACCGAGCAGGCGCCGAGGGTCCGGGTGCTTCCGGAGCGGATCTACCTGTACGAGCTCGACCCGAACCCACCGGGACCGGATTCCGACTACCGCACGCGCTGGACGATCCCGATCGGGGTGCGCGAGACGGATCTGTCGGTGGCCTACGCGCACATGTACAGCACGCCGCATCTGTTGATCTTCGGTGCCCCCAAGTCCGGGAAGACCCGCACCGCCCACGCGATCGCGCGGGCCATCTGTGCCCGCAACAGCCCAAAACAGGTGCGGTTCATGCTCGCCGACTACCGCTCCGGGCTGTTGGACGCGGTGCCCCAGAGCCATCTGCTCGACGCGGGCGCAATCAACCGAAACAGCACGACGCTCGACGAAGCCATCAAGGCCCTGGCGGTCAACCTGCAGAAGCGTTTGCCGCCGGCCGACCTGACCACCGCGCAACTCCGGTCCCGGTCATGGTGGAGCGGATTCGACGTTGTTCTTCTCGTCGATGACTGGCACATGATTGTCGCGGCGGCCGGAGGTATACCGCCGATGGCGCCACTGGCGCCTTTATTACCCGCCGCTCAGGATATCGGGTTGCACATCATTGTGACGTGCCAAATGAGTTCCGCATACAAGGCGACTATGGACAAGTTCGTCGGCGCCGCCTACGGCGCCGGATCGCCCACCCTGTTCCTTTCCGGCGACAAACAGGACTTCCCGTCGAGGGACATCCAGGTGAAGCGGCGACCGCCTGGCCAGGCATTTTTGGTCGCCCCCGAGGGGAAAGAGGTCATCCAAGCCGCCTACATGGATCCCCCAGAAGAAGTGCACTCACCACCTCCAGGAGGCGGTTACGATTATCCCAGCGCCCAGTAAGAACACTGGACCCACCGCACGCATAGCGAGCCGAGATCGCGTTGACCAATGGGTTGTTTTGCCCTAATTGAATAGCTATTTCGAGCGGATATGCAGAAGAGGTACGGAAAATGCAGAAAATGACACTTGACCCGATCGTTGCCGGTATTGGCGACGAAGTCGCCGCCACCGCTGGCCGGGGTTCAGCCGCAGGCGACGGACCCTTCGACATACCAGCCGGCTACAAGAGATAGCCGAAAAGCGCTCGTAAACAAGGGGACTGGATAACCATGTTGTGGCACGCGATGCCACCGGAGCTGAACACCGCGAGGCTGATGGCCGGAGCGGGTCCGGCGCCGATGCTGCAGGCCGCCGCCGGCTGGGAAGCGCTGGCGGGCGCGCTCGAGACCCAGGCGCTCGAGTTGTCTGCTGCGCTGGTTTCCCTCAAGGCGTCATGGACCGGCATGAGCAGCGAACGCGCCATAGCCGCGACGATGCCGATGGTGGCGTGGTTGCAGACCGCGGCCCAGCAGGCCCAACAGCGCGCGGCACGCGCGGCGGCGCAGGCCGCGTCGTACACCAAGGCGCTGGCGATGACGCCGTCGTTGCCGGAGATCGCGACCAACCACATCACGCACGCGGTTCTTACCGCCACGAACTTCCTTGGCATCAACATGGTCCCGATCGGGCTGAACGAAACCGACTATTTCGTCCGAATGTGGAATCAGGCCGCGGCCGTCATGGACATCTATCAGGTGGAGACGATCGCCAACACCACCTTCGAGCCGCTTCCCCCTATCAAGCCGATCCTGCAGCCAGGTGTGGGTGAAGCGGTGGCGACGGAAGCGTTGAGCACCCTCTCGGCCGTTGGCTCCGAGGCGATTCCCACGGCCATGCGCGCGCTCTCGGAGGTGGAGGACGAAATCCCCGAGACCGTTCCGGAGGTCGAGGTGCCCCTCGAGCAGCCGGCTATGCCGTCCCTGGGGCAACTGGGTCAGCTCGGCGGACCGATGCAGCAGCTGATGCAGCCGCTGCAGCAACTCACCTCGATGGCCGGCCAGTCCGGCGGCATGGGCGGCCCCGGAGACAGTCTGGTCGGCGACAAGCTCGGCCACCTGCCCGGCAAAGACGGCGGCCAGGTCGGCCTGGTCGGCGCCAGCCCGCTCTCCACCCACCCGTTGGCGGGTGGATCGGGGCCGAGCGTGGGCATGGGGCTCATGCGCTCGGAGGCGCTGCCCGGGGCCGGCGGAACGGCAGCCCGCACATCGCTAATGAACCAGTTGCTTGACAGGCCATCGCAGGTCATGGCTCCCGCGGGCGCCGGGGCCGGGTCGTCGGCGGCCGGGGGCGCGGCCCCCGTCGGCATGGGCGGTTCTGCCGCTCAGTCCGCGGCAGCCACCCGCCCGGGGCTGGCGTCCCCCGCGCTGCTCGCCTCGCGCCTGGACGACGCCGAGGACGTCGATTTCGAGCACGAGGACGACTGGTGAGCGCCCGCAGAAAAGAGACTTCCCGGCCGCCCGGGCCGGAAGACTTGCCATCACTTGGCGAGGACAGGAAACAGAGAAAGTAGTCCAGCATGGCAGAGATGAAGACCGATGCCGCTACCCTCAGCGCTGAGGCTAGCAACTTCGACAGGATCTCCGGCGAGCTCCAGCGGGTCATCCAGACCGTGGAGTCCACCGGGGGCGAGCTGGCCGGCCACTGGCGCGGTCAAGCCGGTGCGGCCGCTCAGCAGGCGCTGCAGCGCTTCCACGAAGCGGGCACAGCCCAGATCAAGACGCTCAGCGAGATTTCGCAGAACATTCACGGCGCCGGAATCCAGTACTCCTCGGCCGACGAGGAACAAGCCAGTTCGCTGTCGTCGCAGATGAACTTCTGACCCATCACCCCCTCAGCAACACAAAGAAACGGAGCAACAATATGTCGGAACAGTCATGGAATTTCGCCGGTATCGAAGCGGGATCCAGCTCGATTGCGGGCGCTGTGCAGACCACCCAGGGTCTCCTCGACGAGGGCAAGAGTTCCCTCGCCAAGCTGGCCGAGGCGTGGGGCGGCAGCGGTTCGGAGGCCTACCAGCAGGTCCAGCGGAATTGGGACGACACGTCCGCTGAACTCAACGCCGCGTTGCAGGCGCTTTCTCAGCGCATCACGGAGGCCAGCCAGGCGATGGCTCAAACCGAATCCGGCGTCACGGGCATGTTCACGTAAGACGATGGCGAGCGGCGAAGCACGAGATTGGGCCACGTCGACCTAACGGGAGATCTAGGCTCTTCTCGTGCTTCCTCGCGTGAAACGAGTTTGACGAAAGGGTTTGATGGCGGCCGACTACGACCGGCTCTTCCAATCCCCCGAGGGAATGGAAATTGCGGATGAGGCTGCGGCGCAGACGGAATTCGACGTCAACGCGCCGGTTGCGATGGCGTCCGCGCCGGTTTCGACGTCGCCCGCCCCGCCCAGCGCGCACGAGCCGAACGGCCATAGCCCGCCGCCGATGCCCATCCACTTCGAGGAGCATCTTTCCTCGGCCCCACCGGAGCCGCCGCCCGTCGAGTGGACCGCACCAAGCCAGCCGGCGCGACCCGCAATACCGATCGAACTGACGGAGCAACCCGCCCAAGCGCTGCCCGAACCACCCCCGGTCGAGCAGACCCAACCGGGCCCGCCGGCGCGACCCCCAATACCGATCGAACTGACGGAGCAACCCGCCCAAGCGCTGCCCGAACCACCCCCGGTCGAGCAGACCCAACCGGGCCCGCCGGCGCGACCCCCAATACCGATCGAACTGACGGAGCAACCCGCCCAAGCGCTGCCCGAACCACCCCCGGTCGAGCGGCGGAGGCAGCCCCCGGCCGAACCTCCGCCCGTTGATCGCGGCCAGCGGCCTCCGCCGCTCGAGGCGAAATCGGCAGCGCAGCAATCGGAACCGCGCCCGCCGACGCCGGCTCAGCATGCCCGGCATTCGCGCCGAGACAACCGCGACGACACCAACGGGCCAAACCTCCCCAGCACCGGGCGACACAGCCATCGCGCCGAGCAACCCGATCACGTCAAAGCAACGATCGGACCCTCCGCCCCATCAACTCCACGCGCCAACCGCGCCGCGGCGGAGCCGAACGGCGGGCCAGTGCCGTTGAAACAACGTGAACGGCCGGCATCGCCCGCCAGTCCTGCACGCCCCGCGGTGCAACGGCCCACGGAATCGCCGGCGCCACCGAAGCCCCCGGTGCCCGCGAACGGCGAACGCGGCACAACCGATGCGGTCACCCACATTGGTGTTGAGCCCGCCAAGAAGTCAGCCGAAAAGGCGGTACCGCAACGGGGTTGGCGGCGTACGGTGTACAAGTTGACGCGCATCAACGCGGGCCCGTCCCGTGACGAGCGATATGAGCTGGACTTACACCGGCGAATTCGGCGCATTCCCAGCGGTTCTCATCAGATCGCCGTGCTGAGCCTCAAGGGCGGTGTCGGCAAGACGACCCTGACGGTCGCCCTGGGTTCGATGCTGGCACAGGTGCGCGGCGACCGGATCCTGGCGTTCGATGCGGATGCGGAGTCAGGCAACCTGGCCGATCGGGCAGGGCAACGGTCGGCTTCGAGTGTTGTCGATCTGCTCGCCGGGAAAGGCCTTTCGCACTACAACGACGTGCGGTCGCTCACCAGCGTCAATGCGGTCAACCTCGAGGTGCTCGCCGCGGCGGATTACAGCACGGTGCCGCGCGCTTTCAGTGCGGCGGACTGGCAACAGGCCGCCGACACGGTGTCGAGGTTTTACAGCGTCGTGCTGACTGACTGCGGGGCCGGCTTGACGCGCGGTCTGCTCGCAACCGCATCCGGGGCGGTGATCGTGACCAGCGCATCGATCGACGGTGCCCGGCAAGCCGCGGTCGCGATCGATTGGTTGCGCAATAGCGGTCATCAGGATCTGCTGAGCCGCGCATGCGTGGTGATCAACCATGTGGTGCCGGGCGAACCCAACGTCGCGATCACCGACTTGGTGCGCCAATTCGGGCAGCATGTTCGCCCGGATCGCGTCGTGGTGTTGCCGTGGGACAAACACGTCGCGACGGGGAAAGGGATCGAAATCCGCCTGCTCGACCCCGTTTACAAGCGTAGGATTACCGAGCTTGCCGCAGCACTGTCCGACGATTTCGACAGGGGTGAACGTCGTTGAGCGCACCCACCGCTACTCCCGGCGCAGCCGCGACTGCGGGTGCCGCCGGCACCACCGCCCCCGCCAAGCCCGCAACCACCCGGGTGACCATTCTTACCGGACGGCGGATGACCGATATCGTCCTGCCATCGTCTGCGCCGATAGAGGCGTACATCGATGACACCGTCTCGGTGCTGGCCGAACTTCTCGAAGACACTCCGGCCGATGTCTTGGCCGGCTTCGACTTCTCCGCCCAGGGCGCATGGACTTTCGCCCGGCCCGGGGCCCCGCCACTGAAGCCCGACAAGTCGCTCGACGACGCCGTCATCGTCGACGGATCGCTGCTGACGCTGGTGCCGGTGAGCCGCACCGAGCGATACCGGCCGCTCGTCGAGGACGTCATCGACGCGATCGCCGTGCTCGACGAATCGGCCGAGTTCGACCGACCGGCTTTGAATCGCTTTATCGGCGTGGCGCTTCCAATCGTCACCGTGGCGGTCGCCGCCGTCGCGGCGCTGGCATGGTGGAACACCGGCCGTCACCTGTGGTGGCCGCTCGCGCTGGGCATCGCCGGCCTTTCGGCGCTGGCGGGCAGCTGGGTGGCCAAGAAGTTCTACCAGAATCTGAGCCTGTCGGAGAGCCTGCTGGCGACGGCGGCGCCATTGATCACCGTCGCTGCGGCGCTGGCCATTCCGGCGCCCCGCGGAGCGGCTCCGTTCGGGGCGCCCCAGCTCGCCGGCGCGGCAGCGGTGGTGCTGTTCTTGACGCTGCTGACCAGGGGTGGCCCACGCCGGCGTTCCGAGCTCGCATCATTCGTCGTCGTCACATCGATTGCGGTGACCGCGGCCGCCCTCGCCTTCGGCTATGGCTGGCAGCATTGGGTGCCGGCGGGAGCCATTGCGTTTGGGCTCTTTACCATCACCAATGCGGCCAAGCTGACCGTCGCGGTCGCCCGGATCGCCCTGCCCCCAATCCCAGCGCCCGGCGAGGCCGTCGAGCACGACGAGTTGCTCGATCCCGTTGCGGGCCAAGAGCTCGGCGACGACAAAGAAGCCAGGACGTGGCAGGCCATCATCGCCTCGGTGCCGAGCTCCGCCGCACGCCTCACCGAACGCAGCGAGCTTGCCACGCGACTGCTGATTGGATTCGTCACGGCCGGCACCCTGGTGCTGGCTGCCGGTGTCATCGCGATCGTGGTGCGCGGACACTTCTTCGTACACAGCCTGGTCGTCGCCGGGTTGGTCACCGCCGCATGCGGATTCAGGTCACGTCTCTACGCCGACCGGTGGTGCGCGTGGGCGCTGCTCGCGGCGACCGTCGCCATTCCGATCGGTGTAACCGCGAGGTTGAGCCTCTGGTATCCACACCTGGCATGGCTCTTCCTGACCATCCTGGCGGCCATCAGTGTGGTGGCGCTCGCGGTCGTCGGGGCCACGGTCGGGATCCGCCGGATCTCACCGGTGGCGAAGCGCGTCCTGGAACTGCTCGACGGGGTTTTGGTCGCCGCCATCCTGCCAATGCTGTTGTGGGTCACGGGCGTCTACGACATGGTCCGCAACATTCAATTCTGACGGGGCAGGCAAAAATTGCCGCGGTTCAGGCGCCCGCAGGTTAGGTAAGATTCTCGTAATCGAAAGCGGGCAGAGGAGATCGGCTGATGATCGAGCCATTGGTCGTGGAACCCGCGCGCTTGGAGACCGCAGGAAACACGCTGCAGGATCTGCCGTTTCCCGTGCCGCCCGCGCCAATCGTGGCTCCCGGGACGGATTCGGTGTCAGCGGCCATCAATTCGACATTGCCGATCATCGAATCACCGGTGACCGACGGGTTGCCCGCCGTCAAGGCCGCCCTGACCAAGACCGGATCGAGCATCGCTGCTGCGGCCGGCATGTACACCGATACCGACCAGCGGCTTGGTGACCACCTGACCCAAGTCCAGTTCCGCGCCGCCGCGAAAGAGCCTGTGAGCGGTTCCCCGGGCGACAAACCCGATACGGACAAACCGAAAGACGGCGACAAGCCGAGCACGTCCAAGCCCACTCCGCAGCCCGGTACGCCGACGCCTCAACTCGGCCAACTGGCCGGCGCAGCGGGACCGCTGGGATCCGTGATGCAGGGCATGCAGGGGGCGATGGGAAGCATGCAGGGCATGCAGGGCGCCGGAGCCACGCCCGCGCAACTCGCCGACAGCAACAAGAGGGACCCGTCTTCCACCGACGAGGACCGGCTGGTCGACGAACCGAAGGCCGACGAGGAAGGCGGGCCGGCCGAGGCGCAGGCCGGCGGCGCGGCGCCGGGCGCTGAGACGGCCGAAAAGGCTCCGGCCCAGCCCAGGACGCCGGCCGGCACGCAGGCGACGCCCCTCTGAGCGGTTAAGCGCCCGGCACCACCCGCGCATCAAGCTGCTGCCCGCAGGGGACGTTTCGAACGTCTGCCGGCCAGCCATTAACGGGCCGGCGTGTGCCGCTGCGACCCGCCACCCGTGGGAAAACTCCCGGTCGGAGGGGCTTGTGCCGTCTGTAGTCATATGACTACACTCCCGGGTAGTGCACTGTAGTCACCTGACTACAGTCGGGACCGAGGAGATCATCCCATGACGCAGACGCTGTCCCAACCGCAGACGCTGAGTGTGGAATACCAGGAGCTGATGGCCAGGGCCGACGAGGTGGAGGCCGCGTTCCCGGGACAGCCCGCGGACAACCCCGCAGCGCCCTGTGCCCTGGCCACGGTCGCCGCCGCCGCCGCGCAACTTGCGTTGTCCGCCGACAACATGCGCCTTTACCTGGGGGTGGGGGAACGCGAGCGCCGCCGCCTCGCGGATTCGCTGCGCAACGCGGCCAAAGCCTACGAGGAGGTCGACGAGAGCGCGGAAGAGGCCATCAACGACGGCACGTCGATTTCGGCCGCGGCCCCCGGCGTCGCGGACGAGGGTCCCGACCCGCTGACACTCAGCGACACGAAAAAGGTTGGGGGGTCGTCGATCGAGGCGACGCCTTACTACCCCGTCCGGCAGGCCGCCGAGGAGATCGCCGAACTTGATCAGGGCGTCTCGTTCGACCTGTTTGCACAGGCGTGGACCGATCACCAGCGAGCGTTGTTGGAGGCCCGTTATCGTTTCCGGCCGTTCGTCGACTGGTACGGCGACGCGACTTATGCCGTTGAAGACAACTTCGATTCGCACCGGTCGTGGCTCGACCAAATGGCGGCGTTGTCCGGCGCGATGGTCAGCCAGGCGCAAGGGGTCGTGTCGACGCACCGTTGGGCCGTCACGGAGCACCCCACGGTCGCGCAGCTGAAGGAGCTCGACGACGCCTGGGTGTACTTCCAAAGCCATCTGCCCGCGCAGCATTGGAAAGGCAGCGTCAAGCCCGCATTGGAAGAGGAGTACGCCAGGTTGCAGAAGAAGTCGGAGGAGGTACTGGCGGAATACGAAAGAAGGGCGGCCCTGCCTTTGGCGCCGATCAATCCGCCCAAGCCTCCTGCCGCCTACTACATCGCCCCGCCACCCGAACCCGGCTCGTACGAGACGGATCCCGACACCCCTTACGGCGAGTTGCCCTACGGCGACGAATACCTGACCACCCCCACCGGCATGCCGAGTGCACCATTCGCCGGTACGCCGGCGATGCCCACTGACCCGACGGGGGCGGGCGTTTGGAGGGGGGCGCCCGCCCCGCCGAAAACCCCGGGGCTCAAACCGGCCGGGTTGGGCGGCGGCGGAGCCGGTGTGCCGTCGATGCCGTTGCAGCCCGCGGTGGACGCCGAAGCGCCGTCACGGCCCGCCGGGGCGGCAGCCGGGTCCGCCGGCCCGGGCCGCGGAATGCCAGGCCGCAGCGACGCATTGGGCGGCGGCATGGGCGCGGCGCCGATGGGCGCCCCCGGGCCTCAGGGGCAACAGAACGGCAAAGGCAAACGCGCGCAACAAGATCAGGAGTCGCTCTATACCGAGCGGCGGCCGTGGACCGAGGGCGTGATCGGCCGGCGGCGCAGGGAAGTCGTCGAGGACAAGGACCCCCGGTGATCAGTTGACGCTCCGACGAAGGCGGGCCTTCTTCGCTCCGGCCGAGGGGTGCCGGAACCTCTGGAAGAAGGCCCGCTGCTTCGTCGGAGTGTGGAGTGGACCACCAACTCACGATGCTTCGGCTAGGGCTGCCGTCAACAACCCGGCGAGGTGCTTCCAGTACAGCCAGTCGGCGACGGCGGCGCGCTGGGCCACCGGGTCGACCGCGGTGTGCGCCTCCGAGACAAAAACCTCCTGGGCGTGCTCGGCGTAGCGTTGGAAGGCCCGCAAGTGCGCTGCCTGCCGCCCAGGTGAACGACTGGCCAGCGGCTTCATCACGTCGAACCACAGCATCGGCCGCCGGTCGACGGGCGGGGCGGCATCCTCGGGCGATTTCGGCACCTGGGCGAGCATCTCCTGCAGGCTGATCTTCCCGTCGGCCAGCGAGGCGGCGAGCTGAGCCGCGGCATCGGAGTCCATCAGTTCTTCGGGCGCCCGGTGGCTGTCCGCCGACGGCGTGGCATCCGCCGGCGCCGGCGGCAACAGGTCGACCAACCGCACGTCTGTGGTCTCCGCCAACCGGTACGCCGCCTCCGGGTCCAGCACCTCCAGCCGGGATCGACCGACCATGTCGCCGCTGTCCGGGATGTCGTCGGGCTTGAGCACGACCTTGGCCGCGCCGGGATCCGAATTGGCCAGCTGCTCCTCGGTCGCGATCACCGCCCGCAGCTTCTGGTCGTGATGCTGCGCCCAACCCTGCACGGCCATCACCGGGTAGGTGGCCCAGCGCGCCCGCTCGGCGATCGGAATCGCGTCGTCGGCACTGGCCATCTGCACCTGTTCGGGTAACTGGACCCCGTCGGGGATGTAGCCGAGCCCGTAGCTGTTGGCCACCACGATCGCGCCATCGGTGGTCACCGCCGTCACCCAGAAGAATCCGAGTTCGCCGGCACCATTGGCGCCGGGCGCGTTCAAGGCCGCCGCGATGCGCCGCGCCAGCCGCAGCGGATCGGACCCGCCGCCCTGGCGGCGCTCCGCGTCGGCGGTGGCCGCGTCCGCGATGGCGTCACGTTCGGCGCGCGCTTTCGAAACCGGGATGATGGGCGTCACCACAACGGCATCCGGCGAATCACTCCGCTCCTTCGCCGACGCCGGGTCGCCGGCGGAAGCGGCCGGTTGAGTGGTCGCCGGGCGGTGGCGGGCCGCCGCCGGTCGTGTCGTGGCAGAACCACTTGTCGGTTTCTGCCCGGCCGAAGCACCGGAGCCCGCCCCGCCACCGCGACCGCGTGACGCGCCGCCCGACGCGCCCGGCAGTCCAGCCGGCATGCCCGCGGCGCCGGCAGGCGCAGCCGAGGCCGATTCCTCCGTGCGGGGCGCCACCGACGGCGACATCAGCGACGCCGGCGTCATGCCCTTGCCGCGTCCGCCCGCACCGAGCGGTTCCGCCGAGGCCGCCGGGCTCAGCGGAGCTGCGGGAGCCAACGGAGGCGCCGGCGAACCGCCCGGGCCGCCCGGCACCGCGGGCCCGCCGCCGCCGGGCTTGGCGGCCGGTGGTGCGGGCGCCTGGCCCGGTACGGTCGGCATCCCGGGAGGGGGCTGCGCCCCGGGACCCGGTGTGGGCATTCCCGGTGTGGGCATTCCTGGTGGTGGCATTCCGGGAGGCGCGAGTGGGGGCGCCGCAGGCGGTGGCGTCACCGGCGCCGGTGGCGCCGGGCCGGGCCGGGGACCCTCTTCCTCGACGGGTTGCCCGGGCGAGGGCGGGGTGTCCGGAAGTGTGACCGGGGGCGGTGTCTTCTGATCGAGCAAGTCCTGCAGCGCATTGTGGGGCGGCTTCCATGCTTTGCTCGCCACAATCCGCTCGGCGGTTCCGGTGACCACGCTGAGGTTCGCCCCGTAGGCGGTGCTGACCACCGCATTTATCGCGGTGGTCCGTTCGGCGGCATCCAGGGTGGAGTCGTTTTCGAGGGCGCTGATTTCTGTCTGCGCTGCATCGACGATGTCGCTCACGTCCCATTTGGCCTGAGCGACCGAATCGGCGACATACCTGTGCCAGGTGATCACCGTCGCCAGGCCGTTCTGCAACTTTTTGAGCTCATCGATGTTGGTGCCGAGCTCGCTCTTGGCGGCGGCGGCGGCGCTCCCGGACCAGAACCCGCCGTCGAAGATGTCGCCCTGCTCGTGCTGGCAGGTCTCTAACACCGCGGTGACCTGCCGCAGCACCTCGGTGTACTGCTGCGCCCGGTCGTAGTAGTTGTCCTCGTCCACCTCCGGCCAGGCGTCCGGGGCAAGCATCTGCGCGGCGTACTCGCTGATCGGCTTCGCGACGCCCATTGCCTACTCCTCTCGCGGCGGCACGGGGAAACGCGTCGGCCGCTGGGGGGTACCGGACATCATGGTTAGTAAGCGTAATCGAGGTTCAGCCAAGCCCACTGCGGCAAATTGCAGCGTCGGTCACCGCCGGTCGGAGAACATCAAATCCATGTCCCGCACCGGGTTTCGCTCAGGTTAAGCCGAGGGTTTCTTTGAGCGAACCGGCGATGCCGGCGACCAATTCGATAAGCCGGTCCTCCTCGGCGTCGATCGCGGCGGTCGCGACGGCCCGCGCGTTGCCGATCGCCTCGTTGACACGCTCCCCGACCGTTTCCGCGCCCAGGCGCAGCAGGCCGTCCTCGATATGCAGACCGGTCAGGCAAAGCCGAGCATTGAGGGTTGCCTCGACTGTCTTCGATTCGTCTGTGGCCGTGAATGTTTCGGTATTCGTTCGGTGCTGCTGGTCTTCCAAGGCCGACTGGAACAGCTGCGCCTGCCGCAGCGCCTCTGCCACCTGGGGATGCATTTCCACGGTCATTCGCAATCCTTACTTGTCGGGTGCCGTCTTGCGCGGGCGATTTCCGATAACGCCCTCGGTCCATGCGCGTTCCTCGGTGTACAGCGATTCGTCATCGGATTGCACGCGCTTGCCCTTACCCTGGTTTTGGTTCTGGCCGGGCCCGCCCATCGGGGCCATGCCGCCGCCCATGCCGCCGCCCGCCGCACTGCCCGTGCCGGGCATCCCGCGGCCCGGGCCCGCGGCCCCGGGCGCCGCCCCGGCAAGCCGGGACGCCGCTTCGGCGTCCACCGCGGGCTGCAACGGCATCGACGGCACACCGGCCCCGCCGCCGCCTCCCAACCCGGCCGGTTTGAGCCCGCCCCCGCCCGGCAGGCCCGGTTTGCCCTTCAACGCGTCTTTCATGGCGGCGTCCATGGCCGGTTGGTCCGCTGTTCCCGGGGCTCCTGGGATCTGCGGCACGGTAGGCATCATGGGCGTGGCGGGCACGCCACTACCCTCACCGGGGGGCACAAGGCCCGGAATGATCGGATCGATCGTCCCGTCCTCCTCGGGGGCGTTGGGGTCGGGCGGCGGGGGAATGTACTGGGCTCTGGGCGGCATCTTCGGATTCACCGGCGCGATCGGCAAGCCTGCGTTCGAAACGTAAAGCTCCAGTGACCGCTCTGACTTTGCCTGCAAACTTTCATACCAGCTGATCGCCATATACAAGTAGTGGCCGCCATCCTGCGTGTATTTCTTAAACCACCAGTCGTTCAGCTCTACCTCGTAGTTCGTGGGGTGCTCAGTCTCGATTGCCCACGTTCCGTCCGGATTACGCGAGGCGGAATCCCCGTACGCAACTCGTGCCTTTTTATGCGCGTCGACCACCCTGTTGGCCTGGTTGCCGAGCGTCACGCACATTTGTGCCATCGAAACGATCCACTGGCGCTGGGCATCGAAGTTTACTTCGACAAGATCCCGCGATTCGCCCTCCCAGGAGACGAAAGGGCGGAACCGATAGGCCGTCTTCTGGAGTTCCCGCTGAAACGCATCCCATTCCTTTGCGAACGCCCTGAAGGCCGCGCCCTGATCGCCGGCCTCGATATCCTTCGCCGCCTGCCTGACCTCGTAGTAGGGGTATTCAAATGCCGGTGGCGGTTTCGGGGACGGCAGTGGATCCCAGCCCCAGTCTTCGTCCGGGTCGCACATGGCCGACATTTCGGCACTGGTTCCTGCGGCGGCCGGTGCCGCACCCGACGAAGACCCGTCGGTGCCGATGGCATTGATCGACTCCGCCGCCCCTTCGTCGACCTCTTCGTAGGCCTTGGCCGCGTTTCGCAGCGATTTCGCCAACGCCTTCCATTCGCGCTCACAGGTTTTCAAATAGAGCCGCATCGCATCGGCGGATAGCGCGAGTTGTGTGGCAGCGTCATTGACAAACGAAAGGCGGCATGGTCCCTGCGGATTGGTGGAAGGGATGGGTGGCAGCGGCGCCTCGATTTCGGCGGCCCGCTGCATGAGCTCCTCGTACTCGACCTTCAGCATCTGAGTCATGTCGGCTCATTCTCCTTTGCTGAAGCCGTCAGCATAGGTATGTCACACCCTTGGCCGCGCGACCTCCCCAGGGATTCCCGGTGACCGAAAACCGGCCGGGCCGCACGGCGGTGGCGACTGATGACCACACCATCGGCACATGACAGGGACGCGGCACCACCGAAGACAGGATGCGGTGCAACCACCGATCACCCCTTTCGTAGCGCCAAGTCCTACGGGCGGTGCAGGGTGCGCCTACCGCTCACGATGGTTAATCCTAAGTCACCAAACAGCGCCCACGCGCAGCAATTTGCGCTCTTGCTTTCGCCCTTTCGGGCGGAATTTCGGCAGGCTGCAGTGGATGTGACCGGATCGACGCCCGCCGTCCGGCGCGGATGCCGGTGGGTCGGGTCCGACGGGCGGGGTCTCCTCGCGCTTTGCTACCGCGAGGCCGACCGGATTGACGCCTCAGTCCGGCAAGCACGGCAGGACGACCCCAAGCCGTCGGCCGCGTTCCCCGGTGGGGGTCGCGTGCCGGGCCGCCGTGAAAGGCACGGATTTTGAGCTAGGCTCACCACAGTCATGAAACTCGACATCCATCTACAAACCCATTCGGAAATAAGCGTGCATGGCGGGCGTCGATACGTCGGCGCTCCCAAAAGCGAAATCACGCTTCGATGTACGCAATCGCTGGTCACCTCGATCAACGAAGCACCGGGTGACATCCTCCTGCGTGTTTTCGATGATCACTCGTCCTCCACCGTCATTACGGCGCTGCGCCGAATACTTGATGGATGCCGGCACCAGGTCGAATTCGTCGCGCTCACAGATCGGGGTTATAACGCGTCTTGCCTGGCATCGTTCTCCAGAGCTCGTGACGACGCCCGCGACCTTGTCTATTTCGTCGAGGACGATTACCTACACGCACCTTCGGCCATACCTGAGATGTTAGAGGCTCATACGCTGTTCAAAAGGAAATGCGAGGGTCGGGAAGTGGCCCTGCATCCGTACGATGATCCCAATAATTATCTCAGCCCGATATTCAGTCAACATAATTGTCGAGTCTTGTATGGCACCCGACGCCATTGGCGAACGAACACCCACACGACGAATACCTGCTGGGTGGAAGCCACTACATTGAGGCGCAACTGGGAGCTTTTCGAGCGGCTCGCGCGCTATTCGAGTACGCCCTACGGTGTCAAGCATCATATCTTCGAAGAATCGACCATCAATAAGATCTGGCGCGAGCAGATTCTTCTGTTCACACCGCTACCTTCGCTGGCCCTGCACCTGCAATACGAGGCGCACAAGGACCCTTTCCTGGACTGGCGACGGTGGTGGGAGTCGGCGGCGTATTGAACGATCCGCATCAGTCCTCTCGATTCTCGAACAGCGCGCAGTAACTTCGCTGCCCGACTTCCTTGAACTGTCGGTAGAGCTTGAATCTGACTTCGCCGTTGTCGAGCTGAGCCAAGAGCTGCTCTAGGCCACAGAAAAGGTCGTCGTGCTGCTCTCCGAGCACCGCAAGGCGCGAACGGGGGCCCTCTGCTTGGTTCGTGTGCAAAATCCGCAGCGTCAGAACCGACAGCCGATCGACGATCGTGCCGGGCGTTTCGGTGTGCAGCGGTGCGGCGTCGTCGGGGTCGAGGCGGTCAAGCAGCGTCGCGTCGATGTGTTCGACGGCCGCGTTGCGCCGAGCGTTGAGATCATCGATGCAACCTTTCCTGCGGGCCACCTCGCGGTCACTGACGCCGGCGCGACGAACGGCGTCTTCGTGATGCCAGAGAGCGAAGTTGAGCGCGTGCACATGTAGCGTCATCGCCGAAATACCCTGTCCAGCGGGAGAAAAGACCGGTTCTTTGCAGTGCCATGACAGCGCCATGTCGTAGAACTGGCGCGCGGCCGACAGCAAGCCGGCGGTGGTCGCATCGCGACGGTCCTCAATGCTTCCGTGCAGCTGCTCGCAGAGTTCGGAGTAGCTGGCGGCCAAGTGCTCGAAGTAGTCGCGGGGGTCGAGGCCGGGCCGCGGGGCGAAGACGATGTCAACCGCCCACGTTGGTTGCCGCGAATTCGGTGCCAACTCGCACTCGTTGACGGCGACCGATACCCGGCAGGTGGGATCCGTAGCTGAATTCGCTTGCACCGCAACATGTCTCAGCTTTTCCAAGAGCTCACCGTGGGCGTGTTCGCCAGTCGCCACAACCCCGACGTGCCGCAGATGTAGGCCGGAATCACCGCAAGGGGGATGGCCCTCGCAACCGCGGACGATGCGTCCCCCGAGGACGGCAATGCGTTGCTGCAGCAGTCGGATCCCCGGCTCGAGCTGAGCGTGACAGCGAATGCTCTGCATACTCGCCGTCACGTGCGGCTCGCCCTCTCGCGATAGGCGAGATCTTCCAGCGCGCCGAGCGCCATGTCGACGGTGATGTCCGTCATGGCACTCGCGTGAACATGCCGGTGCGGCGCAAACCTGAAACCCCATCTGTCGGGGTGGGTTGGACCGTAAAGGCCCACTCCCGGAATGCGGGCCAGGTCCGCAGCGTGCAGCATGCACGAGTCGATTCCCAGGAAGAGGTCCGCTTCGGCGACCATGCCCATCGCAAGGTCCAGCGGTACTCCGAGGTACGGGATCACGCGGTCGCGCTCACGGCCGACGTTGAGCTCTTCGGGCCCCATCCCAACGACCCAGGCCACAAACTCGCGGTGGCGCGACAGAAACCGGTCCAGCAGGTCGATGAAACGGGTGACCGGCCACCGCTTGTTCAACGACGTGGTATCGGCGTGCACGGCCAGCACCTTGGTCCGGGCGGGCAGTGCGGAACGGAGCGCCCGGATTTCCGCTTGCACGGCCGGTCGAATGGGCACCGGCGAGGCATAGCTTTCGATCCGCGCCGCGGGATCGAACAGGCGCGCCAACTTGAAGGTCAGGTCGGCCGAGTGCGGCAGATCCCTCGGTACCACGATGTCGTAGGCGTCGCCTGTTGGAAAGCCGATGCTCGTCGTGGGCGACAGCCGCTCCCGAAGAGAGCGGGCGAAAACGTTCGACGGCACGTCCCACGGTACGGCGTCGATGAATACGTCGACATCGCCGATCTCCGCGGCCAGAGCATCGTAATCCAGTACTCGATTTGACGCTGGTCCCAGCGGCGGCCCGATCGGAGGTGACCCCGTGATGTCGATGAGTCGCCCACCCAGCCCCCGGAAGCACACGTCAAAGCTCACCTGCGGGCAGATCAGTGTCATTGGCGCACTGAACGATTCGGCTAACGCCCGCAGCGTCGGCAACACCAGGACGGAGTCCCCGATAAGAGTGGAGAAATAGACAGCGGGTCTACGCGCCTGCAGCAGATGCGTTAGCAGGCCACGCTCAACCGTTACCGAGTGTCCGCCCCGCAGCACCGTGAGTTCGCTCAATCCGACCATCCTTTGCCGAGCTTAAACCCGGATCGGGCATGGTGAGTGCACGAATCCGTGCGAAGGAAGCCGCGATTCGAAGGCAGAGGCCTACTTCGCGCGTCCGGCATGCTCGTCGGCGAGCTCCTCCATCGCCGCGAGCACCGCATCCACGGTGATGTCCGCCATCTTGTTCATATCGACGTGCCGATGAGGCCCGAACCTGAACCCCCACGTGTCGGCCCGCGTCGGACCGAAGAGACCCACTCCCGGTACGCGCGCCAGGTCGGCGGCGTGCAGCATGCACGAATCGATCCCGACGAACAGGTCCGCCGTGGCGACCATGCCCATGGCGAGGTCGAGCGGCAGCCCGAGGTGGGCGAAGATCCGGTCGCGCTCCCGCCCGACGTTAAGCTCCTCGTGCCCCATACCGACGATCCACGCGACGAAGTCGTGACGCCGCGACAAGAACCGATCCAGCAGGTCGATGAATCTGGTAGCGGGCCAGCGTTTGTCTGTCCAGTGAGTGTCGGCGTGCACGACGAGCACCTTGATCCCTGCGGGCACAGCGGCGCGGATCGACTGCGCCTCATCCTGCACAGCCGGTGGTATGGGCACCGGCTGAGCGTAGGACTCTATCCGCAGCGAAGGATCAAACAGCCGAGCCAACTTGAACATCAAGTCGGCGGCGTGACAGTCCTCTTTGGCGACCACCACGTCGTAGCCATGGTCGGCGACGAAACCGATGCTCTTCTTGGGCGCTATGCGCTGTACCAGAGGGCCAATGATCGTGCTCGACAGCGCGCTCCACGTCAGCGTGTCGATGAATACGTCGGTGTCGCCGATCTCCGAAGCCAGGGCGTCGAAATCGAACGGGCGGCGCGACGAAGGAGGTGCGGCGGCGGATCCCGTGAACGGCAGCCCCGCGGTATCGACGTGGCGCGAACTCACCTCCCGGAAGCACAGGTCGAAGGCGACCTTGGGACAGATCAGCGTGATTGGGGCGGTGAACATTTCGGCTAGCGCGCGCACGGTCGGCAACGTCAGCACGGAGTCCCCGATATTGGAGACGAAACACAGGGCGGGCCGTGCTGCATGCAGCAGATCCGCCAGCGGCCCGGGCTCAACGCCTACCGAATCCCGTCCGGGAGAACCCACATCTCGCTCGAAATCGCCCATGCTCCCGGCAGAGTCTAGACCCCAGGAGGGGCGTTGTCCCACAATCCGAGCCGGGGAGGTTCAGATCAAGCCGACGGTGTGTTGCAGTGAACCGGCCAGCTCGGTCAGGGAGGCAAACAGCTGTGCCTGCTGTGCCCGCAGGGCCGCCGAGGCGCCGGCCTGCGCCTTCTCCAGCGCCTCGTTGATGCGCTGCTGCACCATGTGGGCGCCGAGGCGCAGCAGGCCGGCCTCGATGTCCAGGCCGACCAGGCAGCGTTGCCCGTTGATGGTCACTTCGACCGTCTCGGCTTCGTCTGTGGCCGTGAAGGATTCGGTGTGCGTCCGCTGCATCTGGGACTCGAGGGCCGAAGTGAACTGCTGCAACTGCTCGAGCGCCTCCGCCACCTGCGGGTGCGCGTCCGCGCTCGACCGAAGAGTGCTCATGGGCAAGGTCCTTAACGTCGGTTGAGTCCTGAAGCGTGGGCCGCCGCCCTCGGCCCACAACCGGGCTTGAGTCTAAGGCGACCGGGCGGATCGCGCGCGTCGAGCGGGGTCGCCGAACGGCCGGGCTCAGGAAGCGGTTCTGCCGGCGCCCGGCAGGGCCTGCTCGTAGCGGCTTTCCTCGGGCGGGGAGACCGGCCGGATCGGCAATTGCCGATGCCGGGGGGTGCTGACCACGTTGTGGCGCAACGTGACCCGCTCGACCCCCGGGTGGGGTCCGAGATAGCTCGTGGCGTTCGGCCACGCCACCTTCGCCTCCGGCCCGACGTGTGCGCCGACCAGCTCGGCGAATTGCCGGAAGTGCGGGCCCAGCGTGACGCTCCCGCCCGCGGCCGCGGCCCGCAGCACGAACTGGGTGAAGACCCGGGCGTCACCCAGCTGGACGCTCGCGTCGACATCGTCGAAGGGCAGATAGACCGGGTAGTGGCTCGCGGTCTCGCCGACCAGCACGCCCGCCGATCCGATCGGCAGCTGGTAGTGGCGATCGGAGACAAGGATTTGAGCTTGCAACGCGGCGCGCTGGCCACCGGAGACTCGCGTGAAACCCCGCCGCTTCTTCGGCTTGTCGCCTGTGGTGAGCAGCACCGTGGACTCGGGTGCGGCCCCCGGCGCGACGCGGACCCTGGTGATGGTGTGGTCGGCCGGTGCCGACCACCACACGTCCGGGCCGCCGGGCGCGGTGTAGGCGGTGGTGAAGCTGTTGCGCCCCTTGATCGTCGACCACTTCTCCCGTTCGAATCCGATATCGACGGCGCGGTCGAAGTCGTCGAAGCTGCGCCCGCACGCCGCGTCGACCCCGTGCCTGGCCAGTTCGTCGGCGATCCGTGTCGTCGACGCCACCAGATACCGGACCAGGCCGGCGATGCCGGCTTCGCGCCGCCCGGCCGACTTGCGGGCCCGGCGGGGATCGGCGCGCACGATGATCCAGGTGCGGCGGTGCGCCGGCGCCGGCGCCGACCCGATCACCTGCTCGTACAGGCTAACCACGTCCGGCGCCGCGGTCTGGGCGACGCGGTACCCCGCCGACACGACGTCGGCCTCCAAGTCGGGACAGTGCACCGTCAACAACTGCTCCAGCAACCGGGTGTCCACCACGTCGTCGGTGTGCGCCTTGCCGTCGACGATCACCGTCGGGGTGAACGGGCGCGGAATCAATTCGATGACGGCGACCAGCACTTTGCCTTTCCAGCGCACGGCGACGTGATCCCCCGGCTGCACGGTGGTACCCACGACGGGTTCCGACGGAGCGTCCAGGGGCCGGCCGCGCCGCACCAGCCACGCGAAGAACGCCGCCAGCCAGCCGAGCAACCGCCGACCG